>JAFGSS010000142.1 GCA_016934555.1 Acidobacteriota bacterium | reverse complement strand
GTGCCGGGCGCAGGCCAAGTATGGCTTGACGCTCCCGTCGGAGGCGCGGGATAATGCCGCCTTCATGACCATAAAGAAGTGCACGTACGAAGGCGTCATCGAATCCCGGTTCCCCGGCCTGATCGCGCGGGTCCGGGGCGTCATCGAGGATTCCGAACGGGAGTACGAGGGGGACGCGGGGCCCGGGGAAAGCCACCTCTGGGAGCATTCGATGCACGTGGCTTCCCACGCCTGCCGCCTGGCCGTCATGGAGGGGATGGACCCCCTGATCCCTTCCGTCGCCGCCCTGTTTCATGACGCGGGCAAATTCGCCGGGGGGAGATACCACGAGGGGGAGACGGCCGAAGAGGAGGAATCGGCGCGGATCGCCGAACGGCTCCTGGGCGACGCCGCGATGAAACCCGCCGAAATCCGCAGGGTGCTGTCGGGGCTCGGGGCCCTCTACAACGAGAGGGCCAGGGGGAACCGGGTCGCGGCCGTGATCCACGACGCCGATTTCCTCTCCAAGTTCGGGGCCCTGGGGGTAGCCGCCTTCTTCACCAAGTCGGTCCTGCGCGGCCGTTCGCTGCGCTCATCGGTCCTCGGCTATCTCAGCAAGGAACTGACCTACGCCGCCTGCCTCCCTTCGAACATGCGCACGGACGCCGGGCGCCGACTGGCCGAAAAAAAAGCGGGCGATTCGCTTAGATTCTTCCGCAATCTGCTGGCAGAATTGAAAGATGCGGGGATCGCCGATCTCCGCATCCGGCGGCTGGAGGTCCCCTCCCCGCGCGGGGGGAAGGCGCTCAGGATCCGGCTGGCGGCGGCCGCCGCCTGCCCCGCCTGCGGCGGCCGCTGGCGCATGGAGTGGGGGACCGAGAAGGGGATCAAATGCACCAGTCTGCGCGTGGACTGGAATTGCGCCCGGTGCGGCAAGCGGCTGGAGACCTCCTTCTGCCTTCCGGAAATCGCCTGACGAGGGCGCGCTTCCCGCCGCTTTTCCCGGGTCGCTCGTCCCTCTTTGTTCTCAAGGGGTTGTCTTGACCGAATTTTTTCATGTGATCACGGCGGACCGGTTTCTCGAGCTTCTCGGCCGCTTTCCGCGCCTCGCCGGAGAGACGATCCCCCTGGACGACGCTCTGGGCCGGGTCCTGTCCCGGGATCTGGCCTGCCCGGAGGACCTGCCGGAGGGGGCGCGGTCCACCGTCGACGGCTATGCCGTGCGCGCCCGGGAGACCTTCGGGGCTTCCGATTCGCTCCCCGCGCTGCTCTCACTGGCCCCCCCCGTCGTCATGGGGGAACTCCCCCGCTTCCGGCTCGGCGCCGGGGAGGCGGCCCCCATCCCGACCGGGGGATTCCTCCCGCCGGGGGCCGATGCCGTGGTCATGGTGGAATACACCAACGCGGCCGAGGCCGGCAGCATCGAAGTCACCCGTCCGGTCACGCAGAGGACCAACGTGCTGGAAAAAGGGGAGGACGCGCGCTCCGGGGAAACCCTCCTCGAAGCGGGCAAGGAGTTGCGCCCCCAGGAACTGGGCTTTCTGGCCGCCCTGGGCGTCACGGAAGTCCCCGTCTACGGGCGCCCCCGGGTGGGGGTGATTTCCTCGGGGGACGAAATCGTCCCCATGGAGCGGAAACCGCGGCCGGGACAGGTCCGCGACGCCAACGGCCACGCGATCTCCGCGTTGGTCCGGGACTCGGGCGGCCTCCCCGCCCTTTTTGACATCGTGCCGGACGAAGCCCGGCGGCTCGACCGGACGCTCGGGGACGCCCTCGCCGGGGCCGATGTAGTCGTCCTGTCGGGGGGGAGTTCCGTCGGGGCGCGCGACCTGATGATGGAAACCGTATCCCGGCTCCCGGAGGTCGAGATTCTGGCCCACGGCATCGCCATCCGGCCCGGGAAACCCACCCTGCTCGCCCTGCAGAAGGGGAAGGCCATCGTCGGCCTGCCGGGGCACCCCGTCTCAGCCCTGGTGATCGCCCAGATCTTTCTGGCCCCCTTTCTGCGCTACCTCCAGGGCGCCCGGCTGGTAAAGGGCCCCGCGGGGCACCGGCTGCAGGCGGAGCTTTCCACCGGCGTGCACTCCACCATAGGGCTGGAGGAGTATGTCCGCGTGCGGCTCGAACGCAGCGACGGGGGAACGACCGTCGCCCACCCCGTCTTCGGGAAATCGGGCATGCTCTCCACGATGGTCAGGGCGGACGGCATCCTCCAGATCCCGATGAACGCCGAAGGGATCCCCAGGGGGGCCCTCGTCGAGGTCACCCAGTATTAACCCTATCAAGAGCCGGACATGACATCCAGAAGACACACCTATCGCAACCTGAAACCGCTCGACGAGGCGCGGGAGATCTTCCTGTCGCGCTTCCGGGACCTGGCGATGGAACCGGAAATCATCCCGGTGCGCCGCGCGCTCGGCCGGCTGAGCGTGCGCGCCGTCAAGGCGGCCCGGTCTGTCCCCGCCTACCATGCGGCGGCGGTGGACGGCGTAGCCGTCCGGGCCTCCTCGACCTTCTCCGCCTTCCCCGAGACCCCCGTCCTGCTCGCGGCGGGAACGGACGCGATCCCCGTCAACACCGGACACCCCCTTCCCGAAGGGACCGACGCCGTGGTCATGATCGAGAAGGCGGAACTGACCGACGCCGGGTGGGAAGTCCGTGAAGCGGTCTATCCCTGGCAGCACGTGCGCAAGATGGGGGAGGACATCGTCAAGGGGGAGATCATCCTCCCGGCCCATCACCGGGTCCGCAGCTTCGACCAGGGGGCGCTGCTGGCGGCCGGAGTCCTGGAAATCGCCGTCTCCCGCAGACCGCGGGTCCTCATCATCCCCACCGGTAGCGAAGTCGTCCCCCCGGAAGAGGTCACCGACCCGATCAGGCCGGGGCTGATCCTCGAGGTCAACGGGCAGGTGCTCCAGTCGATGGCCGAGGAATGCGGGGCCGAATGCACCCTGGCGCGCCCGGTCCCGGACAAGCCGGAAGAGATCCGGTCCTCGGTCCTCTCGGGCATCGGCGAAGGGTACGACCTCCTCCTCATCATCGCCGGCTCCTCCGCCGGTTCGGAAGACTACACCCCCGCGGTCCTGCGCGAAGCGGGCGAACTCCTGGTCCACGGGGTGACCGTCATGCCCGGCAAGCCGACGCTGCTCGCCGCGGTGGAAAACCGGCCGGTGGTCGGCATTCCGGGCTACCCCGTATCGGCCGCCGTCTCCTTCCGGGAGTTCGTCACCCCGCTCCTGTGGCGGATCCAGGGGCTCGCGCCGCCTGAAACGAAGGAAGTGGAGGTCTGCATCGGCCGGAAACTTCCCTCCAGGCCCGGCCTCGAGGAGCACGTGCGCGTCATCCTGGGCAGGATCGGCGAACGGATCGTGGCCATGCCCCTCACCGGCGGGGCCGGCATGCTGACGTCCCTGGTGCGGGCCGACGGCATCCTGCGGATCCCTCCCGAAACGAGCGGCTACTCCGAAGGGGAGAAGGCGCGGGTCGAACTCCTCTCCTCCCCCGGGGAGCTGGAAAACCGGCTCCTGACCCTCGGGTCCCACGACCTGACGATCGACCTGCTCGCCAGCGCCCTCAAGGAGCGCTCGGAAGGCAGGATCACCGTCTCCTCCAGCAATGTCGGGAGCATGGGGGGGCTCACGGCCGTGGAAAAGGGGATCGCCCACTTCGCCGGCTCCCACCTTCTGGACACGGAGACGGGGGACTATAACCGCTCCTACCTCGGTCGCTTCATCAGGAGCACCCCGGTCACCCTGGTCACCCTGGTCCACCGCTGGCAGGGGCTGATGCTGCCGAAGGGGAACCCGAAGGGGATCCGGGGGACGGCCGACCTGACGCGCGCGGATGTCCGCATCATCAACCGCCAGGCGGGCTCCGGAACCCGCATCCTGCTCGACTACGAACTCGGCAAGGGGGGGATCGACCCGGCCGGGGTCCAGGGGTACGCCGACGAGGAATACACGCACATGAGCGTCGCCATGGCGGTCACCTCGGGGAGGGCGGACGCGGGGATGGGCATCCTGGCCGCGGCCCGGGCGCTCGACCTCGATTTCATCCCCGTAACCAGGGAACGTTACGACCTGGTGATCCCCACACCGCTTCTGGAAGACGCGCGCATCGCGCTCATGCTTGACATCATCCGCTCCCCGGAGTTCCAGCAGCAGATCCTGGTCCTCGGGGGGTACGAGGTTGAAGAAACCGGCAGGATCCAGGCCCTGTAGGCCTGGATCCTGCCGGGCGGGAGATTCATGGCTGAAAAAAAACGGAAAAAATCGGGGAGCCGGGCCCGGCCCCTCCGGAGGGCGCTGGTCAAGGCCCTCATCGGGCTGGGGCTGGTTCTGGCGCTCGCCCTGGGCGCCTTCCTCCTCCGCTACTATTACATTTTCGACGGGACGATCGAGCAGAAGCTGGGAAGCCGTCGGACCATTGCGGCCTCCCGCATCTACTCGGCCCCGACCTTCCTGCGCCCGGGCAAAGCGCTCTCCCTTCCGGAGCTCCGGGCGCGCCTCCGGCGCCTGGGATACGAGGAGGGGAACACGACCCCGGGGATGGCGGGCTTCCGGGTCACGGGCCCGGAGCGGATCCTGGTCCGCAACGACGCCTCAAGCCCCGTCGACCCCGGGCGCGCGGCCGAGATCCGGACCCGCGGGCCCCGGATCGAGTCGGTCCTCCATCCCGACAGCCTGACCCCCCTGGAAAGCTTCGGCCTCAGGCCGGAACTGCTCAGCAACGTCATCGACGAAAGGCGCGAGAAGAAGCGTGAAGTGACCTATGACGAGATCCCGCAGGTCCTCGTCGACGCGGTGCTCGCCTCCGAGGACCGCCGCTTTTTCAGCCACGGCGGCATCGACCCGATCCGGATCCTGAAGGCGCTGATCGTCGACATCCGGGTCGGCGAGGCGGCCCAGGGGGCCAGCACCCTGACCCAGCAATTCGTCAAGAACTACTTCCTGACCCCGGAGCGGACCTTGCGGCGCAAGTTCGCCGACGCCTACATGTCGGTGCTGCTCGAGCGGAGGCTCACCAAGCGCCAGATCTTCGAGCTCTACAGCAACGAGGTCTACCTGGGGCAGGTCGGCACCTTCAGCATCGTCGGCTTCGGGGAAGCTGCGAACGCCTTTTTCCACAAAAATATCCGGGAGCTGTCCCTGGAGGAGGCCGCCACCCTGGCCGGCATCATCTCGGCCCCCAACCGCTACGGGCCGCTGCGCTACCCCGAACGGGCGCTCGAGCGCCGGAACCTGGTCCTGGACCTCATGGCCGGTTACGGGATGATTTCACCGGGCGAACGGGACGGGGCGAAGGCCCGTCCCGTCAAGGTCCAGCCGACGACGCTCCTCGACTACTCCGGCGCCCCCTATTTCGTCGACTACGTCCAGGAGCGGCTGCTCGAGCGGCACGGCGCCGACGCGCTGGCGCACTCGAAATTCCGGGTCTACACCACCCTCGACGCCGAACTGCAGCAGGCGGCCTTCGAAGCGGTCGAGGGGGGGGTGAGGGCGCTCGACGTAACCCTGGCCGAACGGGCGGAACCCGTTCCCCCGGGCACGGTCCAGGCCAGCCTGATCGCGGTGGACCCGAAAAACGGCCATGTCCTGGCGATGATCGGGGGGAGGGACTACGGTGCCAGCCAGTTCAACCGGATCACCGAGTCGAAGCGGCAGCCGGGGAGCATTTTCAAGCCCCTCGTCTACGCCGCCGCGCTGGAGACGGCCTACTCGAAGGCGGCCCCGCTCACGGCGGCCACCCTGCTGCTGGACCAGCCGACCCGGTTCCAGTACGAGGACACCTCCTACGAGCCGCGCAACTACAACCAGGAATATCTCGGGCAGGTGTCAATGCGCCAGGCGCTCACCCGGTCGCTCAACGTCCCCACGATGAAGCTCGCCGAGACCGTCGGCTTCGGCAGGGTCAGGGAACTGGCGCTCAGGCTGGGGCTCAACGAGGCGATCCAGCCCTTCCCCTCCATCGCCTTGGGGAGCTTCGAGATCACGCCGCTGGAAATGGTCCGGGCGTACACGGCCTTCGCGGGCGGGGGCCTCCTGTCCCCGTTGACCCCCATCACCGCCGTCATCGGCGAAGACGGCGTTCCCGGCCGTGAGGAGAAGGAGGAAACGGTCGCGGCCCTCACCCCGGAGGTCGCCTTCATGGTCACCTCCCTGCTCCAGTCGGTCCTCGACCATGGGACCGGGGCGGGTGCCCGCGCCCGGGGGTTCTCCCTCCCCGCCGCCGGCAAGACGGGGACGTCGCACGACGGCTGGTTCGCGGGGTATACCCCGGACCTGCTCTGCATCGTCTGGGTCGGGTTCGACGACAACCGGGAGCTGAAACTGTCCGGGTCGCAGGCCGCCCTCCCCATCTGGGCCGAATTCATGAAGAAAGCGGCGGACCTGCTCCCCCTCGGCGGGGGGGGGTTCGAGCCGCCCGAGGGGGTCGTCCGGGTGGAGATCGACCCGACCACGGGCCTGCTGGCCACCGAGCGCTGCCTGCAGAGGATCCAGGAGTACTATATCCGGGGAACGGAGCCGACGCTCCTCAGCTACGGGAACAACTACGCCCAGGCCGACGAAGGCGGGGCCCCCGTCAGCATCTACGCGACCCCGCGCGGTCAGGCCGCGCCGCGGTAGAAGCGCGCGATGCGGTCGACGACCCACCGCCGCTGCTCCGCGGAAAGCTCGGGGTAGACCGGCAGGGCCAGGGTGGAGCGCGACGCCGCGCGGGAGCGGGGGAAATCGTCCGCCCCGTACCCGAGCCCGCGGAAGCACTCCTGCTCGTGCAGCGGAACGGGGTAGTAGACCTCGGTCCCGATCCCCCCTTCCCGGAGGAACGCCTGCAGCTCGTCCCGCCGCTCGGCCCGGATGACGTACTGGTGGAAGATGTGGGAGCGGCCCGGAAGCACCTCGGGGAGCTGGAGCACATCCAGCAGCCCGGCGGCCCGGAAGTCCTCCCCGTAGGCCGCGGCGTTCCTGCGGCGCCCTTCGGACCATTCGTCGAGGTACGGGAGCTTGACCCGCAGCACGGCGGCCTGGAGTTCGTCCAGGCGGCTGTTGAACCCGACAATGTCGTGGAAGTACCTCGCGTGGGCCCCGTGACCGCGCAGCAGCCGCACCCGGTCGGCCAATCCGCGGTCGGAGGTGACGACCATGCCGCCGTCCCCCGCCCCCCCCAGGTTTTTGGAGGGGAAGAAGCTGAAGCACCCCAGATCGCCCAGCGCGCCGGCCTTCTTGCCCTTGTAGTCCGCGCCGATGGCCTGGCACGCGTCCTCCACGACCGGCAGCCCATACCGCCGGGCCACCTCCAGAATGGGGTCCATGTCGGCGCACTGGCCGTAGAGGTGCACGGGGAGAACGGCCCGGATCGTCGCACCGGAAGCCTTGTGGACGACGCACCGCGCCGCGGTGTCGGGCCGGCACTCCCCCTCGAGGAACGACGCCAGCCGGTCCGGGTCCATCCCGTACCCCACCGGTTCGATGTCCACGAAAAACGGGCGGGCGCCGAGGTTGACCACCGCGCCGGCGGTGGCGAAGAAGGTGAACGGGACGGTGACGACCCCGTCCCCCGCCCCGACGCCGAGGGCCCGCAGCGAGAGGAGCAGGGCATCGGTGCCGGAGGCGACCCCCACGCCGAACGCAGCGCCGCAATGGCGCGCGATCTCCTCCTCGAGCGCCGCCCCCTGGGCTCCCAGGACGAAGCGCTGGCTCTCGAACACGGCCCCCACCGCCGCCTGAACCTTGTCCTTGATGGTCGCGTACTGGGCCTGCAGATCGAGCAACGGAACGTTCATGACTGCCTCCGGTGAATCCAGCCTAGGGAATGAGGGGTTCGAAGGGACCCAGGACGCCGAGCCTGGTTCCGAGCGCATCCAGGGGGCCGCGAATCAGCAGCAGTTCCCCCCCGGAAAAGATCCACTCGCCCGCCGCCTTCCGGACGGCGGCGGCGTCGCACCGGGCGATGCGGTCGAGGAAATAGGCCGGGTAGTTGCGGCCCAGGCGGTACAGCTCGGCATCCATGAGGATGTGGGCCAGCCCCTCGGGCGAACCCAGCCGACGGCGGAAATCATCGGCCAGCTCCGCCTGCGCGGCCCCGAGCTCCTCCGGCGTCACCTCCCCCTTCTTCATTTCCTCCACGGCGTCCAGGATCTGGACGATCTCCCCCACGGCCTGCTCCGCCGCAGCCTGGCCCTGGACGTAAAACGGGCTGGCCAGGCGGCGCCCCTCGCTCCCGACCGTGAGCAGCGAAGTGGGCAGGATCCGGTTCAGGCGCCCCTCGAGGATCCGGGCCGCCAGGAGCGCGTGGACATACTCCGCATCCTCGCGGCGCGGGAAGAGGCCGCCCATGATGAAATGGGCGGCCGGAGAGCCCGGATCGTCCTCCACCAGGATCCGCCGTCCCGCCGGGCGCGAGGGCTGGGCAAAGGTGAAGGGGACATCGTCCTTGCGGACCCAGATCCCCCAGATGCGGGTGGCCCGCTCGAGCAGCGGCCGCGCGTCCACCGGCCCCACGATCTCGAGGGCCGCCTGTCCCGGGGAAAAGAACTTGCGATAGAAGAACCGGACATCCCCGAGCACCAGGGCCGCGACGCTCTCGGGGGTCCCGGTGAGGGGCCTCCCGTAGGTCGTGCCCCCGAACAGGGCCCCTTCCATCTGCGCGTGGATCCGCCTGCGGGGATCGGGCCGCCTGCCGAGCTCCTCCAGGAGCGATCGCCGCTCCTCCTCGAAATCGTCTTCCTCGAACTCGGCCTCCCCCACCACCTGGTACAGCAGCAGGAGGGCGCGTTCCAAACTGGAGGGATGGGCTGTCAGGAGGAACCGGATCCCGTCCCAGTCGCACCGAACCTCCACCCGGGCGCCCAGGACCTCGAGCTCGGCCCGTATGTCTTCGGCCGAGCGGTCGGCCGTCTTCTTCAGGAACATCCGGGAGAGGAGGTGGGCGACCCCCCCCTTGTCGACCGGGTCGAACGCCGCCCCGTACCGGACGACGAGGCCCACGGCGGCCCTGTCCGAGGCCTCCGCGGTCGTGGCGACCGTAATCTGCAGGTCGTTCAGCAGCCGTTTCGACTCGAGCTTCGGGAGCGACGTCGCGGACCGGGCCGGCGCGGCGGAGAAGAAGAGCAGGCAGGCGGCGGGGAAAACCCAGAAACAGCATTTCTTGAATATCATGGCTCATCCCTGAAAATGAAAACAGTATAGTAACCCGCACCGCCACGCGACTCAACGAACAAAACTCCGCTCCCCCCGCCGCCCGCGGGGTTGGAATCTGCTATAATGAAGTCCGGAAGCGACTCACATCACGAGGCCAGGGGCGAAACCATGGTGGAATTCCATTCCGAACCGCTGAAAAGCAGGCGTCTGACCAGGCGGCTGACAATGATGCTCGCGACCGTCGGAGTGCTGGCGGTCCTCGCGGGGGCCGTGGCGCTCTACGTGTACTACCAGCGCGGCCTCGAATCCGATGCCGGACCCGCAGGGGTGGCCGTCCCCGGACTGTTGCGCCCGGGGGACACCAATTTCGAATATTACAAGACAAGGATTTTCATCGAGGACGTCAAGGCCAGCCTGGGGGTCAGTTTCAGCAACGCCCGGATCGCCATGATCTCGGGCGTCCTCGTCAACGACGGGGACCGGACGCTGGAGGCGGTCGAGCTGCACCTCACCCTGTACGACGCCTGGGGAAAGGTCTCGAAGGAACGGACGGCCTTCGCCCTGCGTCCCGGCGCGGGATACGTGGGCAAGCCGATGAATCCGCTGGAAAGACGCTCCTTCACCATCGGGGTCGAGGCGGTCGAATATTACTGGGACCCCAAGAACATCACCATCGAAATCACCGGCCTGAAATATTCCTGACCCCCATGCCCAAAAACGGATTCCTTCGGATACACCTGGCCGGGATCTGCGGAACCGGCATGGCCTCGCTGGCGGCGATGCTCAAGGAAGCGGGGCACGAGGTTTCCGGCTCCGACGAGGGGGTGTACCCCCCGATGAGCGATTTTCTCGCCGGCCACGGCATCCCGGTGCGCCGGGGATACGACGCGCGCAACCTCGAGCCGGGACCGGACCTGGTCATCATCGGCAACGCCCTGTCCCGCGGAAATCCCGAGATCGAACACGTGCTCGACCGCAGGATCCCCTACACCTCCTTCCCGGCGGCGCTCCAGCGGTTCTTTCTCCTCCGGAAGACGCCCGTCGTGGTCGCCGGGACGCACGGCAAAACCACCACCAGTTCCATGCTCGCCTGGGGGATGCACTCCGCCGGCCTGCACCCCGATTTCCTGATCGGGGGGATCGCCGAGAATTTCCGGTCCAGCTACGGCCTGGGCGGCGGGGGGCATTTCGTGGTCGAAGGGGACGAATACGATTCGGCCTTTTTCGACAAGGGGCCCAAGTTCCTCCACTACCTCCCCTACCTGGCCGTGATCGGCAACGTCGAGTATGACCACGCCGACATCTACCCGGACCTGGAGAGCATCCAGCTGCAGTTCCGGCGCCTGGTCCACCTCATCCCGGAACGGGGCTTTCTCGCGGTGGGGGGCGAAAGCCCCGCCGCGCTCGAGGCCTGCGCCGGCAGCCTCTGCGCCCGGGAGACCTTCGGCATCGACCCCGGCTGCGACTGGAGCGCCGGCGCGATCGAGATGGGGGAGGAGGGCTCGAGTTTCGACGTGGCTTACAGGGGGGAGCGTTTCGGCCGTTTCCGGATGAGGGCGGTGGGACGCTACAACATCCGCAACGCCCTGGCCGCCATGGCGGTGCTGCACCGCCTGGGGGTCTCCGCCCGGGAGATCGGCCAGGGGCTGGAGTCCTTCGCGGGAGTCCGCCGCAGGCTCCAGCTGCGGGCCGAAGTGGGGGGGATCCGCATCTACGAGGACTTCGCGCACCACCCCACCGCCGTCCGGGAGACTTTGGAAACGGTTCGGGCCGCCTTCCGGCCCGAACGGGTATGGGCGGTGTACGAACCGCGTTCGGCCACCAGCCGCCGCAACGTCTTCCAGCGGGAGATCGCCGATGCGCTCGCGGTCGCCGACTGCGTGGCGTTCCCGGACCTGTTCAGGCCGGAAAGAGTGCCGGAAGGCGAGAGGCTTGATCTCGACCGGCTGGTTTCGGACCTGCGCTCCCGCGGCGCGGCCGCCTGGAACCTGGGGACCGTGGACGGTATCATAGGGAAGATAGGGGCCGAAGCCCGCCCGGGGGACCTGGTGGTCCTCCTGTCCAACGGCGGCTTCGGCGGCATCTATGAAAAACTCCCCGCCGCGCTCGGGGGGAAGACCGAAGCGACACCCGGAGGCTGACGGCCGTATGACGAACCGAAAAACCACATGGACCTGCCTTCTCGCGACCGCTCTCGCGGCCCTGGCGACCGCCCTCGCCCCCGGCCAGACGCCGGCGCCGCAGGCGGAGGCGCCCGGCATCCCCCAGGCGGGGTTCAAGATCGGCGTCGAGGTCAACATGGTCAACGTCCCGGTCACCATCCGGGGTGCGGACGGGAATTTCGTCCGGGGCCTGCCCCGCGAGTCCTTCCGGCTGCTCGAGGACGGGCAACCGCAGGAGATCCTCTTTTTCGCCCAGGAAGGGCTCCCCGTCCACATCGCCATCGTGCTCGACACAAGCGGGAGCGTCCGCTCCGAGTGGGGGGCGATCCGGTACGCGACCCGGCGCTTCATCGAACAGCTCAAGCCCGAGGACCGCTTTTCCCTCACCACCTTCAACACCGAAATCCGGCTGAAGATGGACTGGGGCACCGAAACCGCCCGCCTGGGCCCAGTCCTGACCTCGATCTACTGCAAGGATGACACGAAGGTATGGGACGCCGTGTGGGTCGTCTCGAACGACGTCTTCCGCGGCGTCGAGGGAAAAAGGGTCATGATCATCATGAGCGACGGACTGGACAACAGGAGCGCCGTCACCTTCGAAGAAGCGGTCGGGGCCGCCGTCCACGAGGAGGTGGCCGTCTACGTCGTCAGCAAGACGGAGGCGTTGCGCCAGCTCGTGGCCGCCCTCTACCGGGAGGTCCCCCAGCAGCAGTTCGCCAACGCGGACCTGGCGCTGCGGAAGCTGGCTTACGAAACCGGGGGGCGGGTCCTCTATCCCAACAATTTCGGCCAGCTCGACGACATCTACGCCGACGTGGACGAGGAACTCCGCAACCAGTACACCCTCGGATACGTGTCCAGCAACACGAACAAGGACGGGTCCTACCGGCGTATCGACGTGGGGGTGGCCCGCCAGGGCGTCAGCGTAACGGCCCGGCCCGGCTACTACGCCCCCCGGGACTGACGCGGGTTCCTTTCCCGGCCCCGCGGAAGAAAGCGCTTGACTTCTCCCGCGCGGCGGCATTACTTTTTCCTCACCCCTCACACCCTCGAATTCAGGGTTTTCCAAACCTTCTGAATTGGAGGGCGAGCGGTGTCCGAACAAGCCTATCTTCACTTCGAAGCGGTTCCCCTTTACGTTTCCGAAGGCCCTCTGTGCAGGGAGTGTGCCGGCGAGCCGGCCCCGTCGGAATGGACCGATGACGAGATCGCCTCGATCCGCGCGGCCCTGAAAAAACTCTCGGCCGGGCGCATCCCGAACCCCAACGACGCGGAAGACCTGGTCCAGGAGACGCTCCTGACCCTGGTCGCCAAATGCCCCCGGGCCGAACTGCGCAAGAGCCCGCTGGTGTGGAGCATGGGGGTGCTCCGGAGAAAGGTTGGAAATTACTATCGCAAGGCCCGCCGCACCACCTCCCTGGACGACTGGGAATCGGGCCGGCGTCGGACGGCCCCCCGGGTTGGCGGGGCCTCTGTCGACGCCGGCCTCTTCCCCTCGCCCCCCTCCCCCGAAATCAGCCTTCTTCGCGACGAGATGCAGGGGATCGTCGACGAAACGCTCGCCCGGCTGCCCGATTCGCAACGCCAGGCGATGGAGCTGCTGATCTCGGGGCTCGATCCGGGGGAGATCGTGGACCGGCTGAACCCCGAGCGGTACCAGAACGTGATCAACCGGCTGCACCGGGGACGCCGGAGGCTGGCTGCGGCACTGGCCAGGCACGGCCTCGGCCCGGACGGCGGAACGGGGTTGAGGACGATGAAGCGCAGCCTCGGAGGGAGGCGCTCCCCGGGGGGGAGTCCCCGGCGGCGTTGTTGTTGAGTTTGTCCGGGGAAGGGAGGGTTTCCGGGGAACGCCGCCGGGCCTGCGGTACAGCCTATGCTTGCCGACGGGGCTGATTATTTCACGGAATCTTCATCCGGTGTAAGATGGGGTGATGAAGATCGTGTTCGAACGCACCGGAGGACTGGCCGGCAGGAAGGTCGAGGCGGCCCTGGACGGCGCCGACCTGCCCCCGGCCGAGGCCCGCCGTCTGAAGAGACTGCTGCGGGACTCGGCCTTCTTCAGCCTCCCGCCCGCGGCCGGGACCGGCCCGCGCGCGCCCGACGGTTTCTTCTTCCGGGTCACGGTGGACACCGGGGAGAGGACGCACACGGTGGAGGCCGCCGAGGAGATGGTGGAGCCCTCGCTGCGCCCCCTCCTCGATTTCCTGCTCCGCCTCACCCGGCGTTGACCCCCTCCGGATGCGCGCCCTCAGGCCTGCAGAACGACGCTGGCGGCGCAATGGGCCAGGATGCGCTCCGTTGTGCTGCCGAAGAGGACCTCCCTGATGGGGCTGCGCCCGTAGGCCCCCATCACCACGAGATCCACCCCCTCGCTCCCGGCGAGATCGCAGATCACCTCCGACGGTTTCGCGTGGACGATCACCCGGATGCTGGGATCGATGCCGTGGTGGTGCAAAAACGCCGCGGCCGGGGCAAGGGTCTCCCGCCCTGCGCTCTCCTGCTGCGCGACCGTCAGGAGGGTGCACCGGACCCCGGGCCGGGCCGCCAGTTCCGCGGCCGCGGGCAGGGCGCGCGCGGCGTGCAGGCTCCCGTCGTAGGCCACCAGCACATTGCGCAGTTCCCCGTCCTCGGGGAACTCCGAACCGGCAACGAGCACGGGGCGGACCGCCCCCCGGATCACCGGTGCGACCATGGAATCCACGGAATGGGGGGAGGGGACGCGGCTGTACCCGGCGCGCGAAACGACCACGATGTCGTGGGCGACCGCCGCCTGGCAGATGACGTCCGCCGGTATCCCGCTCTTGATTTCCGTGGCGCAGGAGATCCCCCTGGCCGAGCACCGGGCGGCGAAATCCTCCAGCCGCCCCCCCGCCGCCGCCGTCAGGTCCTGCATCAGAGTCTGGCCCGAATGCACGGGCGGGGTTACCACCGACGGCATGAAGCCGTCGGCCGCCCCCATTACCGGGATCTCGAAGGCGGCGATGTCGATCACGGCCAGCGCGTGGACAAAACTGTTTTCCTTGCGGGCAAGCCAGCACGCGTGGTTAGAGGCGCCGGAGCCGTAAGGCGTTTCAGCCAGAGCAAACAGTATGGAGCGGATCATAGCCCCTCCGCAGGATGAGTCGGGGCGTCCGGTGGAGCCGCCGGGCGCCCCGGGGTGTGGATCGGCCCTTTCAGGCGGCCCCGAGATCCGATTTGATTTTGAAAAGATCCAGGATGTCCCTTCGCGTCACGATTCCCAGAAGCGACCCGTTCTCCACCACCGGCATGCATCCGTTCTCGGTGGTCATCCGGGAGAGGGCCTCGCCGGCGGGGTCCGCAGGCCTGAGCGACGGCACCAGCTCGACCGGCGTCATCACGTCCCGCACCTGCTTGAACCCCCACAGCTCCCTGGGTACCGTCTTGACCTCCTCGAGGGACACCATCCCCACGAACTCCTCCCGGTTGAAAACGGGAAACTGCGTGAACTGGTGCCGGTAGATGTAATCCTGGATCAGCCGGTCGATCGGGGTGAGCCAGTCCACCTTCACGACGTCGGCCGTCATGACCTGCCGCACCTCCACCCCGGCGAGCGCCTGTTTCAGCATGATCGCCTGGTAACCCCCGGCCGCCGACTGTTTCATGAACATCCCTATCAGAACCAGCCAGAGGCCGGACAGCAGGCTCTGGGTCAGCAGGAACTGGAGGACCCCCAGGATGATGAGAAAGAGGGCGAAGGCGTTGCCGATCCGGCTGACCACCCGGGTGGCGCGCGCCAGGTCGTCCCAGTGGTCCCAGAGGAACGCCCGCAGGATGCGGCCACCGTCCAGGGGAAAGCCCGGGATCAGGTTGAAGAGGGCCAGGAGGATATTGGCCCAGCCCAGCCACCACGCGATCCCCGCCACGGCCGACGACAGGCTCACGGTGGTGAAATGGACGGCCAGAAGCCCCGCCCCGATCCCCATGCTGGTCGCGGGGCCCGCCAGGGCGATCAGAAATTCCTGCCTCCCGTTGCGGGCTTCGGAGACGACTTCGGCCATCCCGCCGAAGATGAAGAGCCTGATGCCGGCGACCCGGATCCCGTGCCGGAGGGCGACCAGCGAGTGGGCCAGTTCATGCACGAGGACGGAAGCGAAAAGGAGGATGGCCGCAACGCCCCCCATGATCCAGTACTGCACCGTGGAATAGTGCGCGTGCACCCGGGGAAAGTAGCTTTCGGCCATGATGTAAAGCACCAGGAAGAACATGACGAACCAGGAGTAGTCGATGGTGACATCGATGCCGCCGATCCGCAAAAGATGGAATCCCCCGGGTCTCATAAAACTAGGTATACCACGAAGAGCGGGGGGACTCCATACGGCGTCAGGACCGCGCCGGAGAGCCGGAGAGCATGGATTCGGAAAACACCTCGGCCTCGAAGACGTAGATCTCGGTCTCCGCCTCACGCCATGCCGAGGGGGCCGCCCCGGCCTTGCGGCAGGTGTGTTCGAGGAACCGCCTCCGGTCCCAGCCCTGCTCGGTCGCCACCTGCGGCAGGAGCAGGCCCCGGTGAGGCCCGCGCACGAGGTAGAGGCCGTGCACCCCCACCCGGATCTCTTCGACGTCGTCGATGCGGCGCAGGGGAGCGAGGACCGAGATCTCCAGTTCGAGCAACGGCAGCTCCTCGGCGGTCACCGGCGGGAACCGGGGATCGCCGAAGGCGGCGCTGACGGCGCAGTGGGCGACGATTTCGCACAGCGGCCGGTCGGCCACGATCTGGCCGATGCAGCCCCGGAGTTCCCCCTCCCGATGGAGGGAAACGAACGCCCCCTTCAGTTCGAGCAGGGCTGGACCCGGGCGGTCGAGTCCCGGCGCCCTCTCCCCGGCCAGGCGGGCCTGGAGGGTCCCGCGGGCCAGTCCGAGGAGTGCGGCCTTGTCAGCGCGGTCGAGCATGGCTCCCCCCGCCCTCAACGGGAATTCTTCAGGTTGGCAGCCGGACGGTCGGCCGCTTCCAGCCGGTGCAGCTGTTCGAGTTTGCGCAGCCGTCCCAGTTCCCGCCGCTGCTCGGCACGGAGGCGCCGCCTCTGGAGCACCCTGCGCCGGCGCTTCTCGCGGTACTTGATGCTGTTGTCCAGCTTGGACCAGAAATCGCGGAAATACTGCGCCATGGAGACCAGCGCCAGGATCACCACGCCCCATAGAAGCACGGTCGCGGTCCCCTGCACCCACCCCCCGTACTTGTGCCCCAGGATCAGCCCCACCACGGCGGCCACCTGGGCCACCATCTTCCCCTTGCCCAGGCGCGAGACCTCGATCGAGAACCCCTCGTGGGCCGCGATGCTTCGGAGCCCGCTGACGGCGAATTCCCTGCCGATGATGATGACGACCATCCAGGCGGGCGCGATCCCCAGCTGCACCAGGGCGACCAGCGCGGAGGAGATGAGGAGCTTATCGGCGATGGGGTCCAGGAGCCGCCCCAGGGTCGTCACCTGCTTGCGCCGCCGGGCAAGGTAGCCGTCGAGCAGGTCGGTCAGGGCCGCGGCCAGGAACAGGCTGGCGCCCAGGAAGGCCCAGGTCCGGATTTCGACGGTCAGGAGCAGGGCGACGACGACGGGCACCAGGAAGATTCGGGCTATGGTCAAGGCGTTCGGCAGATTCATGATCAAGGGTAGATTATCACAAAACCGGGTGCGAGGATGCAGGATTCAGGAGCGGGACTTTGTGCTATCATTCCCGCGGGAGGGACTCGACGCCGTGATCAAAGCATTCATACTTGCCGGGGGAAAGGGAGCTCGGCTGCGTCCCCTGGTTCTGCATGTTCCCAAGCCCATCGTCCCCCTCGCCAACATCCCCTTTCTTTTTTTCCAGATCGACCACATCAAGCGCGCGGACATCACGGAGATCATCCTCAGCCTCTCCTACCAGCCCCGGAAGATCACCGACATCTTCGGCGACGGCATGAAGTACGGGGTCACCATGCGCTATACGCACGAAGACCTCCCCCGCGGCACGGCGGGCGCCTTCAAGGCGGCCGAGAACCTCATCGACGACACCACCATCGTCCTCAACGGCGACATCCTGACCGACATCGACCTGAGGGAGGTCCTCGCCTGCCACAAGGCCCGGGGGGCCGAGGCCACCATCGTGACAGCCCGCGTGATGAACCCCGTGGGTTACGGGCTGGTGGAAGCGGCGCCGGACGGCAGGGTCATCCGTTTCACCGAGAAGCCGCCGGAGGACGAGGTGACGGGGGACACCATCAACGCCGGCATCTACGTCCTCGAGCGCTCGGTCCTCGACCGGATACCGGGCGAGGGAACCCAGAGTTTCGAGCGCGACATCTTCCCGGCCATGGTGCAGGAGGGGGCGCGGGTCTACGCCTGCCTCACCCACGGCTACTGGCAGGACATCGGCAGCCCCCAGAAATACCTGGAAGCCAGCTTCGGCATCATCTCCGGCAGGACGAAAATGCCCGGCTACCCCCAGAAGGCGTGCCCCCCGAACAACTGGAAAAAGCAGGAGGTCTCCATCGACGCCTTCTCCATCCTGGACGGAAAATGCGTGATCAAATCGGGCGTGGCCATCGAAAATTCGGTGCTGGGTGAAGGATGCCGCATCGAAGAGGGGGCGCTGATCAAGGATTCCGTCATCTGGAGCGGCACGCGCATCATGGCGCACGCGCGCATCGAAAAGGCCGTCATCGGGAGGCTGTGCCATATCGGGGAAGGCGCCCGGCTGCGGCCCGGGACCGTCCTGGGGGACAAATCGACCGTCTCCGACTTCAGCATCGTGTAGGGGCTACGGCGGCTCTTTTCTGGCGAAGTGCTCCAGGATCCGGGCGGCTGCCCGCGGGCCCACGTAGGGGGCCAACTCGCCGAACTCCGCCCGTTTGACCCGCTCCAGGCTCCCGAACGCCCGCAGCAGCACCTTGCGACGGACCTCCCCGATCCCGGGAACATCCATCAGTTCGGAATCAAAATCGCGCAACTCCCGCCGCTTGCGGTGATAGGTGACGGCGAAGCGGTGGGCCTCGTTCCGCATCAGCTGGATCAGGTGCAGGGCCGGGGACTCCCGGGGGAGCACGACGGGAGCGCCCTCCCTCCCCTTGACGAAAAGCTCCTCCTCCCTCTTGGCGATGGCGGCCACCGCCTGGTTTTCGAGCCCCAGTTCGGCCAGGGCGGAAACCGCCGCCGAAAGCTGCCCCTTCCCCCCGTCGACGAGCACGAGATCGGGCAGCACCCCGTCGTCCTGTTCGAGCACGTTCCCGTAATGCCGGTGGATGACCTCGCGCATGGAGGCGAAGTCGTCCGGCCCCTTCACGCTCTCGATCTTGAATTTGCGGTAGCCGCCGCGCTGCATCTTCCCGTTGCAGCAGAGAACCATGCTGGCGACCGTATCGGATCCCTGGACGTGGGAGATGTCGAAGGTCTCGATCCTCCTGGGGAGGGCGGGGAGGCCGAGGGCCTCCCGCAGCGGCTCGAGCAGCTCCTCCCCCCGGGGCTTCAGGATGCGGAAGCGCGTATCGAACGCCATCCGGGCGTTGCGCATCACGAGGTCGAGCATTTCCGATTTGAGCCCCCGCCGCGGCGACCGGATATGGACCCGGCCCTTCCTGCGCCCCGACAGCCAGTCCTCGAGGACCTCCGCGTCCTCCACGTCCGCGGGGAGGAGGATTTCCCCGGGGATGAAGCTGTCCTGCAGGTAATACTGGTGCAGCGCCTCGGACAGGAACTCCCCCGGGTCGAAGGAGATCATGTCCTCCCAGAAGAACTCCCGCCGCCCGACCACCCTCCCCCCGCGCTGTACGAAGACCTCGAGCGCCGCCTGCGTCCCTTCCTGGTAATAGCCGAAGAAGTCGCGGTCGTCCTCCCCCTCGAGCGCCATCTTCTGGCGCTCCGACATTTCCCGCACCATGGCGATCCAGTCCCGGTACACGGCCGCCGCTTCGTAGCGCAGCTCCTCGGCGGCCGCGTCCATGCGGCGCTCGAGCAGGCGCACGAGCTCTTCCGACCTGCCCGAAAGGAGCAGCCGGACGTCGTCCACCGCGCGCGCGTACGCCTCCTTCGAACAGAGCCCCGCGACGCACGGGCCCAGGCAGCGCTGCATCTGGTAATCGAGGCAGGGGCGGGCGAGGGTGCCGTCGATCTCCAGGTTGCAGGCGCGCAGGCGGAAATACTTGTTCACCAGTTTCACCGTCCGCCGGGCGTTCCCCGCGGGGAGAAAGGGGCCGAAATAGAGCGCCCCGTCCCGGCGCACCCGGCGGGTGATGAAGATGCGGGGGAAGGGTTCCTGGACCGTCAGCTTGAGGTACGGGAAGCTCTTGTCGTCCTTCAGGTGGATGTTGTACTTGGGCTGGTGCTTCCGGACCAGGGTGGATTCGAGGATCAGGGCCTCGACTTCGCTGTCGGTGATGATGGTTTCCAGGTCGGCGATTTCGGCCACCAGGTGGCGCGTTTTCAGGTCGTGGGGGCCGCTCTCCTGGAAATAGGAACGCACCCTCTGGCGCAGGGACCGGGCCTTGCCGACATAGAGGATTTTCCCCTGGGCGTTCCGGTAGATATAGACGCCGGGTTCGGCCGGCAGATGATCGAGCTTCTGGCGCAGCACTCCATTAAAATAGCACACTTCCGGCCGGCCCGCCCGCGCGGGGCCGCGCCCGGGTCAGGCGCCGAGCCTGGCCTTCACCCGCTCGCTGAGCCGGGCCCCGTCGACGGGACGGCCGGCGAAACGCGCCATGCACCCCTTCATGACCTTCCCCATGTCCCTGGGGGATGCGGCGCCCGTTGCGGCGATGACGGCCTCGACGGTTTCGTCCATCTCCCCTTCGCCGACGGCCGCGGGGAGGTAGGTTTCGATCACCCCGATCTCCGCCGCCTCCTTCGCCGCCAGTTCCGGCCGGCCGCCCCGGGTGAACTGTTCGATCGAATCGCGCCGCTGCTTCACCAGGGAGAGCAGCACCTCCAGGACCTCGGGGTCTTCCAGTTCCCGGAGGCGCTCGATTTCCCTGTTCTTCACCGCGGCCTTCATCATCCGGAGGACGCCGAGCCGCGCCGGCTCCCTCGCTTTCATCGCGGCCGTGAGGTCCGCGCTGATCCTGTCCCTCAGTTTCATACCCCCTCCTGTTTCCGCCGGCCCGCGGCCAGCACCTCCATCATCCCGGGGTGGATCCGGCCGTTGGAGGCGACGACCTCCCGGTCGTGGATCCCCCCCTCGGACCCGTCGTACCGGGTCACCCACCCCCCCGCCTCCCGGACCGCCAGGTACCCGGCGGCGCAGTCCCAGGGGTTGAGATTGAGTTCCCAGAAACCGTCCAGACGGCCCGCGGCCACGTGGCAGAGATCGAGCGCGGCCGAACCGCTCCGGCGGATCCCGTGGCAGCGCACGGCGAAGGCGCAGAAATCGGCAAGGTTGTTCCGGGGGCTGGTCCGGACGTCGTAGGGGAAACCCGTGGCCAGAAGGCTCCGGTCCAGGCTTTCCACGCCGGAGACCGCGAGCCGGGCGCCGCCGCAGAAGGCGCCGCCCCCCCGGCGCGCGAGGAACAGCTCCTCCCGCAGCGGGTTGAACACGGCCCCCCACTCCACCACCCCCTCGATCTGGAGCGCGATCGAGACGGAGAAATCGGGGTAGCCGTGGGCGTAATTGGTGGTGCCGTCGAGCGGGTCGATCACCCAGCAGACGGGTCCGGGGGTCGCGCGGCTGTGCCGCTCCTCCGCCAGGACCGAGTGATCCGGAAACTCCCCGAGGAGGCGCGCCACGATCCGTTCCTCGGCCTCCAGGTCGACCTCCGTCACGAGGTCGATGGCCCCCTTGTGGGCGACGGAGAACCCGGTGCGGTACCGTTCGCGCAGCAGCTTCCCCGCCTCCAGGGCTCATTCGGTCCCCACCCGTACGAACCTCTCCATATCCTTCATCGTCATCTCAGTCGACCCGATCGTTGTCTCCGAGGCGCAGCACCTCGACGCCGCGCGGAGGGGTGAAGCGGAACCTGCCGGCCGGCACCCCGACATTCGTGGAAACGTTCGAGAGGAGGAACTCCGAGGTGTTCCCGATATGCTCCCTGATGACGATCCTCCGGATGTCCAAGGTGTCCCGGTCCAGTTCCAGCACCAGGTAGTCGTAGCCGGAATCGGGGCGCCGCGGCAGGAGGCGCAGCAGGACCGTGCCCTCGAGCAGCGGCTTCCCCCCGTCGGCCGAAGCCTCGTAGCCCCGGGAGAAGTGCTTCGCCCCCAGCAGCAGTCCCAGCGGCGTCCCCTCGAAATCCCCGGGGGTGAGCGGCTGAATGGTGACCTGGCGCTCGGAGGGGACGTAGAGGAAACTCTCCCTCCCGTCAGCCACGAACAGCTTCTCCTCCGGCGTCCGGTATTCCCACCGCATCAGCCCCGGCCGCTTCAGCCAGAAGACCCCCGACTCGGTCTGCTCCACCCCGGGGGCCCGGTAGGTCTGCACGAAATTCCCGGTGGCGGTCTCCACCGCCGCGTAGCGCTTTTCGAGCCCGGCCAGGAGCGCGGCGGGATCCTTCACGGGGGCCGCGATGACGCCCAGGGCGGCAAAAACCAGGATGAAGGCCCCGAGGGAACGCCGGCCCAGGGTCCGTATGCCGCAGCCTCCCTCCATCATCGCGCGCCTCCGCCCGGGGGCCCCGATGGTTTTTCCGCGGCCGGGTTCTTCAGGGAATCGAAAAGGAGCAAAGCGACCCCGATGGTGATGGCGGAATCGGCGACATTGAAATTCGGCCAGTAAAAAGACTGGTGGATGTGGAACTCGACGAAATCGACGACGAACCCCCGCACCACCCGGTCGATCAGGTTGCCGACGACCCCCCCCAGGGTCACCGCCAGCGCCAGGTGCAGCAGCCTCCGTTCCTTCGGGGCGTAAAAGCCGTAGACGAGGATCACGGCGACGGCCACCAGCGCCAGCCCCCCCAGGATCCAGGGCTTCCAGGGCGAGGCCATTCCGTCGAAGAGCCCGAAGGCCACGCCGGTGTTCTCGACGTAGGAGAGGCCGAGGTAGCCGGGGATGAGGTCCACCCCCCCACCCCCCGCCAGTTCCCTCACGGCCAGCCACTTGGTCAGCTGGTCGAAGCCCAGGATCCCCAGGGCGATCAGGCAGCATCTCGTCTTCATCTCCGCGGGCCCGGACCCGTCCGGGGCGCCCCCCTTCCCCCTCTCTCTACCGGCATTGCGTCATCTCCACGACGGCGGGGACGCAGCGGCCGCACAGGGTGGGGAAGGCCGGATCGGCCCCCACCGTCTGCGAATAATTCCAGCAGCGTTCGCACTTGCTCCCTTCCGCCTTCCTGATCTCGATCCGCACCCCGTCCCCGGCGGCCTCGTCCGCCGCGAATTCCACCTGCGAAACGATGAAGAGCGCGGGCAGTTCTCCGCGGTGGCGCTCGAGCAGGGCGGCGGTCTCACCCGCCGCCCCGATCACGACCGCGGCCTCGAGTGCATTCCCTATGAGCCCCCCCTGGCGCGCCTCCTCGAGCGCTTTCAGGACCGATTCCCGGACCTGGCGGAGCCGCTCCCACTCCTCGAGCAGCGCCTCCTCCCCCTCGCGCTCCTCGATCTCCGGGAAGAGGGTCAGGTGCACCGATTCGGCGCGGACGGCGGCGGGAACCCCCTCGTGCATCGCCGTGTAGACCTCCTCGCTCGTGAAGGAGAGGATGGGGGCGATGAGGCGGGTGAAGGCGTCGAGGATGCGCCACAGCGCCGTCTGAGCCGACCGGCGCTCCGGGGAATGGGTGGGTGCCGTGTAGAGCCGGTCCTTCAGGATGTCGAGGTAGAAGGCGGACATGTCCACGGTGCAGAAATGGTACAGGGCCCCGTAGACCTGGTGAAGCTGGTACTCCTCGTACCCCTTGAGGCATTTGCGGACCAGCCGCCCGGTGCGCACCAGGGCCCAGCGGTCGATTTCGAGCATACGGTCGAAGGGCACGCTGTCGGTGGCGGCATCGAAGCGCGGGTGCGCGGGATCGGGCTGGTTGCCGAGGTTGCCCAGCATGAAACGGCAGGTGTTGCGGATCTTCCGGTAGGAGTCCCCCAGCCGGTCGAGCAGCTCGTCGAAGATGCGCACGTCCTCCACGTAGTTGACCGAACTGACGAGCAGGCGCACGATCTCCGCCCCGCGGGCCCGGACCAGGTCGTTGGGATCGACCCCGATCCCCTTCGACTTGGACATCGTCCGCCCCTTCTCGTCGAGCGTCCACCCGTGGGTGATGGCCGCGCGGTAGGGCGCCCGGCCCCGGAGCGCCACGGCGATCAGGAGCGAACTCTGGAACCACCCGCGGTACTGGTCCCCCCCCTCGATGTAGAGATCCGCGGGCCAGGGCATGTCGGGGCGTGCGCCGAGGGTGGCCAGGTGGCTGCTGCCGGAGTCGAACCAGACATCCAGGATGTCGAACTCCTGGCGGAAATCGCCGCCGCCGCAGCGCGGGCACTTCGTCCCCGCGGGGAGCAACTCGCCGGGAGCGTGCGCGTACCAGGCGTCCGCCCCCTCGCGGTCGAAGAGGCCGGCGACATGGTCGATGACCTTCCCGTCGAGCAGGACCTCACCGCATCCCCGGCAGTAAAAGGCGATGATGGGCACCCCCCAGGCGCGCTGGCGCGAGATGCACCAGTCGGGCCGCTCCCCCACCATGTTGCGGATCCGCTCCTCGCCCCACGAGGGGATCCAGCGCACGTCCCTGATCGCTTCGAGCGCGGCGTCCCGGAGACCGCCCCCGTCCATCGCGATGAACCACTGCGGCGTGGCGCGGAAGATGATGGGCTGGTGGCAGCGCCAGCAGTGGGGGTAGGAGTGCTGAAAATCCTCGCTGTACAGGAGCGATCCGGTCCCGCGCATGAATTCGACGATCGCGCGGTTGGCCTCGAAAACCGGACGCCCCCCGAAATGCTCCACGCCCTGGAGAAAACAGCCGCGGTCGTCCACCGGGCAGAGGATCTCCAGCCGGTAGTTCATGCCGGTGACATAGTCGTCCGACCCGTGCCCCGGGGCGGTGTGCACGCAGCCGGTGCCGGCGTCCAGCGTCACGTAATCGGCCAGCACCAAAAGCGACTCGCGGTCGATGAAGGGGTGCCGCGCCCGGCGCCGGTCCAGGGCCTTCCCCTTGAAGCGCGCGACTTCCAGGGGTTCTTCCCAGCCGCACTTCGCGGAGACCGCCGCGAGCAGTTCGGTCGCGACGATGTAGCCCCGCTCCCCCACCCGCACCGCGGAGTAATCGTAGTCGGGGTGGAAGGCGATGGCGAGGTTGGCGGGGAGGGTCCAGGGGGTGGTGGTCCATATGACCACCGCCCACTCCCTGCCGCCGAGGGCGGGGTCCAGGTCGGCGAGGTCCGACTCCACAGGGAAGGCGACATAGACCGAGGGGCTGGTGTGGTCCTCGTACTCCACCTCCGCCTCGGCCAGCGCCGTCTGGCAGGAGGAGCACCAGTGCACCGGCTTCAGTCCCTTGTAGACCAGCCCCTTGTCGACGCAGCGGCCGAACGCGCGCGCGATCTCCGCCTCGTAGTGGTGGCTCATGGTCAGGTAGGGTCCGTCCCACTCGCCGAACACCTCCAGCCGCTTGAACCCCTGCCGCTGGATGTCGATGAATTTCTCGGCGTATTTGCGGCACTCCCTGCGGATCGCCAGCCGGTCGAGCCCGGCCTTGCTCCGGCCCAGCTGCTCCTCCACCTTGATCTCGATCGGCAGACCGTGGCAGTCCCATCCGGGGACGTAGGGCGCGTCGAACCCCATCATGGTCCGCGACTTCACGATGATGTCCTTGAGCACCTTGTTGAACGCATGCCCCATGTGGATGGCCCCGTTGGCATAGGGGGGGCCGTCATGGAGGACGAACCCGGGGGAGCCGGCGCGGGCCTTGCGGATCTTCCCGTAGACGTCCGTCTCGTCCCAGTGCCGGACCATTTCCGGCTCGCGCACGGGAAGGTTCGCTTTCATGCCGAAGGAAGTCTTCGGAAGGTTCAGGGTGTTCTTGATCTCTAGGGTCACAGCCGCGCCTCTCCTGAAAAAAGGTCGGATTATATCATAGATCAGGGGCCGGGGGCGGCTGAAAGCGCCGCGTCGCCGGGGGACCCCGGCGCGGTCCCGATCGGGATGAAGGCCACTATTTGACAAGAAGACACTCACATCTTATGTAAGGAGCGTACTAAGGACGAGAGCAGCGGGCGGGAAGGAACGCGGAGAATGGAAACGGGGTCCCTGCGGTCACGGTTGCGTGAGGGACCCTGCCCGGGACTTTCCAATATCCTATTAACATGACATCGAGGTCACAGGGAAAAATGCGGCTGGACAAATTCACCTTCAAGGCACAGGAAGCGCTGCAGTCGGCCGAGCGGAAGGCCGAGTCGCTCGGCAGCGCCGAACTCGCACCGGAACATCTCCTGGATGCGCTGATCGGGCAGGAAGACGGGCTGGTGGCGCCGCTTTTGCAGAAGCTGGGCGTGTCGGCCGACGCCGTCCGGAAGGAACTCGAGGGGCACTTCTCCACCCTGCCCAGAGTGCAGGGCACCCAGCCCGCCCTCTCCCCCAAGATGGAGGCGCTGATGCGGGAGGCGGCCGGGGAGGCCGACCAGTTCAAGGACGAATACGTCTCGACCGAGCACCTCCTGCTGGCCCTGGCGGCGGGAGACGGGTTCGCCGGGAAGCTCCTGAGGTCGCAGGGGGCGGGAAAGGCCGACCTGCTCAAGGTGCTGGCCTCCATCCGCGGCAGCCAGCGGGTGACCGATCCCAACGCGGAGGACAAGTACCAGGCCCTCAAGCGCTACGCGCGCGACCTGACCGAACTCGCGCGCCGGGGAAAGATGGATCCCGTGATCGGGCGGGACGACGAGATCCGCCGCGTGATCCAGGTCCTGTCGCGCCGCACTAAAAACAACCCCGTGCTGATCGGGGAGCCCGGCGTGGGCAAGACCGCCATCGTGGAGGGGCTGGCCCAGAGGATCGTCGCGGGGGACGTCCCGGAGACCCTCAGGAAAAAGCGGATGGTGGCCCTCGACCTCGGGGGGATGCTGGCCGGCGCCAAGTACCGGGGGGAATTCGAGGACCGGTTGAAGGCGGTCCTGCGCGAAATCGAGGAATCGGCCGGGAGCGTGGTCCTCTTCATCGACGAACTCCATACCTTGGTGGGAGCGGGTGCGGCCGAAGGGGCGATCGACGCCTCCAACATGCTCAAGCCCGCCCTGGCCCGGGGGGAGCTGCGGTGCATCGGCGCCACCACCCTCAACGAGTACAAGAAGTACATCGAGAAGGACGCGGCGCTCGAGCGCCGGTTCCAGCCCGTCTACGTGGGAGAGCCCTCGGTCGAGGACACCCTCGCCATCCTCCGGGGGCTCAAGGAAAAGTACGAGGTGCACCACGGGGTCCGGATCACCGACTCCGCGCTGGTGGCCGCCGCGTCGCTGTCGCAGCGCTACATCGCCGACCGCTTTCTCCCCGACAAGGCGGTGGACCTGGTCGACGAGGCGGCCTCGCGCCTGCGGATCGAGATCGACAGCATGCCGGTCGAGATCGACGAGGTGGAGCGCCGCATCACCCAGCTCGAGATCGAACGCCAGGCCCTCGCGAAGGAAACCGACAAGTCGTCGCGCGAGCGGCTGGACGCCCTGACCGCCGAACTCGCCCAGCTGCGGGAAAAGAGCTCGGAGATGAAGCTGCACTGGCACCGGGAGCGCGACATCATCGCCTCCATCCGGTCGGTCAAGGAGAAGATCGAGGGGGTCCGGGCGGAGGAACAGAACGCCGAGAGGGCCGGGGATCTCGGGCTCGCGGCCGAGCTGCGCTACGGGACGCTGGTCCAGCTCCAGTCGCGCCTGGAGGAGGAAAACGCGAAGCTGGCCGAACTCCAGTCGGGAAGGAAGTTCCTGAAGGAGGAGGTGGACGAGGAGGATATCGCCGAGGTGGTCGCCAAGTGGACGGGGATCCCCGTCAGCCGGATGCTGGAAGGGGAAGTCCAGAAACTGGTCCACATGGAGGACCGGCTTCGGGAGCGGGTCCTCGGACAGGACCCGGCCCTCGAGGCGGTGTCCAACGCCATCCGCCGGGCGCGCGCGGGCCTGCAGGACGCCCGGCGTCCCATGGGGTCCTTCATCTTTCTCGGCCCCACGGGGGTGGGGAAAACCGAGCTCGGGCGCGCGCTCGCCGAATTTCTCTTCGACGACGAGCGGGCCATGGTCCGCATCGACATGTCGGAATACATGGAAAAGCACTCGGTCGCCCGGCTGATCGGCGCCCCCCCCGGGTACGTGGGATACGAGGAGGGGGGCTACCTGACCGAATCGATCCGCCGCAGGCCCTACGCCGTGATCCTGTTCGACGAGATCGAGAAGGCCCACCCGGACGTGTTCAACATCCTGCTGCAGATCCTGGACGACGGAAGGCTGACCGACGGCAAGGGGAGGACGGTGGATTTCAAGAACACCGTCATCATCATGACCTCCAACATCGGGAGCCACGCGATCAGCGAGACCGAAGGGGACCTGGACGCCTCGACGCCGCAGCTGCTCGAGGCGCTGAGGAGCACGTTCCGGCCCGAATTCCTCAACCGGATCGACGACATCATCGTGTTCCGCCGCCTCGACCGGGAGCTGATCCGCGGCATCGTCGGGCTGCAGATCGCCCAGCTGGGCAGGCTGCTCGGGCAGAGGGACCTCACCCTGACGGTGACCCCGGAGGCGCTCGACCAGCTGGCGCGCGAGGGGTACGACCCGGTGTACGGGGCCCGGCCGCTCAAGCGCCTGATCCAGAAAAAAATCCAGGACCGCCTGGCGCTGATGCTGCTGGAGGGCGAAATCGTCCCGGGGGACGCCGTGCGCCTCGACGTCGACGCGGCCTCGGGCGAACTGGTCTTCGGGAAATGAAGGCGCGAGGTTGACGTCCGGCGGCCGAACCCCTAAATTGGGGTCGGACGCCGGAGGCGGCCGACCTTTCAGGGAGGAACGGAGCCGAAAATGAGCGATCGGGAAAACGGGCGGGAGCCGGATCCGGCCCCCGGGGAGTTTCAGGTTGTCGACAGGAGGAAATTCTTGAATCTGGACGCTATCGACAAGGCCGCGCCGGTGG
>JAFGSS010000141.1 GCA_016934555.1 Acidobacteriota bacterium | reverse complement strand
CAGGAACGGGAACTGGGCGGGGATTTCAACTATTCCCGCTGGCAGGCCGAATACCGCCAGCACCTGACCCCCTGGCCCGGGTCCACGCTGCAATTCATGGCCGGCGGCGCGTATTCCGACGGGGAGGTCCCCTTCTACGACCTCTTTTTCGTCGGGGGGCACTCGTTCGCGGACGCGGCCTCCCGGCACTTTCTCGGGCTCCGCAGGGACGAGTTCCGGGTGCGCCAGATGGCCGTCGTGGGCGTCGGTTACCGGCGCCAGGTCTTCGCGCGCCCCCTCAACCTGGTCAAGCGCGGCTACCTGACCGCGACCTACAACGGCGCCTTCCTCGGCGAGCGGACCTCGGCCCCCTATGATTTCCGCTATTTCAACGGGATAGGGGTAGGGCTGGCGGCCGACACCATGATCGGCCCGCTCCACGTCCAGACCGGGTGGGGGGAGGGGGGGAGGCTGAACTTCCACCTCTCCTTCGGCCCCAGGTTCTGACCCGGCGCCCCGGGCGGAAACCCCGGCGTCAGTGGATGGTGGGCCCCTTCTTGTTTTCCCGGTCGACCTTGCGCCGGACGTCGCCGTAGTAGACCTCGAACTGGCGCTTGAGCTGTTCCCGCCGCCGCTGCTCGTTGAACTCGCGGTATCTGTCCCGCCAGTTCCTCCCCTTCAGCAACAGGTAGCCGACCACCATCCCCCCCAGGTGGGCGATGTGGGCCACGCCCGGATCGCCCCCCCGGATGGAGGAAAGGAAAGCCATGACGCCCATGATGAGGACGAGCCACTTGACCTTGACCGGGAAGAGGAAGTTCAGGTAGACGACGCGGTTGGGGTAGGTCACCCCGTAGGCGAGGAGGATGCCGTAGACGGCGCCCGAGGCCCCGATGACGATGGCGAAGGAATGGGGGGCGACCAGCCAGGAGCAGACCCCGGCCCCGATGCCCGTAACCATGTAATAGCTGAGGAAACGCCGCGTCCCCCAGTACCGCTCCAGCTCGTTGCCGAACATGTACAGGGTCAGCATGTTGAAGAAGAGGTGGAACACCCCCCCGTGCAGGAACATGTAGGTCGCGAACTGCCACACGTGGGCATCCCGGGTGACGTGCAGGGGGACCAGCCCCAGGGCCAGATCGAGAGCCTGGCTCCCGAGCAGGCGGGCCAGTTCCTGCAGCAGGTAGACCGCGACATTGACGATGATGAGGGTCTTGACCGTGCGCGTCACGGGCCCGCCGAAGAAGTAGGTTCGCATCGATGCAATGCTAGGAGAATTGCGGCCCGAATGCAATCGCCTTTGCGCGGCGAAATCGGCCGGTTCCATTCCCCCGGCGCCGCTGGTATCATGAGGTGCCGATGAAGGCACGGGGGGAGCGCCATGAGACCAAGCGGACGCGGCCACGACACGATGCGCGAGGTGCGCATCGAGATGGATTACACCAGGCACGCCAAGGGCTCGGTGCTGATTTCGGTGGGAGACACCCGGGTGCTGTGCACCTGCAGCGTGGAAGACAAGGTCCCCCCCTTCCTCAACCACATGAACCAGGGGTGGATCACGGCCGAATACGGCATGCTCCCGGCGGCCACCCACAGCCGCTCGGCGCGCGAGGCCGTCCGGGGCAAGCAGACGGGGCGCACGGTCGAGATCCAGCGCCTCATCGGGCGCTCGCTCCGCTCGATCGTCAACCCGTCGCTTCTGGGCACCCGGACCTTCCTGATCGACTGCGACGTGCTTCAGGCCGACGGCGGGACCCGGACCGCCTCCATCACCGGCGGCTTCCTGGCCCTCTGCTCGGCCCTCATCAGGCTGATGGACCGGAAGCTGCTGCCGGCCTCCCCCCTCCTGGACTGCGTGGCGGCCACGAGTGTGGGCATCATCGACGGGGTCGCCTGCCTGGACCTCGACTACCGGGAGGACTCCCGGGCCGAGGTCGACATGAACCTGGTCATGACCGGAGCGGGGCGCTACGTGGAAATCCAGGGAACGGCCGAAAAAACCGCCTTCGGCGAGGAGCAGCTCGCCGAGATGAAGCAGCTGGGGCAGGTGGGGATCGGGAAGCTGGTCGAGATGCAGCGGTCGATCCTGCAGGCCCGGGCGGACCTCACCCGCCTCTTCCCCCCGCTCCCGGCATGATGCCCGCCCCCGCCCTCGTCGTCGCCACCCGGAACGCGGGAAAGCTGCGCGAATTCCGGGAACTTCTCCGGCCGCTCGGGTGCAACGTCCACAGCCTCGCGGAACTGGGAATCACGGAGGAGGTCGGGGAGGACGGAGAAACCTTCGCCGAAAACGCGCGGCTGAAGGCCATCGGCTATTCCCGCCTGGCGCCCTTCCCCGTCCTGGCCGACGATTCGGGCCTGGAGGTCGACGCGCTGGGCGGTCGCCCCGGAATCCACTCGGCCCGCTACGCCGGCCCCGACGCCACGGACGCCGACCGCATCCGCAGGATTCTTCGGGAACTGGCGGCCGTCCCGGGCGCGCCGCGCACCGCGCGCTTCGTCTCGGCCCTGGCCCTGGCCAGTGCCGGGAGGATGCTGCTCGAAGCCGAGGGCGCCTGCCGGGGCGTCATCATCGACCAGGCCCGCGGGTCCAGGGGCTTCGGTTACGACCCCGTCTTCCTCTTCCCCGAACTCGGCAGGACCTTCGCCGAGCTGGACGAAGAGGAGAAGAACCGGTACAGCCACCGCGCCCGCGCCGTCCGCGCCCTGCTGGCAGCCCCCGGCCTCCTCCCCCTGCTGGGACCCCCCGCGTGACCCCCCGCCCGCCGATTGTTGGCTGGCCTCGCGGCGCGAACTGCGCTAGAATAAGCCCTCTTCACCCGGTCGGGGCATAGCGTAGCCTGGTAGCGCGCCTGCCTTGGGCGCAGGAGGTCCCCAGTTCAAATCTGGGTGCCCCGACCAATCCCCATCCGCCGCACCCCCTCCTCCCCGCGAAGCCCCCTCGACATCCGGCGGCCGAGACGGTAATGTTTGCCCGCGGGCGTTTTCGCTGTTATTAGGTATTCAGGAGCAATTTCTGCAGGACGGCGCGGCCGCCCGCACGAGCGGCCGGCGCCGGGAAAGGAATCCTATGAGCGACGAAAAGCCACTGGCTGAAAGGGAATGCGTCCCCTGCCGCGGCGGGGTGCCTCCGCTCGAGGGGGAAACCCTGGCCCGGTACCAGGCCGAGCTGGGGGGCGACTGGAAGGTGGTCGAGGACCAGCGCCTGGAAAAAACCTATAAATTCAAGAATTTCAAGGAAGCGCTCGATTTCACGGTCCGGGTCGGCGAGCTGGCCGAAAGGGTCGGCCACCATCCCGGCATCCACCTGGCCTGGGGCCAGGTGAAACTCGCCATCTGGACCCACAAGATTTCGGGCCTCTCCGAGTCCGATTTCGTGCTGGCGGCGAAGGCAGACGAACTCTACCGGTCGTGAGCCGGCATCCGAAGGCGGGCAGAGAAAACATATGATCTATCTCGATCACGCGGCGACCTCCTGGCCCAAGCCGCCCGAAGTACTCCGGGCCATGGCCGCCTTCCTGGAGCGGGCGGGGGGAAACCCCGGCCGATCCGGGCACCGCCTTTCGCTCGAGGCCGGGCGCATCGTCTACGACGCCCGCGAGGCGGTCGCCTCCCTCTTCGGCGCCCCCGACCCGCTGCGGGTGCTCTTCACCCTGAACGCCACCCAGGCGCTCAACCTCGCCCTCTCGGGCCTCCTCGGGCCCGGGGATCACGTGGTCGCCACCGGCATGGAACACAACGCCGTGATGCGCCCCCTGCGCCACCTCGAGAGCGGAGGGGTGCGACTCACGGTGGTCCCCTGCTCCCGGGACGGGTCCCTGGACCCGGGGAAGATGACGGCCGCCATCGGCCCGTCGACACGCCTCGTCGTCATGACCCACGCGAGCAACGTGACAGGCACCATCCTGCCGGTCTCCGAGGTCGCCCGCGCCGCGCACGCGCGCGGCGCGCTCCTGCTGGTGGACGCCGCCCAGACGGCGGGGGTGCTCCCCATCGATATGCAGTCGGCCGGCATCGACCTGCTGGCGTTCACCGGGCACAAGGGGCTGCAGGGACCGCCCGGCACCGGCGGGCTGATCCTGGGAGAAGGAGTGCCCGCCTCCGAGATGGCGCCGCTGGTGCGCGGGGGAACGGGCAGCCGCTCGGAGCACGAGATCCAGCCGGAGGACTTCCCGGACAAGTTCGAAAGCGGCACCCTCAACGGGCCCGGGATCGCCGGTCTGGGCGCCGGCATCCGCTGGGTGCTCGACCGCGGCATCGACGCGCTGCGTGCCCGCGAACTGGAACTCGGGCGCGCGCTCTCGGAGGGGATCCGCAACATCGCGGGGGTCACCGTCTACGGCCCGGAAAACCCGGAGGAGAGCACATCGATCGTGTCCTTCACCGCGGCGGGCCACCGCCCCTCCGAGATCGGCCTCCGGCTGGATGACGAGTTCGGCATCCTCTGCCGGGTGGGGCTGCACTGCGCCCCGGCCGCCCACCGCACCATCGGCACCTTCCCGGAGGGGACGGTCCGGCTGGCCCTCGGCGCCGCGACGGAGCGGGCGGAGGTCGAGGCCGCCGTTGCCGCCGTCCGGAAGGTCCTGCGCGCCTGACCCCCGCCCGGCGAGCCGGCCCCTGAATCTCCCCACGGAGACTCGAGACCATGAATTACGACCCGCGCGAAACCCTGGACAAGGCTCCCATGGGGCGGCTCCAGATGTTGATCATCTTCATCATGTTCGGACTCAACGGCATCGACGGGTTCGACGTCCTCTCCATCAGTCACGCCTCCCCCGGGATCGCGGCCGAGTGGAACCTCGACCGCGCCGCGCTCGGCATGGTCCTGCCGACGGAGCTCATCGGCAGGACCCTCGGCTCGATCCTGTTCGGATCGATCGCCGACGCCCTCGGGCGGCGCTCCATCTCGAGTCACCGCCCTGTTCATCCCGCTGGTCTATTTCCTGGTGCCGGAATCGCCCCACTGGCTCGTGCGCAAGCAGCCCCGCGGCGCCCTGGAGCGGGCCAGCCGGGCCATGCAGCGGCTGGGCCACCCGCCCGTGGCCTCCCTCCCCGAGGTGTCGCTCGAAATGCACAGGAAATCGATGGGCGACCTCTTCTCCCCCGCCCTGCTCCCCATAACCGTGATCGTGACGGTGGCCTATTTCCTGCAGATCACGAGCTATTACTTCATCCTCAAGTGGGTGCCCAAGATCGTCGCGGACACGGGATTCTCGGCGGCCTCGGCCGGCGACGTGCTGGTGTTCGCCAACATCGGGGCCATCGCCGGGGCCGCCGTCCTCTGCTTTCTCAAGCACCAGAAGGCCTGACCCCCCGGCGCGGGCGGCCCGGCGGGCGCCCGCCCCGCCCCCTCCCTTCCCGGGCCTCCGGAACCGCAAGATTCCCTGAAACGCCCCGTTGCACTCGCGGGCGTTTGCTGGGAGAATGTTCACCGCGTCTAACAAGCCGGCGGGGGGGGCGGAAGGCAAAGGAGAGGGTGTATGCAGGAGGGGAACCTGGTAACTGCGGCCGAGATGGCTGACGGGCAGCGTGGGATCGTGGCACGGATCGAGGGGGGGCAGAAAATGCTCAATCGGCTGGAGGCCCTCGGGATCCGCCCGGGAAGGAAAATCAGGAAAGTGAGCTCCTCCTTCCTGAAGGGACCCTCCGTGATCGAGGTCGAAGGGTGTTCGATCGCGATCGGATTCGGCATGGCCAGCCGCATATACGCCAGAACGGAATAGGCCCCCCATGAAGATCCTCCTGGTGGGCAACCCGAACGTGGGAAAAAGCGTCGTGTTTTCGCGCCTCACGGGGGTCCACGTCCTTTCCTCGAACTATCCCGGGTCCACCGTCAGTTACACCAACGGTTTCATGAAACTGGGGGGCGAGCAGGTCGAAATCACCGACGTGCCGGGCACCTACACCCTGGACCCGACCTGCGAGGCGGAAAAGGTCGCCCGGGAGATGCTGGGGCACGGGGACCTGATCATCGACGTGGTGGACGCCACGAACCTCGAGCGGAACCTCTACCTGACGCTGCAGCTGCTGGAGCGGAACACCCCGATGGTGGTGGCGCTCAACGTGTGGGACGACGCCCGGCACCACGGGATCGACATCGACCTGGAAAAACTGGAAGCGGCGCTGGGGGTCCCCGTCGTCCCCACCGTGGCGGTCTCCGGCGAAGGGATGAAGCAGCTGGTGGAGGCCCTGCCGCGCGCCGCGGTCCCCTCCCACCCCGCGCGCTCGAGCGCCGAGCGCTGGATGGCCGTCGGCGAGATCGTCGGGCGCGTGCAGCAGGTGTCCCACCGCCACCACACCTGGAAGGAGCGCCTGGCCGACGCGACCCTCCGTCCCGTCTCCGGGGCCCTCATCGCCGCCGCGGTGCTGGCCGGGATCTTCATCGGGGTCCGGCTCGCCAGCGAAGGCCTCATCGCCCGGGTGATGGATCCGCTCTTTGACGGCCTCTGGGCCCCGGTGGTCCTCCGGGTCAGCCGGCTCCTGGGGGGGGGCGGGCTGCTGCACGACATCGTGGTGGGGGACGTCGCCGGGGAGACGGTCCACTTCGTCGAATCCTTCGGCCTGCTCACCAGCGGGCTCTACGTCCCGATCGCCATGGTTTTCCCCTATATCCTCTCCTTCTACCTGGCCCTGGGGCTGCTCGAGGATTCCGGCTACCTGCCGCGCCTGGCGGTCATGCTGGATACCCTGATGCACCGGCTGGGGCTGCACGGGTACGCCATCATCCCCACCATGCTCGGTTTCGGATGCAACGTGCCCGGGGTCATGGCCACCAGGGTCCTGGAGAGCCGGCGCGAACGTTTCATCGCGGCCACCCTGATCTCCATAGCCGTCCCGTGCGCCTCGCTCCAGGCCATGATCTTCGGCCTGGTCGGCCAGCGGGGGGGACGCTACGTGCTGCTCGTCTACGCGGTGCTGTTCCTGGTCTGGATGGGGCTGGGATTCGTCCTGCGCCGGCTGGTGCGGGGCTTCACCCCCGAGCTTCTGATCGAAATCCCCCCCTATCGTCTCCCTTCGCCGCGCGCGATCGTGCAGAAACTGTGGGCGCGCGTGCGGGGATTCTTCGTCGAGGCGATCCCCCTGGTGCTGGGAGCCGTCCTCGTCATCAACCTCCTCTATTCCTTCGGCCTCTTCGACGCGATCGCGGACTTCTGCGCCCCGGTGGTGACCACGGTCCTGGGCCTGCCCAGGGAATCGGTCGCCGCCCTGGCGGTGGGGTTTTTGCGCAAGGACGTCGCCCTGGGGATGCTGGCCCCCCTGGACCTGACAGCGGGGCAACTGGTGGTCGGGAGCGTGGTGCTGGCGATGTTCTTCCCCTGCATCGCCACCTTCATCGTGCTTCTGAGGGAGATCGGGCTGCGGGGACTCGCCAAGTCGACCGGCATCATGCTGGCGGCGACGCTGGTGACGGGGGGGATATTGAACCTCCTGCTCGACTGAACAAGGGCCCGAAACCGGGCGGAAAGGAGCCAACGGAATGGAGCACATTCTCCCGGTCATGAGCCACGCCCTGCTGATCACGGGATTCGTGGCCATCATCATGCTGGTCATCGAATACGTCAACGTGATCAGCCAGGGAGCCTGGCAGGAAAGGCTGTCCAGGCACCGCTTCGGCCAGTACGCGCTGGCGACCCTGCTGGGGCTCACGCCCGGGTGCCTGGGGGCCTTCGCGGTGGTGGCCATGTACACCCACCGGCGCCTGACCCTGGGGAGCGTGGTGGCGGCGATGATCGCCACCAGCGGCGACGAATCGTTCGTCATGTTCGCCCTGATCCCGCGCACCGCCTTCCTTCTGCATGGGATCCTCTTCCTGGTGGGCCTCGCGGCGGGGATCCTGACCGACAAACTGGCGGGAGCGCGCCTCACCGCCTTCCTCTCCTGCCGCGAGGATTTTCAGCTCCACGAGGAGGAGCACCGCCGCATGTTTTCCGCAGGCCGTTTCCTCGCGCAGTGGCGGCAATGCTCCCCCGCCCGGGGGACCCTCGCCTTCGCCCTGCTCGGCTTCATGATCCTGGTTTCGCTCGGGAAGATCGGGCCCGAACAGTGGGACTGGATCCGGGTGACCCTGCTGGTGACCTCGGGCGTGGGGCTCTTCATCGTGGCGACCGTTCCGGACCATTTCCTGGAGGAGCATCTCTGGAAACACGTCGTCCGCCAGCACACGCCCCGCATCTTCGCCTGGACGTTCGGCGCCCTCTTCCTCCTGCACCTCATCGTGCATTACTGGCGGATCGGGGAAGCGATCCAGGGGAGCCCATGGATCGTCCTGGTGCTCGCCAGCGTGGTCGGGCTGGTGCCGGAATCGGGCCCCCACCTCATCTTCGTGACCCTCTTCTCCCAGAACCTGGTGCCCTTCGGCACGCTGCTGGCAAGCTCCATCGTCCAGGACGGGCACGGGATGCTGCCGCTGCTGGCCCACTCGCGCAAGGCCTTCTTCATGGTCAAGCTGATCAATCTGCTCGTCGGCCTCGCGGTCGGCGCCGTTTTCCTGGCGCTCGGGTCCTGACTCCGGCCGGGCGCCGGCTACACCTCGAAGGACAGTTCCCGGAGCACTCCGTCTCCCAGGAGGTCCAGGAGTTCCCCGTCGTACTCCTCGATCCTGCCGCCGTCGCACAGCGCCGCCAGTTTCGGGTCGATGGGGATCCGCACCAGCAGGGGGGCGCCTGCCTCGCGCGCGATCTCCTCGGCGCGGCTGGGGCCGAAGATCTCGATCTTTTTGTCGATCTCGGGGACGTACAGGTAGCTCATGTTCTCGACCACGCCGAGGAGGCGTTTTCCCATCTCCGCCACCATGTTGACCGACTTGCGCACGATCATCTCCACCAGGCTCTGCGGGGTGAAGACGACGACGGCACCCGTGACCGGGAAGGACTGCATCAGGGTGAGCGGGACGTCGGCCGTGCCCGGGGGAAGATCGACGATCAGGTAATCCAGGTTCCCCCAGAGGACATCCTCGCCGAACTGCTTGATGGTGTTGGCAATCAGCGGCCCCCGCCACATGACCGCCACGTCCTCGGCCTCCAGCATGAGGTTGATCGAGATGATCTCGATCCCCGATCCGGACACGACGGGGAGGATGCCGCCTTCGTCCCCGCCGGGGGGGAGATAGGCGCCGAACATCCTGGGGATGCTCGGACCCGTGATGTCGGCGTCCAGGATCCCCACCTCGTGCCCGCGGCGCCTGAGCGCGATGGCCAGCAGGCCGGAAACGAGCGATTTCCCCACACCCCCCTTGCCGCTCATGACGGCGATGATGCAGCCCACCCTGTTCAGCTCCTTCGCCTTGAAAGCCCGGTATTCGACCTCGACCCCTTCGACCCCCTCGAGCGGCTCCAGGGCCTCCCGGACCCGGTCCGCGATCCAGTTCCGCGCGCCCGGGATCAACCCGGTCGACGCCAGCAGGACCTTCGCCCTGCCCCCATCCACCTCGACGCCGCGCACCAGTCCCATCGCCCCGATGCCGCGCCCGACGCCCGGCACCACGACCCCGTCCAGGCTCCGCATGATCCGTTCTTCGATTCCCATGAACCCTTCCCTTTCCAATTTCAGGCCCGCTGCGGCTTCCAGGAGGCGAAACGGTCCAGCGCTTCGGTGTCCCCCACGAGGATCAGCTCGTCGTCCTCGTGCAGGATTTCGGAGGGCTCGGGATTGACCGTCATCCCCCCGTCATGCTTGACGGCGATGATGCTGCAGCCGGTCTGCTCCCGGACCGAAAGCTGCAGCAGCGACCGGTTTCTCAGGCGCTTTCCGGCACGGGCGACGAAGACGCTCACGTTCTCCGACAGCATGACCAGGCTTTCCGGGCGGAGGAGGTTGACGATGGTGGAGCTGGTGATGGTCCCGTAGGACATCACCCGGCTGGCACCGGCGCGGTAGAGAGTCTTGACGTTCCGGTCCAGGCTGGCCCGGCTGATGATCTGGGCGTCGGGGCGCAACCGTCGGCAGTAGATGGTGAGGAAGACGTTCAGGTCGTCCTCGTGCGTGGTCACGATGATCGACGGCGTCTGCCCGATCCCCGCCTCCTCCAGCGTTTCACGATCGGCCGCGCTCCCCACGATGACGCGGGCGTTCCCCTTGCGGATGTTTCCGCGTTTTTCCACGATCCGGTAATCGATCCCCCGCTCATCCAGCGTCTCGGCCACCGCCTGGCCCACTCGCCCCCCCCCGAGGATCAGCACCGGCCCCTCCTGCCGGTCCTGCCGGTCCGGGGGGCGCACCAGCCGCTCGAAACGGCCCAGCTGTTCCGCGGTCCCCGCGAGCACCAGGACCATGGAGCTCTCGATCCGGGTGTCGGGCGTCGGCAGCTTCAGCTCCCCCTTCCCCCAGAGGCCGACCACGTTCACCCCCGCCCGGCTGCGCAGGCGGCTCTCGGCCAGCGTCTGTCCCTCGAGGGTGGTGGCTAGGGCGGGAACCTCGGCGATCCTGAGCGCGCCGAAGCGCCCGATCACGTTGGGTTCGAAGCTGGTGCCGAGCACGCGCCGCGCCATCGCCCTCCCCAGCAGTTTGTGGAACTGGAACACGTGGGTGCTGCCGGCCAGCTCCAGGATGTCCAGGGAATCGTCCTGGTCGGCGTTGGTCACCGTAACGACGTGCTCGCACCGCTCCCGGATGGTGTAGATGATGTTGGTGCTGGCCAGGTCGTTGTTCAGGACGACGACCAGGGCGGCCTGGTGGACCTGCAGGTCGCGGTAGGTGTCCGGGTTGTTCAGTTCACCGACGACCACCTGGTAGCCGCGGTCGAACAGCTCGAGCGCCTGCCGGAAATCGGGCACGAGCACCACCGCGGGGACGCCCAGCTGCCGCAGCCGCCCGATCAGATTGGCGGCCGAATTGTTGAAATGGGTCAGGATCACGTGGCCGCGGGTCCCGGGGGGGAGCCGGCGCGGCGCGCGCGCCCGGTTCTGCGCCTCCAGCCACGGGGCGTAAAAGAAGTGGATGAAGGCGAAGGGGAGCACCACCAGCAGGGAGAGGATGCCGCTCAGGAGGACGACAACGGAAAAGGCGCGCCCCAGGTCGCTCGAGAAGGTGATGTCCCCGAACCCCAGGGTCGACATGACCGTGAGCGTCCAGTAGACGCCCGTGATCCAGGAGTACTGCCGCCCCTCCATCAACATGAGCCCGTGGAACACGGCGCTGTAGAGGAGGATGATGGCGGCCAGGAGCCCGAGGTAACGTCCGAGCATCCGGATGTCGCTCTTGGCTCCCCCGCCTTGCATCAGGGAAACGGTCTGGGATATCAGGGATTTCATGTCCTGTCCCCGGTCGGGCGCGTCATCGGCCGGGCTGCGCCCCCTCCTCCCGGTCTTCGGGACCGAGGATTTCTTCAGCCCAGTACAGGGCGTCCATCATCTTCGGCAGCCCGATCGCGGTGGGCGCCAGCAGGACGGCGTGGCGGATCTCTTCGGGGGACACCCCCAGATCGAGGGCCTTGCGCACCTGGGACTTGACCGACCCTTCCGCGTTGCTCCCTATGGCGATGCCCAGCTTGACCAGCACCCGTTCCCGGTCACCCAGGGGGCCCGCCCGGTGGCACGCTCCCGCATATTCCTCGTAGGCCCGGGCGACGGCCGGATAACGCCGCACGAACTTCCTGAATTTTTCCGGTACCTTGCTCATCCCGACCTCCTGCCGAAAAACGCGACCGCGACGACGGCCGGCGGGTTATTCCACGGTCACGGCGGTGCCGCTCGCGCTCACCATCAACATCGTCCCCTTGCCGATGGTCTCGTAATCCAGGTCGACGCCGACGACGGCGTTGGCGCCGAGCCGCACGGCTTCGCCCTCCATTTCCCTGAGGGCGATCTCCTTCGCCTTGCGCAGTTCCTGTTCATAGGCGGCCGAACGGCCGCCGACGATGTCGCGGATCCCGGCGAAGAGGTCCTGGAAGATGTTGGCGCCCAGGATCGCCTCGCCGCTTACCAGACCGTGGTACTTCAGAATCCTCTTCCCCTCCAGAGACGGAGTCGTCACCGTAAGCATGGGTCCGCCCTTTCTTGACCAAGTACTATACCACCCGGGAGGCGGAATCGGGTTGAAGTTGAACAAAAACAGGGATGCCGGGAAGGAAACTGCGGAAGGGCCGGGGTCGCTCAGAGCCCCATGCTCTGCCGGCCCTCCGCTCTCCAATGGCTAGAGATGGCACCATATTAAATCAGACATAATCAGAATACTAGTTATTTTATGTTACTTTTTGTCATCTTCGCCCGGAGATCCAGGCGGCCTTGACAGAAGCACAAAAAAGAACGGCCGCGGGAAGCGGAGGCTCACGCCCCCGCCCCCCGCGGCCGGCCGTCCGTCATCGCAGCCGAATCAGAACTTGTAGCGCATGTTGAAGTACCAGTTGCGGCCGGCTTCCGGGTAGCCCGGGGTGTAGTAGTAGTTCCGGTCGAAAAGGTTCTTCAGCCCGACCTGGAGCGACATCCCGCCGTAGACGGGCGCCACGGCCCCGAGGTCCACGGTGCCGAAGGATGTGGAGTTGATCGGGGGGGCGACCCGCGGCGTTTCGGGGTCGCCGTCATGATCGACGCTGTCGTAGGTGTCCTGCATGTGAAGCCCCCCCTCGAACCGCCAGGTCCCCAGCAGCAGGATGTCGTGCGGCAGGTTGAGGGCCGCGTTGGCGATGATCTTGTGCTTCGGGAGGGTGGGCAGGATCATGTAGTCGGGATCGAACAGCTGGATATCGGGACTGAGGCTGATGCTGCGCTCGAGGTAGCTGTAGCTCCCGTCCAGGGTCAGGCGCGGCAAGGGGGTGCTGCGGAGGCTCACCTCCACCCCGTAGTGGTCCTCCTCGGCGACATTGGCGTACTGCTCGCAGGCGCCCGGCACGTCGCTCTCCGGGCAGAAATCTCCCGGGTCGGGGACATAGACGTCGTTGATGGAGTCGCGCATGTCGCTGCGGAAAACCTCGACCTGCCCCATGGTCCTGGAAGAGAAAACGTGGGACCAGCCGAAGTTCCAGTTGCGGCTGTGTTCGGGGTCGAGGTCGGGGTTGGGCAGCCTCTGCCCCAGGCCGGAAGTGTAGAGCTCCTTCATCAGCGGGAAACGGCCCCGGTCCGAGAAGGTGGCGAAGAGTTTGTCGTTCTGGGTGAAGCTGTAGGAGAGGGAAAGCTGGGGGCTGAAGACCCAGGCGTCGGGCGTACAGCCCGCGAAGCTGTCGTTGTCCGGGTTGGAAGCGCAGATGACGGGCCGGGTCGACAGTTCGTCGTCGGTCAGTTCCATCGTCTGCAGCCCCTTCAGGTGATCGACGTTGAAGCCGACGATGGCCTGCACCCTGGGGGTGATCGTGATCACGTCCTGGAACCCGAAGGAGAAGGTCTGGATGCGGTCCAGGGTGGTGGCGGTCCGGAAGGGGACCAGGTCGGTGGCCTTGTGCGTGTCGTCCTTGAAGAAGAAGGAGGCGCTGATGTTGTTGCGCGGCACGAGGCGCGTGTTGAATTCGGCGGAGGCGCCGCCGGCATGGTCGTCATAGACGGAAAAGAAGGCCGACCTCCTCGTCATGGTGGTGTAGGTGTCGTCGTCGTAGCTCCCCAGGGCGTTCCTGAACTGGTCGTAGTAGAGGCGCAGCTTGACGGAACTCGCGT
>JAFGSS010000140.1 GCA_016934555.1 Acidobacteriota bacterium | reverse complement strand
CGCGTGGCCTCTCCCCACATCCGGGAGATGGGGACGATCGGGGGGAACCTGGCGCAGCTGCACCGCTGCTGGTATTTCCGCAAGCCGGAAAACCGCTTCGACTGCAAGCGCAAGGGGGGGGAGAAGTGTTTCGCCATGTCGGGGGACAACCGCTACCACTCGATCTTCGGTGCGGTGGGCGGCTGCATCGCGGTGCACCCGAGCGACACGGCCCCGGCGCTCATCGCGCTCAACGCCCGGGTGGTGACCACCAGCCGGACGATCGAGGCGGAGAACTTCTTCGACGTGAAAGTCCCGGGCAACACGGTGCTCGAGCCCGGGGAGATCATCCGGGAGATCTGGATCCCCGCTCCTCCCGCGGGGGCGAAAAGCGCGTTTCTCAAGTTCGCGATCCGCAAGTCGATCGACTTCCCGGTCGTCAACTGCGCGGTCATGGTCGGCGGCGGGGCGGCCCGCATCGCACTGAACGCCGTGGCGCCGAAGCCCTACCGGGCGGTGAAGGCCGAGGGCGTCATTGCGGGCAAAAAGATCGACGAGGCGCTGGCCACGGCGGCGGGGGAGGCGGCCGTTGCCGACGCGCGGCCGCTCGCGGCGACCAAGTGGAAGGTCCAGATCGCCAAAACGCTGGTCAAGCGGGCGCTTCTCGCCACGGTCTGACCGGTCCCGACTGAGGACGGAAGCCACGGATTTCACGGGCTGCAAAGTGAGATCCGTGGCTTTTTTTTTGCACCCGCCGAGCGGTGGGGGATAATGTCTTTCTATGAATGCGTAACATGCTCCGGTCCGTCCCCGTTTTCAGAGGGTTGATCCATGAAACGAAACATGAAGCAGTGGTTGTCGAAGATTCCGAGCCCCAGCACCCGCAAGGCGATGCCGTTTGCGACCTTTTCCGGCATGGACCTGCTGGGGAGGCCGGTTTCCGATCTCTACCATAACGGCCGGGTCCAGTACGAGTGCATGGCGGCCCTGGCCGAACGCTACCCGTCCCTGGCCGCTCACACGGCCATGGACCTGTCGGCCGAGGCCGAGGCGTTCGGCAGCAGCGTCAGGCTCTCCGACACCGAGGCTCCCACGGTGATCGGGAGCCTCGTCTCCGACCTGGAGGGGATCGGCGCGCTCGCGATCCCCGAAGTCGGGGCCGGTCGGACCGGGGCCTACATCGAGGCGGCTTCCCTGGCCGCCGGAAATATCGCGGAGGTCCCCGTTTTCGGCGGAACCATCGGCCCCTTTTCCCTCGCCTGCAGGCTCATGGAGATGGGAAAATTCATGGTCCTGCTCCGGCGGGAACCGGAGGCGGCCGAAGCGCTGCTCGAGAAGGCGACGCGGTTCCTCATCGACTATGCAACGGCCTACAAGGAAGCGGGGGCCAACGGCGTGATCATGGCCGAGCCGGCGGCGGGACTGATCTCTCCCCCCTTCTGCCTGCGCTTCTCCTCGGAATACGTCCGGAGGATCCTCGACGCGGTTCAGGACGAGGACTTCATTGTGATCCTGCACAACTGCGGCAACACCGAAATCCTGGTCGCGGCCATGCTCTATACCGGGGCCGACGCGCTGCACTTCGGCAACGTGGTGGACATGCGCAACATCCTCGCCCAGATCCCGCGGGACGTGCTCGCCTTCGGCAACATCGACCCGGTGAAGGTCATGAAGCTGGGGAGCGTGCGCGACGTGAAGATGAAAACGCTCGAACTCCTGGAGCAGATGTCCAAGCACGGCAATTTCGTCCTCTCCACCGGGTGCGAGACCCCGCCGGGGGTCCCGATCGCCAACCTCGACGCGTTTTTCAAAACGCTCGACATCTTCAACGCCACCCAGGACATCCGGCACAAGTGGCTTTTCGACAATTAACCTTGGAGACACCGAAGATGAAACTTGCCAACAAATCAGTGGTGGTCACCGGGGCCAGTTCGGGTCTGGGCCGGACCATCTGCGACATGTTCGCCCGGGAGGGGGCCCGCGTGCTGGCGGTGGCCGTGGGAACCAAACGCCTGGAGGCGCTGGCGGGCCGCTTCTCCGAATACGGCGGCTCCCTTGTCCCCTGGAAGGGGGACATGCTCGTGCAGGCGGATATCGACGGCATGGTCGACGAGGCGGTGAGACGGTTCGGCCGCCTGGACATCCTGATCAACAACGCCGGGCTCATGGACGATTTCAGCGGGGTGGGCGATTTCGACGACGAGCTCTTCGACAAGGTCCTGAGGCTGAACCTGGTCGCCCCGGCGCGCACGATGCGGCGGGCGATCCGGGAGTTCGAGAAGGAGGGGGGGGGCGTGATCATCAACATCGCCTCGGTGGCCGGGCTGTACGGCGGGCGCGCCGGGGCGGCCTACACCGCCTCCAAGCACGGCCTGATCGGGCTCACCAAGAACACCGCCTACATGTACGCGAACAGGAACATCCGCTGCAACGCCGTCTGTCCCGGGTCGATCAAGAAGGAGATGGGGAGCGACGAATTCCTCCAGGAGTTCAACCAGAGCGGGCTCGCGCTGGCGCAGAGGGGGAGGGGGCTGGTCGAGCGGCCGGGCGAATCCGAGGAGATCGCCGAGGCGGCCATCTTCCTGGCCTCCGAGAGCTCGTCGTACATCAACGGCCAGGCCATCCTGGTCGATGGCGGCTGGACCAGTTACTGATACGCACGGGGGGCGGGCCGGCATCGTCGCCCCCCGCGGCGTTCCCCGGTTCTTTTTGTCTTCGCGGAGTCCCTTTCCTATATAATACCGGCGGGCGCGCCGCCCGGCCCGGGGCGCGCGGGCGGGGCCGACGATCGGGGGCGGGTGCCTCTCCGCACGGTTCCGCCGGAACGGAGAGATCATGACCGGAAACAGATTCGGGAAATGGGTCCTGTGGACCGCGATCGTGTGCAGCGTGCTGCTGCTGGCGGGTTGCGAGCAGAAGACCATCAACGAGATCCTGGCGGACCCCAGCCGGTACGCCAACAAGGAAGTGGCCGTGGCGGGAACGGTGACCTGGAGCACCTCCCTCCTCGGCAACGGCGTCTATGAAATCGAGGACGGCACAGGGAAACTGCTGGTGGTCTCCACCTCGGGGGTGCCGCGCAAGGGGGCGCAGGTGGTCGTCAAGGGGAAGATCCGGGAAGGGTTCGACCTCTCGACGTTCAGACTGCCCGACCCGATCGCCTCGGGCCTGGTCCTGATGGAGAGCTCCCACAAGGCGCGCTGAACCCGACCCCGCTCCCATCTCCCCGGGTGACTCGATGAGCGAAGAAATCAGAGAGAAGATAGGCAGGTACCGGTGGACCATCTGCGCCCTCCTGTTCTTCGCCACCACCATAAACTACGTGGACCGGTCGGTCCTTGGCGTCCTGGCGCCGACGCTCCGGACCGAAATCGGCTGGACCGACCAGCAGTACGGCTACATCAGCGGAGCCTTCACGCTGGCCTACGCGATCGGCTTTCTCTTCGCCGGCTGGTTCATCGACCGCGTCGGCACCCGGCTGGGATACACGGTCTACCTGGTCCTCTGGTCGCTCGCGGCCGCGTCGCACGCGCTGGTGCGCAGCGCCTTGGGTTTCGGCATGGCGCGCTTCGCGCTGGGAATCGGCGAGAGCGGCAATTTCCCCGCCGCCATCAAGACGGTGGCGGAATGGTTCCCCCGGAAGGAGAGGGCGCTGGCCACCGGCATCTTCAACGCCGGGACCAACGTGGGGGCCGTCCTCGCCCCCCTCATCGTGCCCTGGATCGCCCTCACCTGGGGGTGGCAGGAGGCGTTTCTCTTCACCGGCCTGGCGGGCCTCGTCTGGGTGCTGTTCTGGTGGCCCCTCTACCACGCGCCCGCACAGCACCCGCGCATCTCCCCCCGGGAACTGGCCCACATCCAGAGCGACCCGCCCGACAGCGCCGGCGGCGTGCGCTGGCTGCAGCTGGTCCGCTTCCGGCAGACCTGGGCCTTCGCCCTCGGCAAGTTTCTGACCGACTCCATCTGGTGGTTCTACCTCTTCTGGTTCCCGCTCTTCATGAACGACCGCTTCGGGGTGGACCTGAAATCGATCGGCCTGCCGATGATCACGGTCTACCTGCTGGCCGATGTCGGTTCGGTGGCGGGGGGCTGGTTCAGCTCGTCCCTGCTCGGCAGGGGGTGGACGGTCAACGCCGCCCGGAAGACGGCGATGCTGGTATGCGCCCTCTGCATCCTCCCGGTGGCCATGGCCCCCCACGTCGACGGCCAGTGGGTGGCCGTCTGGCTCATCGGGCTGGCGGCGGCGGCGCACCAGGGCTTTTCGGCCAACATCTTCACCACGACCTCGGACATGTTCCCGCGCAAGGCGGTCGGCTCCGTCGTCGGGATCGGCGGCTTCGCGGGCGCCATGGGGGGGGGGGTCATGAACTGGGGCGCCGGTTGGGTCAAGCAGAACACGGGCAACTACGAAATCATGTTCCTGATCGCCGGCTTTGCCTACCTCGTGGCCCTGCTGGTCATGCACCTGCTGGTGCCCAGGCTGGAGCCGGCCCGGATAGAATAGGCTTTCGGGCCCGCCGCCCGTTTTTTTTCAGCGGGCAAGATCCCGGAAAACCGGATTTGTAAATTTTCTTTACATTTCCCGGGATTGTCCCCCCTTCCCGGGCCGGGGGCCGAAAAAGGGGAGCGCCGGAGATCGGGCCGTGTCAATTTATTGACATACCAGCCTTTACCATTTCAGGGCTGCGCCGGCGCTTCGGGCCCCCCGCGGGGATCCTGTCGGGATCTCTTACAATCCAGCAGCCGCTTGGATTAGCTAAGACCAGTAAAATCAATGTTTTGATGAATGGCACGGGGATTGCATGGTATATGGGCGAGCAGGTTGATAGAGGGCCTGTTCGGAAAGGAGCATCAAGTGGCCAGGAAAACGTTCATTGTGGCTTTCTTTTCCATCTGTCTGATGATGGCTATCCCCTCCGGGTGGGCCGACCCGGGGAGTGCTTCCGAATCCCCTCAGAATAATACTACCGTTAAAGGCGATGCCGGGTATGTCGAAGGATTTACCGGCGAAACCATCGAAGTAGTCCTCGACAGGTTTTTTGCCCGGACGCCGATGCCGGTCATTTCCCAAGGGAACTCATTCACCAAGGTTAACGTCGCTCCGCCGGCTGGAGACATCTCGGATTTATACAGTGTCTCCACCGATGGTTCGGAGCCTGGGCAAGATCTGGGTCCTTTTGCAGCTGATTCGACCCCGCTGCCGACACCTGAACCGGGCACGCTTATGCTTCTGGGGTCAGGTATATTGGGTCTGGCTGTTTTGGGAAGGCGCAAGCTTCATAAATAACCGAAGATAAACAAATATACCAAGGGGGGTGAGGCGTGCGCGCTTCACCCCCCTTTTT
>JAFGSS010000139.1 GCA_016934555.1 Acidobacteriota bacterium | reverse complement strand
GCCGCGGCATCCGCGCGAACCCCCGCCCCTCCTCCAGGGGCAGGAGCTCCACCCGGTTTTCGCCGCTTTCGCGCTTTTCAACCTGGAGCCGCGCCTGGGCCCGCAGGCGCTCGAGCGTTTCCCCCGCCATCCCGGCCACGGCGGCGGCGTCCGGGAGCGCGGCCAGCGCCCGCACCGTGCCGACGCCCGCCGCCTGCAGCCGGTCGATCTGGGTGCGCCGGATATTGGCGACGAGGCTCAGGTGGTCCTCCCGCTCCCACCGCTCCCCGCACAGCTCGCGCCAGCGGCAGCTGTCGCACGCCCGGCAGGGCTCGGGGTGCGACTCCGGGTGCGGCGCCGATACGAACGCCTCGAAGCGCCCCCGTGCGATCCGGTAGTAGGCGGCAAAATCGGCAAAGCGGAACGCCTCCTCCCGCCCGTCCCCCAGGATGATGTACATCGACTGCGGCTCGGTTCCCAGCGCCTCGGCCAGAAGGTCGGTGTAGACGCAGAGCTGCATGATGTGGGCCGGGGTGGCGCGGCGCGAGAGCTTGGTGTCGACCGCCTCGTAAAGAGGCCGCCCGGCGCCCTCCCGCCCCGCCAGGCGGAGAAAATCGGCGTAGCCGTGCCATTTGCCCGAGTGGAGCGCCCCCTGGTAGACGACATCGGCCCCGCCCGCCATCGCCACGCGCGTCTGCCGCACCCGCTCCCCGAGCGCGCCCGAGCCCTCGATTTCGACTACCCGGAGCCCCTCTCGCTTGAGAGCCTCCAGGTAGCGCCGCTCGTGCTCGAACCCCTTTTCCCTCAGGAGCGCGAGTTGCCCGTCCTCTTCGGTCTTCGGCAGCGGCGCCTCCAGGTCGGCGAGGTCGAGTACCGTCGCGTGCGTGCACCCGAGGAACCGGTCCAGGTCGTGTGCGGCCAGCAGCAGGCTGCCGTTGTATTTGCGCATGAGGTGCGATCTCCCCGATAGGGTCCGCCGGCATTGTAGCAGGAAATTTCATTAAGAAAATGACAGGGAGGAATTATGGGGCCAGGATCGAAGTTCTTTCAACCGCAAGACGGGGTAGCCGGCGGCCTACGGCTCCCAGCGGTCGATTCCGCGCTGCAGGGCGGTGACCTCCACCGCTTCCATCATCACTGCGAAAACCCTCGACAGATCGAAATCGTGCGTGGCCGTGAAGCGGCCGGTTTCCAGCTCGAACCGCGTGGGGTTTGCCTGGTGCAGGAGGTCCCAGTAGTCCAGGATGACGCCCTTTCTCCTCCTGAGCAGGGAATTGGCGGGGAGGCGGTCGGCCTTGGCGCGGTTGGCGCCCGCGGCGGCGGGAAGGAGGTTCCAGAGGTCGTTGTTGCGCCAGAGGGAGAAGGGGAGCACGTGGTCCACCTCGTATCTTCCGTCGAGCGGTTCGCCGGTCCATACGCATTGCTTCCCCGCCATGTCCCGGTAGATGCTCTTGGCTTCGGTGACGTTGCGGCTGAAGGTGGGGATGCGGAGCAGGCGGTCGATGACGTGGCTCGGGCTGATGGTTCCCCCGGAAATATCGGCGGTCAGTTCGCTCCAGCGGAGCAACAGCGCGTCCTGGATCCAGTGGCCCGACAGGCACAGCTCCCGCCAGATGTCGGCGCCCAGGAGGACCTGGCGGGTGCGGCGGTCGTATTCGAACAGGTTGCGGTTGGTGTGGGAGGAGCGGCCGGCAAAGTGCACCGGCCCCTTGAGGATGGTCTCCTGTAACCGGCCCCGGAGCTGATCGAGGATCGTTCGCTGTTGCGGGCTGAGGGCGTCGTTCCCGAGGGCCGAGGCGAACGCGTCGAGGCCGCCGGAGAGGGCGAAGGAATCGATCAGCCGGCCCAGGTCGCGGCGGAAGGCGATCGGTTTGGCGCTCCCCGGTTTTTCGCCGCGGATCTGGGGGATGAAGCCTTCGGGGTTGTCCATCAGCGGCCAGTAGTAATAGATCCAGCGCTCGACGATTTCGTCGAGCGGGATGCCGACGACGCCGCCGGGGCGCCAGGCGGCGATGGCGAAGCGGGTCAGCGCGATGTCGCACAGGGCGCGGAAGAGGGCGAGCTTGTAGGTGGCGGTCTTCTTGTCCCGGTTGAGGATCCCCTCGATCCGGTCGATGGGGCGCAGCGCCTGGTCCGAGCGCAGCGAGAAGAGGAGGGTGGTCCAGCGGATGGGGCGGCCGAGGCCGTCGTCGTCGTCCCAGCGGCCGATGCGGGCCAGGCCGAGGCGCTCGAAGAGGAGCTCCACCGCCTCCGGGACCAGGGGCGTGTAGAGGCGCCCCTCTTCGTCGCGGCCGTTTTTCCCGATGCCGGGGCGCTGCCCCGGGAAGGAGAGGAGGAGCCGGCCGCCGGGTTTCAGGAGGTTACGGATGTCGAAGGCGGCGTCGAACTGCCGCTCCGCCGGGAGGTGCTGCAGCACGGCGGAGCAGAGGACGCCGTCGAATTTTCTTGGAATGTGCGCCGAAACGTCCGGGAGGGCGGCGGGGTAGACGCGGGCCCCCATTTCCGGGTGTCGGGCCAGGTAGAGGGCCCGCAGCCCGGCGCTCGGCTCCGCGCCGTAGGCCTGGTACTCCTCCTCGACGAGGATGCCGAGGTCGCGGCCGGAGCCGGAACCGATGTCGAGGATTTCGGCCCCCGGGGGGAAGGCGAGCCTGAAATACTCCCGCACCCCGCCGGCGGCGGATTCATAGAGGGCGAAGACCTCCTCGGCGTTGTCGTCGTAGTAACGGATCGTGCGGTCATCCATCGCGGGCCGATTGTACCCCCCGCCGGTATCATAGTAAATGATACCGGTATTGACTTCATCGCGGGACGGGCTATCATGGCGTCGTGCTTATGAAACAGATCCTGCAAGCCTCGGTTCTCTGATCCAGGGAGTGACGTCCCGGCGGGTAGTTCCGCGCCCGGGCCGTGCTTTACCTGGATCCTGTCTCCTGTTTACCCTTCATTGTTAATCCGGCCGGAAAGGCGCGCCTCATTTTATGGCGGCGCGTGCCCGGCCATCGGTTTTGGACGAGGCTCGAGATGGATCGATCGGCAGAGGTTTTTGAAGGCGGTTTTTTGGGCGCGTGGGACGAGGCGAGGGAGGAGGAATTCGCGCCGTTTGCGGCGGCGGGGCTCGAGCCGGGGCGGGTGCTCGAAGCCGGCCGGGACCTGTTCCGGGTGTGGACGGCGGCGGGCGCCCTGACGGCGCACCCGGCCGGGGGGCTCCGCGCGGCGGGGCCCGTGGTGGCGGGGGACTGGGTCGCGGTCGATACCGCCGAGACGACGGCCGTGGTCCGGGGCGTGCTCGGCCGCCGGTCGTTCTTTTCCCGCCAGGCGGCGGGCAGGGAGGTGCGGGAGCAGGTGCTGGCGGCCAACGTCGACTTCGCCCTCATCCTCCTCGGGCTCGACCGCGACTACAACCAGAGGCGGCTCGACCGCTACCTGGTGCAGGCGCGCCGCGGGGGCGTACGCCCGGTGGTGGTCCTGACCAAGGCCGACCTCTGCCGCGACCCGGTCGGGTTTGTCGCCCGGACGGAGTACGAACTGAAGGGGGTGACGGTGCACGCGATCTCGGTGCGGAGCGGGTACGGGCTGGCCGATCTCGGCGCCTGGCTGCGTCCGGGGAGCAGTTGCCTCCTCACCGGTTCCTCCGGGGTGGGCAAATCGACCTTGGTCAATCACCTGGCGGGGGAAGAGGTGGCGTCGACCGGCGCGGTCCGGCAATCGGACGGGCGGGGGCGCGCGACGACGACGTCCACGCGCGGGTTTCTCACCGGCGGCGCATGGGTGTTCGACAGCCCGGGGCTGCGCGAAGTGCAGCTCTGGGGAAGCGACGGGGATATCGCGGGCGCCTTCGCCGACATCACCGAACTTGCCCGGGGGTGCCGCTATGGCGACTGCGGCCACCAGGGGGAGCCGGGGTGCGCGGTCCGGGAGGCGCTCGAGCGGGGAGAGTTGAGCGCGGAGCGACTGTCTAATTATAGGAAGCTGCGGCAGGAGCTGGGCGCGACCCGGGAGAGCGTGCAGCGGGCGAGAAAGAAGCGGTCGCGCGAAATCGCCCTCCTGGTGCGGAACTACCGGAAGGTGTCCCGGGAGTAGAGGCCCGTGTTATTCAGGGTCCTTCCTTATCTTGGGATATCGTATCATGTAACGGTCCGATGGGGCTGGGGGGCATGAAGGACAGGGGGGACGGGAATGGACCTCGAACTGGTCGTGGGCGCGAAGCCGGTCAGGAGCGTGATGCGCCGGGCGCGCCGGATTTCGCGCGCGATCGACCGGGGGTTCCAACCGCTCCGGGCGGGATGGGCGGTGGACGCCTACGACCCGCAGGCCCTGCTCAGGGCCTTTCCCCGCCTGCGGCTGCGGGAGGGCTTCCGGCTGTCGTCCTACCATTTCTGCGACGGCGGGAACGGCAACGGGTTCGTCTTCGTGATCCCGGCCGATGAGGAACTGCCCGAGCCGCCCGCGGAGGGGTTCGATTTCGAGCGGGATCCGCTCCCGGAATGGGCGAGTGCCGATATCGGCCGCTTCCTCGAGGGGGACGGCTCGGTCCTGGCCTATTTCCAGGCGTCGATCTTCATCCGGGAACTCGGGGAGATGGGCACCCTCCGGCAGGGGTGCGCCTGGTCCACGCAGGAGGTGATCACCGACGGCAGGGACATCGCCGGGCAGAAGTGGCAGTGGCAGGAAGAGGAGCCGCTCGAGTGGCTGCCCACCGTATGGCGGGACGGCGGCGGCCCGCGGTTCGTCGTTTTTTATACCCACACCGGTCTCGGTCGGGAGCGGATCCTCCGGCACACGGACGTCTACACGACGGGGTACCGCTTCGAGCAGAACTCCCGGGAGATCGCCCTCGGCGAAGGGGGCTATCTCCTCTGACCTATCCCCAGACCGACGCCTTCTTTGCCCAGGGGGTGTTGACGTAACGGGTCTTGAAGGCCGCGCCGGTTTCCATGAGGTCGGCGGGGTCGCCGCTCGCCTTGTAGCGGGTGACGCCGCGCCAGTAGAGGGCCTCGGGGGCGGCGTCCGAACCGGGGTGCGCGTCGAGGATGTCCTCGAACCGCCTCACGGCCTCCTTCCAGTCTTCCCGGGCGAAGGCGGCGTGGGCCAGGCCGAGCTTGAGCTGGCCGAGGAAATCCTCGGGCGGCAGGAAGCCCTCGACCTGGTGGCGCCGGTTCCCCTCGGGGTCGAGGATCTGCACCGTCGGCGTCCAGCGCGCGCCGAAGCGCGCGAAGAGTTCGGGCTGCTCGCCGATGTGGATCTTGACCGCGATGAAGTGGTCCCTGATGAATCTCCTGACGCGCTCGTCGGGGTAGACCTCGGCTTCCAGCCGGGCACACCCTCCTCAGGCGGGGGCCGCGCTGAAATCGAGCAGGAGCGGGCGCCCCCCCGTGCGCGCCTCCTCGAGCGCCGCGTCGACGTTCTTCTTCCAGGTTATGGACATGGCTCTTTACCTCCCGGCCCGGGGCGGATGAGGCTTCCCGGGCTCCCTGGTCCCAATATAAGATCGCGCTCCGGCGCGGCGCAAAGGAGGGGTGCCCGATTCAGACAGGCGCGATCATTGTCCCAGCGCGCTTCTCAGCCGCTTCATGGGGATGTCGATGTTGAAGTAGAGCGTAACCTCACGGTCGTCCTCCATGTCGGTGCACACCATGACGTCCCAGCTGTGGCCGTCCTTATTGACCAGGGCCTGGCTTTTTACCTTCATGTCGCTGAAACGGAGGAAGACGTATTCCTCGTGGACGTTGATGACGGTAAAGGCGTCTTCTTCGGACCGGCCCCGTTTGTTTTCCTGGATCGAATCGAGGAGGCCCCGGATCACGGTCCGGTGAAATTCCGCCCGCTCTTTTCGCTCCAGCTCCATGTTGGCGACGAAGGCGAAATAGTGCAGGTCGATGTCCACGAAGGATGCGTCGATCCCCTCCTCGGCCTTCTTCAGCCCTTCCTCGAATGTGTTCTCGTTGAGGAGGGCGGCGATGGCCTTCTTGTCCTCCGAGTCGGCTTCACACCGGTATTTGCTTTCCGCACAGTCGAGCCTCAACGCCTTGAAGTCGGCCTGCAGGTCGCCCGCCTTCAGCCGCGCGACCCCCTTTTCATACCTTGCCGTGGCCTCGGTGTTTTCTCCCCCGAAGGTCGAAAGGGAGCAGAATCCGAAAATCACCGCGAACAGGAACGATACGGAACGAATCATGGGTTGCCTGCTTTCTCTTGTGCCTGGGTTGTCCGGATCAAAACGTCGACGGCCCATTGTAATCGTCGTTTCCGAAAGCGCCACCGGTTTCCTAGTCGTAGCGCCCGAAGGTCCGGGCGGTGTCGATCATCGCCTTCACGTTTTTCGGGTTCGCCTCGTCGATGCAGGTGGCCGTCAGGATGAAGCCGCCGTCCCTGCCGCAGGTCTGGATGAGCTTGCGGCAGTGCTCTTCCACCTCGGCGACGGAACCGGCCTTCAGGAGGAAACCGGGGACGTCGATCATGAGGCAGAGGTGGCCCCCCAAGACCTCCTTCGCCCTTTCCGCGTCGGTCTGCGAGAAATGGCACAGCACCTTCCCGCGCGGCAGTTCGAGCAGGTACTCCAGGCGCCGGTCCCAGGTCCCCTCGAAGAAGGGGCAGGGGGTCCACCCGGCGTCGACCAGGGCCAGGAGGACCTTCTTGAGTGAGGGCCAGTAGAACTTCTCGAACTGGGCGAGCGACATGAAGCCGTCCGAACCGCGGTGCAGGGCCATGAACACCCTCCGCACCCCTTCGGCGGGGGCGGGGTTGGCCGCGATCATCTCCAGGTTCTGCCGGCAGTAGAGGTCGCAGACCTCGAGCAGCTTGTCGGGGACGCGGTACATGTCGAGCATCGTCCCCCGCATGCCCCGGAGGAAATCGGAGACCGTGTCGAAGGGGGAGGCGGCCATCATCCTGGAACTGTTGTAGGCGGGGAAGCCGAGCTCCCCCATCTTCTCGTCGAAATCGAGGTCGGTCGCCTGCCACTCGGCCTGCAGCCGGGCGGCGGCGGCGAACTGCTCCAGCATCTCCGCCATCCCGGGCCGCACCGACTGCGCCAGGAGCCCCGCCAGGCCCCAGGGGCCGATGACGGACCGCATCGGGGGAAACTGCCCCATGGGCGCGGCGGAGCGGAAGGCGCGCGGGAGGTAGACGCGGGCCATGAAATCGGACGGGTCGCGGAGGAAGAGGTCATACTCCTCCTGCTTCATCGGCTCCAGTTCGATCATCTGGTGGCTGAGGTTCGGCGCGACGCCGCCGCCGGGCCACCGCATCCCGAGCGGGCCGAGGATCTCCATCGCTTTCCCGGAGAGCATGGCGGTCTGAGCCCAGTAGACGTCGGGCTCGAGTTCGGTGATGGTCCGGACGTTGGCCGCGCGCCAGGCGGCGGCGTCGTAGTAGGCCGAGGAGAAGGGGACGCCGCAGTAGGTGCCCGAGAAGTAGCCGGCGAAGAGATGAAACGGCACCCGGTCGGGCAGCTCGAGCGCGATGGCGTCGCTCACCCTCCGGTCCCTTTCGGCATAGTTGGCGGCGGCGTTGCTGCGGGTTTTGGGCTGGGTCATTGCAGGGGGCCTCCCTCGTTTGCGGATCGGGCCGGACGCGCGGCGCCGGCATCGGTTCAAGGCAACGGAATCGCTTTGAAAAATTGAGGCCATTGTAACCAATTTGCGCCCCGCAAGCGCTTTATTTTTGCCGGGGGCGGCCGTGAGCTGATATAGAATGGGCCGCATTGGACATCGTACGAAGTTGCGCTCTGCGCCACGCGGCACATCAAAGGAGACACTTATGGCTGGCATGCTTAAACTGAAGAACAAGGTACGGAAACCGAACGTGGTCGAACTGAAGCCCTGGAAGTCGATCCACGACACGATCAAGGAACCGATGGTCACCGGCCTCGGCCCCCTGGACATCCCCGACTCGGTCCTGGCCATGGGGTTCGCCCGCATCACCAAGCCCGACACCCTGGGCTACCCGAGCCACAGGCACAACTTCGACCAGTGGGTCTACCTCATCGGCGACAGCAAGAACTTCGCCGACTTCGACGCCGACGTGGAGATCCTGCTGGGGGACAAGGTGGTCAAGATCAACTACCCCTGCTATATCTTCATCCCCAAGAACGTCATCCACTGCCCGCTCGAGATCAAGCGCGTGGGGAAGCCGTTCCTCTTCGTCGACGTCCGGGTCACCCCGGAGGCGAGCGTCCGCCCGAAGAAGCGGGTGGCGATCCAGGAGGTGAAGTACATCGCCAAGAACAACAAGGCCTCGAAGGCGGCGGCCAAGGCGGCCCCCAAAGCCGCGGCCAAGCCTGCGCCCCAAAAGGCGGCCCCAAAAGTTGCCAAACCGGCGCCCGCGAAAAAGGCCTGATCCCTCCGGCCTGAAGCGGTCCCGTTGTTCCCCGGCCGGGTGCCCGGCCGGGGAGTGCGCGGGTCTCCCCTTTACGGAGATTGAGGCGGGGCCCCGGTCTCCCGGGGCCCCGCCGACCCTACAGTTTTCTCGCGGTATAGGCGATCGTGGTCCCCTGCTCCCGGTTTTCGATCCGGACGGTGCAGGTTTTCCCGTCCGCCGACACCGTGGCGTGGTTCACGTTTACGACTTTGCCGTCCCGTTTGATGGTGGAGATGATCGAGCGGTCGTTGACCCGGTTCAGGGAAACGGTCATTCCGGGCAGACTCCCCTTCATCGGGTAATCTTTCCCGTCGAATTTGGCTTCATAGGATTCGCCGGCGGAGGTCGACATGGCCATGCCGTCGGGAATGGATCTGAAGGTGGCGGTGAGGGCGTTTTCCGAAGCGCTCACTTTCTGGGTCCGCCAGGATCCGCTGATGGCGTGAGATCCGGGCCGGCCCGCGGAAAGGCGCGTCAGCGTCAAGGACCCCGTGATCGGCTGGCTGCTCGCCGGGGGATACTCCGTGAAGTTCTCCGTGGCGGTCTTGCCGTCTGCGGAAACCGTGAGCCGGCTCCGGCTGACGACTTTTCCCTCCCGCTTGGCGGTGAACTCCACCGTGCTGTCATTGACGACCCTGACCGCCAGGGTATCGTAGCCCGGCGCTCCGGCCACCGCCTGATCGCTCCCGTCGGCCCGGACCTTTATATTCGGAACCGAGGAGGAGCTTTCGTACATCCCGTCCTGCAACGCGACGGTCATGGGCTTGTCCGGAAGCTCGATCGAGTCGAGGTCGACTTTCCAGGTGCCTTCAAAAGGGCTGTCCGCGGCCCAGAGCGGGAGCGGCAGCGCCAGAATCGCAAACAGAAGGATTCGGTTCATGTAAATCTCCTTTCTTTGAGGTGCCTGCGTCATGGTGGGGGGGGGTGCCGCTCATGGCCCGATTCCAGCGGAGAGAAATCCGGAAGGTTCCGGAGTACTGGAGCGGGAGGAGCAGATCCGCGCGGTTCGGTCGGGCGGCCATGGGGCGGCCATGGATATTTTTTGATCTTCCCCCCTGCACGGGCGCGCTGTCAAGGGCCGGAAGGGAACCATATCTCTTAGGCCTGCATCGGTCCCGGGAGTAAAATTCAGCTGTGATCAGATTTCAGGGACCCATCGTGGAGAATCCCATGAGATGGCCGATGCGTTTTGCCGTGGGGATGCTGTTGTGTGTTTTCCTTCCCGGGTCGGGCGGGGCGCAGGTGGCGTCGACGGGTGAGGATTCGGCGCTTACCGACGAGCGGGCGCTCGGGATCGCGCGGGAGGTGGTGGCCGCGCTCAACGCGGGGAACGCCGCGGCGGCCTATGACCGGTTCGACGAGGCGATGCGCAAAGCGGTGGCGCGCGAGCAGCTCGAGGGGGTGTGGACGTCGCTCCTGTTCTCCAGGGGGGCCTGCCAGGGGGAGACGGCCTGGGCGGTCGGGAAGGCGGGGGAATTCAAATCGGTGGCTCTCACCCTCCGGTTCGAAAAGGGGGCGCAGACGGTCGCCGTGACCCTGCGGGACGACGGGCGCGTGGCCGGGCTGCACCTCCCCCCGGCGCCGGTCGAGACGGAGCTCGAGACCGGGGAGGAGGAGATCACGTTTTCGAGCGGGGGCCATACCATCCACGGCACGCTGCGGCTGCCGCGGGGCGGGCCGGGGAGGGCGCCGGCCATGGTGCTGCTCTCCGGGAGCGGGCCCACCGACCGGGACGGCAACAGCCGGATGCTCCCGGGTAAGACCGAGTCGCACCGGCACCTCGCCCGGGTCCTGGCCGAGGCCGGGGTCGCCTCCCTGCGCTACGACAAGTTCGGCGTCGGCAAGACCTCCCTGGGGAGCCATGCGAAGGATATCGGGAGCATCGATTTCGATGATTATGTCGCCCTCGCTCTCGACGCCCGCGAATGCCTGGCGGGCCGCCCCGGGATCGACCCGGCGCGCATCGGCTTTGTGGGGCACAGCGAGGGGGCGTTGATCGCCCTGGTGGCCGCCGACCGGCTGAAGGGGGCGCAGCCCCCCGCCGCGCTCGTGCTCGCCATGCCCGGTGCGAAACCGTACATGACCCTCATCCGGGAGCAGGTGGCCGGGCAGTATGCCGCGGCGGTCAAGCTGGGGGCGTATACGCAGGCCCAGGCGGACGAAGGGATGGCGGAAATCGACCGGCTGATCGCCCAGGTCAGCCGCGACGCCACGGTCCCGGAGAAGATCAGCCCGCAATTCGCCTCGCTCTTCCTCGAGCAGAACCTGAAGTTTCTCCAGACGGCGCACCGGTACGACCCGCGCGCCCTTGCGGCCGGCCTCCCGCCCGGCCTCGCGGTCCTGGTCCTGTGCGGAGAGAAGGATGCGCAGATGAGCTGCGGGGACGCCCGGCTGCTGGTCGACAGCTTCAAAAAGGGGGGGAACGCCGCCATCCGCTTCGCCGAGCTCGGCAACGTAAACCACGTCTTCAAGGAGATCGAAGGGGAGCCCAGGTTGCCCGAGGATTATGTCGACCCCGCCAAGCCCTTCTCCCGCGAGGCCGGGCGGATCCTGGCCGACTTCCTCCGGTCGGTGTTACGCTGACCGGGCCCCGGCCATGTACTATCGCGTAAACCGACAGCCAAAGGACGCCAATGGACATCCGCCACGGGATCCGCCCCAACCTTTTACAGGTCGCGCTGCAGCTGGTACAGGTGTTTTTCGTCGGCGCCACGGTCGGGATGACGCGCACCGTCATCCCGGTGCTGGCCGAATCGGACTTCGGTCTGGCGCGCGGCTCCTTCGTGGCCCTGGCCTCCTTCGTGGTGGTCTTCGGGCTGGTCAAGGCGCTCCTCAACCTTTTTGCCGGGCGGCTGTCCGACCTGTGGGGGAGGCGCCGGGTGCTGCTGGCGGGGTGGGTCGCGGCGCTGCCGGTCCCGTTTCTGATCCTCTACGGCCCCGGCTGGGGGTGGATCGTGGCCGCCACCCTCTTTCTGGGCGTCAACCAGGGGCTCTGCTGGTCGATGGCGCTCAACAGCAAGCTCGACCTGGCGCGCGCCGACCAGAGCGGGCTGGTGAACGGGCTCGATGAGTTCGCGGGGTACGCCGGGGTGGCGCTCGCGGGGGTGGGCTCGGCCTGGCTGGCGGAGCGGCTGGGAGCGCGGGAGGGGCTGTTCCTGTTCGGCCTGGCGGTCGTCGGGGCGGCGCTGGTGCTCGGCCTCTGCTGCCTGCGCGAGACCCGGCCCTGGGCCCTGGCCGGCCAACGGGAGGAGACCGGGGCCCCGCCCCCGCTCGGGCGGCTCTTCTGGCCGGCGACGCTTCACGACCCGCGGCTGCGGGCGGTCCACCAGGCGGGACTGGTCGAGAAGTTCACCGACGCCGCCGTCTGGCTCCTCTTCCCCATCTTCTTCGTGGCCCACGGCGCGAGCCTGGTCGAGGCCGGGGGCCTGGTTGCGGTCTACGGCCTGGTCTGGGGCGCGCTGCAGCTGCTCACCGGCCCGCTTTCGGACCGGATCGGCCGGCGGGGGCTCATTGTCGGGGGGATGTGGCTTTGCGGGGCCGGGGTGATGGCCGTGGGCCTGACCCGAGCTCCCGCCCTCTGGGCGGTCGAGGCGGCCGCCATCGGCGCCGGGATGGCCATGCTCTACCCCACCCTGGGGGCGGCGGTGGCCGACCTGGCCGAACCGGCCCGACGGGCGTCCGTCCTGGGCATCTACCGCTTCTGGCGTGATCTCGGGTACGCCCTCGGGGCCCTGGCCCTGGGTTTGGCGGCCGGGGGGGGCGGCGGACTGGGGGCGCCTTTTTATCTCGTGGGCCTGGCGATGCTCCTTTCGGGCGGCTACGTCCTGAGGAAACTGGGGTAGAGGGCCTCCCGTTCCGCATGCCGGTCCGGGCGCGCGCTTGACATATCTGGTACTATTTGCTGCTCGATTTGTAATAATAAGGAAAGAGGTTAAGGACTTGACCAGGGACCTGAGACGCGTAAGAAACATCGGAATCAGCGCACATATCGATTCCGGAAAAACCACTCTGACGGAACGTATCCTTTTCTATACCCAGCGCATCCGCGTGATGCACGACGTGAGGGGGAAGGACGGGGTCGGCGCGGTGATGGATTCGATGGACCTCGAGCGCGAGCGCGGGATCACCATCGCCTCGGCCGCCACCTACTGCGAGTGGGCGGGGCATTTCATCAACCTCATCGACACCCCCGGGCACGTAGATTTCACCATCGAGGTGGAGCGCTCGCTCAGGGTGCTCGACGGGGCCGTGCTGGTGCTCTGCGGGGTGGCGGGGGTGCAGTCCCAGTCCCTGACGGTCGACCGGCAAATGCGGCGCTACAACGTGCCGCGCCTGGCCTTCATCAACAAGCTCGACCGGTCGGGGGCCAACCCCTTCCGGGTGGTCGAGCACCTGCGCGAGAAGCTCAAGCACAACGCCGTCATGATGCAGATCCCGATCGGGCTCGAGGCCAACTTCGAGGGGGTGGTGGACCTGGTCCACATGAAGGCCCACTACTTCGACGGACCCGGTGGCGAGGAGCGCCGGATCGAGGAGATCCCCGCGGCGTTGCTGGGCCAGGCGGAGGAAAAGCGCCAGGAGATGCTGGACGCGCTTTCGATGTTTTCCGACGAGCTGCTCGAGGCCGTGCTGGAGGAGAAGGTCACCCCCGAGATGGTCCACGAGGCGGCGCGGCGGGGGACTCTCTCCCTGCAGCTGACCCCCGTGTTCATGGGGTCGGCCTACAAGAACACGGCCATCCAGCCGCTGCTCGACGCCGTCACGCAGTACCTGCCCGACCCGACCGAGGTGGTCAACGAGGCGCTGGACCTCGCGAAGGAAGAGGAGAAGGTGGTCCTCAATTCCGAGCCCGATTCCCCGCTGGTGGCGCTGGCGTTCAAGCTCGAGGAGACCCGCTTCGGGCAGCTGACCTACATCCGGATCTACCAGGGGACGCTCAAGCGGGGGGACACCATCGTCAACCGCCGCACGGGCAAGGATGTGCGCGTCGGCCGGCTGGTGCGGATGCACTCCAACGAAATGGAGGAGATCGTGGAGTCGCACGGCGGGGACATCGTGGCGCTGTTCGGCATCGACTGCGCCTCGGGCGACACCTTCACCTCGGACAAGGTGAATTACGCCATGACGTCGATGCACGTGCCCGATCCGGTCATCCACCTCACCATCGCCCCCAAGGACCGGAAGATGGCGGGGAACATGGCGAAGGCGCTCAACCGCTTCACCAAGGAGGACCCGACCTTCAAGACCCACATGGACGAGGAGTCGGGGGAGACCATCATCTCCGGGATGGGGGAGCTTCACCTGGACGTCTACGTGGAGCGGATGAAGCGCGAGTACGGCGCCGAGGTGGAGACCGGGGCGCCGCAGGTGGCTTACCGCGAGGCGATCAGCCGGAGGGTCGATTTTGACTACACCCACAAGAAGCAGACGGGGGGCGCCGGGCAGTACGGGCGCATCGGCGGGTACGTCGAGCCGCTGGAGTCGGGCGAATTCGAGTTCTTGGACGAAATCATCGGCGGGGCGATCCCGCGCGAGTTCATCTCCTCGGTGGAGAAGGGGTTCCGCTCCATGCTGAAGAAGGGGCGGCTGATCGGCTTCCCGGTGACGGGGCTGCGGGTGGTCGTCAACGACGGGGCGGCCCACTCGGTCGACTCCTCCGACAACGCCTTCCAGGCGGCGGCCCGGGGCGCCTTCCGGGAGTTCTATCACCGCGCCCGGCCCCACATCCTGGAGCCGCTCATGAAGGTGAGCGTGGAGGGCCCGGTCGAGTTCCAGGGCAACTTCGTCCGCACCATCATGCAGCGCCGCGGCATCATCGTCGGGACCACCGAATCTGAGGGGTTCGCCCGCGTCGACGCCGACGTGCCCCTTTCGGAGATGTTCGGGTACTCCACAGACCTCAGGTCCTCGAGCCAGGGGAAGGCGGAGTTCACCATGGAGTTCAGCCGGTACGTTCCGGTCCCGGCCGAGGTCTCCAAGGAACTGATCAAGAAGTACGGCACCAACTTGGACAAGGAAGAAGAGTAGCCCGGGAGGGATGAGCCATGCATCGGAAAGACCTGAACGAACGGAGCCCGCTGAGGCTTCTTGAGAAGTCGATTCACGGGGGCCTCGGCCGCGGCAACATCGGGGTGGTGGCCGCCCGGCACGGCGTGGGCAAGACGGCGGTCCTGGTCGGCATCGCGCTCGACGACCTGATGCGCGGGCGCCGGGTGCTGCACGTGGCGCTGGACGACGGGATCGACAAGATCCGGGGGTTCTACGGCGAGATCTTCCTGGAACTGGCCAAGAGTGCGGGGCTCGAGGACGTCGACACGGAGCGGATGGAGATGGAGCGCTTCCGCAACATCCACACTTTCGTCGGCGCCAGCTTCTCCGTCGCCCGGCTGCGGGAAACCGTCACGCGGATCGGCGAACAGATGAATTTCTTTCCCGCCGCGCTGATCCTGGACGGCTTCAACTTCGAACGGGCGACGGGGGAGGAAATGGCCGAACTGCGCCGGATCGCCGGCGAGATCGGCGGCGAACTCTGGATGTCGGCCGTCATCCACCGCGATTCGGCCCGCGACGAGCGGGGGATCCCCGAGCCGCTGGTGCGCCTCGAGGACACCGTCGACGTGATCCTCGCGCTGGAGCCGGAGGATGCGCAGATCAAGCTCCGGCTGCTCAAGGACCACGACAACCCCGACGTCAGCCCGGTCCAGGTGGCGCTCGACCCCGCCACCCTGCTCCTCATCAAGGAATAGGGGACAGTCACCACTGTCCCCATCAGTCTCTACTTGGGCTCGATGGCGATATCGACCCTGGCCCCGTGAATGAGGGTGTTGTACACGGGCGAAAACCGGGCCAGGCGCTCGAGCATTTTCAGGTTGTCGCTTTCCGTCTTGACCCTGAACTTCATCCGGATGTCGGTGTAGCCCTTGGGCACGTCGGGGTCGAGGCCCAGGAACCCGTTCAGGTCGATCTCCCCCTCCAGTTCCGATTCCAGCTCCTCGATCTGAATCCCCTTCACCGCCGCGTGGGCGACGAGCGACGTCGTCACGCAGCTGGCCAGCGCGTGCAGCAGGTGTTCGACCGGGTTGGGCGCCCGGTCCCCCCCCGCCAGGATCGGGGGCTCGTCCGCGTGCATCTCGAACGTCTGTTTGTGCTTCTGCACCGATTTCGCCCCGTAGAAGTCGGTGACCTCGGAACGGTTGAGGGTGTCCCCCTTCCATTGATTGCGGGCCCGGAAGCGGCATTTGCCCAGTTCGGGATCCTTCCGGATGGCGTCGATCGTACCTCCGAGAGTGTGAAGATCGATGCCGTTTACCTTGTCAAATTTCAGTTCGGCCGCCATCTTGTCCTCCTTAGTATCATTTAAACAATGGGATGCAAAAATAATGATACTGAAAATATATTCGATAATGCGGCGCCCCCGGATCAATAGGAAAGAATACCCATTCCGGCCTGGGTATAATTACCTAACTGGGGTGGCAGAGAATCAGACAGCGGGGAGATTCCGGGTCAGTCCGCTTTTTTTACCGGAGAAGGGCGACGGATGACGACTTGACAATTTAGATTTGCAATACAATAATTGTATATAGCAACTAAAAAAGGGGAGGGGGGAAGAGGGCGATGGTGGAGGAGGGGTTGGAGGCCAAGGTGGAAAGGTTCCGCGCCGGGCTGCGGGAGATCGAGCGCGCCGTGCGGGCCCGGACCCGGAGCGAGGCGCTCTGCTGCGGCGTCACCGTCGCCCAGTGCCACGCGATCACTGAAATCGGCGAAGCGGGGGAGCTGACCCTGAAGGAGCTGGCCGCGCGCCTGGGGCTCGACGCCAGCACCCTCAGCCGGACGGTCGAGGGCCTGGTCCGGGAGGGGCTCGCGGCGAGAACCCCCGCGTTGCGGGACCGGCGGGCGGTCCAGATCGCCCTGACCGGAAAGGGGCGCACCGCCCTCGACCGCATTCAATCCACCTGGGGCGACATCTGCGCGGAAATGCTGCGCGGGCTTCCCCCGGAAAAGAGCGAGGCGCTTGTCGCATCGGTCGCGCTCGCGGCCCGCACGCTCGCGGGCTGCTGCCCGGGGGAGTGCGGGACGGGAGGTCCCGGCGGCCGGGCGCAGGAACGGTGAAATGGAGGATACGTCAGTGAGCATCATCGATATCAAGGAAATCGTGAAGGACAGGTACGGGAAGGCCGCCGCCCAGGCAAAATCGGGGGCGCGCGGCTGCTGCGGATCGTCGGGCTGTTGCGGGTCCACGGGGGGCGTGGACCCGATCACGCGCGACCTCTACGCTGCGGGGGAGACCGCGGGCCTGCCGGAAGCGGCCCTGCTGGCATCGCTCGGGTGCGGCAACCCCACCGCCCTGGCGGAACTGAAACCGGGCGAGACCGTGCTCGACCTCGGTTCGGGAGGGGGGATCGACGTCCTCCTCTCGGCCAGGCGGGTGGGGTCGGAAGGGAAGGCCTACGGCCTCGACATGACCGACGAGATGCTGGAACTGGCGCGGGAGAACCAGCGCAAGGCGGGGGTGGCCAACGTCGAATTCCTCAAGGGGGAGATCGAAGACATCCCGCTCCCGGACGGCTCGGTCGACGTCGTCATTTCCAACTGCGTGATCAACCTCTCGGGGGACAAGGACCGGGTGCTCCGCGAGGCCTTCCGGGTCCTGAAGCCGGGGGGGCGCTTCGCCGTTTCCGACGTGGTCGTGCTCGGCAGCGTGCAGGAGACGATCCGGAAGAACATGGAGCTCTGGGCCGGCTGCATCGCCGGGGCCCTCGAGCGGGACGAATATCGCACGAAACTCGAGGACGCCGGGTTCGAGGGGGTGGAGATCGAGCCGACGCGCGTGTACGCAGCGGACGACATCCGCGACCTGATGGCCGAAAGCGGTCTCGACCCCGAAGCCGTCGTCGCCGGGGCGGAGGGGCGGTTCGCCGGCGCCTTCATCCGCGCCCGCAGACCGGTGTAACCTGCCGGGGACGTTCCTTCGGGGGCGTCCCCCCCTTTCCCGCATGCTTGCAAATCCTCTCCCTTTCGGGTAGCTTGGTGGCCATTCACCGGTTTTTTTCACGACACCATCAACGCATTGACCGAATGTTCATCCCCGAAGGGCAAGGAGACGGACCATGTCAACGGAGACACTCAAAAGAGCGGCGATCGTCTGTTTTGTCGTTGCACTGGGCGGTTTACTCCTGGGCGGGTTTTTCGCCAACCGCGAGGCGCCCCCCTACCCGGGGCGGGTCCTCGGCCCTGACGGAGAGGTGCTTTTCACCAAGGCCGACATCCTCGCCGGGCAGGACGTCTTCCAGCGCTACGGTCTGATGGACCACGGGAGCGTCTGGGGGCACGGGTCGCAGCGCGGGATGGAGTTCTCGGCCGTCACGCTGCACCGCGCGGGAGCGAGGGTACGGGAGGAACTGGCGTTCGGGGCCTACGGGCGCCCCTACGCGGAGCTTGCCGGGGAGGAAAAGGACCTCGTCGACATCCGGACGCGCCGGCTCATGAAAGCCAACGCCCATGATGCGGACGCGGACACCCTCCGGCTGGAACCGGCCCAGGAAACCGCGCTCGCCGAGAGCCTGGAGTTCTGGGAGCGCACCTTCCGGGACGGCGACACCAGCTACGGCTTCCTCCCCGGGACGGTCCCGACGGCGGAAGAGCGACGGCAGCTGGGGCGCTTCTTCTTCTGGACCGCGTGGGTCGCCTCGGCCGCCCGTCCAGGCTCCGACTACAGCTACACCAACAACTGGCCCCACGAGCCGGAGGTCGGCAACGTCGCCACGGCGGAGACCTACGTCTGGACCCTGGCCGGCATCATCTCCCTGTTCGTCACCCTGGGGCTCTTCATCTTCTGGGTCCACCGCGACGGGCTCTGGTATGGAGCGCCCAAGGGGGTGCCGCTCGCCGACAAGCTCATCGACATGCCGCTGACGCCGAGTCAGCTGGCTGCGGCCAAGTTCTTTCTCGTCGTGATCCTCCTCTTCCTGGTGCAGACGAGCTTCGGCGGGCTGCTGGCCCACTACACGGTCCACCCGGGGAGCTTCTACATCCCGATCGTGGGGAGCCTGATCCCTTACAGCTGGGCCAAGTCCTGGCACCTGCAGCTGGCCATCTTCTGGATCGCCACCACCTGGATAGCCTCCTCGATCTACCTGGCCCCCATCATCGGGGGACGCGAGCCCCGCAGGCAGCGGCTGCTGGTCGAGATCCTGTTCGGGGCGGTTCTCCTCGTCGCCGTCGGGAGCCTGGTGGGGCAGGTGCTCGGGATCCACGGGCTGTTCGGCGAGGGGTGGTTCTGGTTCGGGCACCAGGGGTGGGAGTACCTGGAGCTCGGCAGGTTCTGGCAGATCCTGCTCCTGGCCGGCCTGGTGGGGTGGCTCGTCATCGTCTACCGCGCGGTGTCCGACCGCACCCAGCGGATCCAGGACCCCGATTTCCGGCGGCTGGTCTATTTCTACGTGCTGAGCGCCATCCTCGTGGTCGTCTTCTTCGCCTTCGGCCTCTTCTTCGCCCGCGGGACTCACCTGACGGTGGCCGACTACTGGCGCTGGTTCGTGGTCCACATCTGGGTGGAGAGCATCTTCGAGTTCTTCGGGGTGGCCGTCATCTCGGTGCTCCTGGTCGCCATGAACCTGGTCTCGGCCAAAGGCGCACTGAGGGTGGCCTATTTCACCGCCGCCATCGTGTTCCTGAGCGGCATCCTGGGGACCGCCCACCACTACTTCTGGTTCGGGGGGCCGTCGCTCTGGCTCGCCGTCGGCTCGGTCTTTTCCTCGATGGAGCCGGTGCCGCTGTTCGGCCTGGTGGTCCGGGGCCTGATGGAGTACAAATCGATCCGGAAGGAGGGGAGGGAGTTCCCCTACAAGTGGCCGATGTATTTTCTCATCGCCAGCTCTTTCTGGAATTTCCTCGGCGCCGGCGTCTTCGGCTTCCTGATCAACCTCCCGCTGGTCAACTACTACGAGCACGGGACCTACCTGACGGTCAACCACGCGCACGGGGCCCTGTTCGGCGTCTACGGCATGCTGTCGGTGGCGCTGCTCCTCTTCTCCTGGCGCGGCCTGGTCGAACGGAGACACTGGAACGACCGCCTGCTCAAGGTGTCCTTCTGGGGCCTGAACGCCGGGCTGGCGGTCATGACGCTGGGAACCCTCTTTCCCGTGGGCATCGCCCAGGCCTGGACAAGCTATAAGGAAGGTCTCTGGGTGGCGCGCGACGTGAGCTTCTTCGAGCGCCCGCTGGTCGGGGTGCTGGGCCTTATGCGGATCGTGCCCGATACGGTCATCATCGTCTTCGGCGTCCTGCCGCTCGCCTGGTTCCTGCTCAGCACCTATCGGCACCTGAAGGCGAAGAAGATCGCCGAGGGGGAGTCGGTCTGGGAGCGGCTGGGGGTGAAGCTGTAGGCTCCTGTAGCCGGGATCAGCGGGTCCAGATCTCGAGCGGCCGCCCCTCGGGGTCCTGCATCCTGAACAGGCGCGCGCCCCAGGGGTGGTCGATGATGTCCCCCACCCCCGGGGCGCGGTCCGCGAGGAACGCGCGCGCCTTTTCGAGGTCGGGGACGCGGAAGGTCAGGGCGAGGGCGAATTCGCCCCCTGCGGGGGGGCCGCCTCTTTTGCTCCGGACGAGGCCGATGTGCGATCCCGGTGCGACCTCGACTTCGACGAAGCCGGGGCCGGAGTCCACGGTCCTGAAGCCGAGGAGGTCCCGGTAGAACGCGACGCACTCCTCCCACCTGCGGCAGAGGAGGATGGTGTGAAACCCTTCGACCGTCAAAGCAGCCATTTTCGTTTCCCCCGAAATGCCTTATAAATATGATGAATGCCGTGTTGCGTAAAGATATTTATCGGGAGACGACCCGAAAGACACAGGAGCCTGCCCCATGAACGACCCGAATTCCCGCGCCTCCGAAATCCTCCGTTTGCCCAGCCGCCGGCGCTTTCTCGCCGCCGCGGCCGCCGCCGGGTGCCCGTGCGGCCTGTGGGCCGCCGATGACGCCGCCTGGAAGGCCGCGGGCCGGGTCGGCATCCCGCACGCCGTGATCCGCATGCGGTCCCCCAATTCGGCCCTCTTCGGCATCACCCCCGACGAGACGGTCGAGATCACCTTCGCCGAGGTCCTCAAGGTTCACGGTTATTGCGCCGGCGGCGCCGCCTTCGCCTTCCGCATGGCCCAGGAGGCCTTCCGCGCCCTGTACGGGGAGCGGCTGCCGGTGCGGCAGGGGATCCAGGTGAAGACGTCGCACCACTGCTGCCAGGCGATGGCGCTGGCCTACATCACCGGGGCGCGCGGCGAGTTCGGCGCCTTCCGCCAGCAGGGGGACATCACCCTCCTCCCGGAGGCGGAGAAGAAGACGATCTTCATCGACAAGCCGACGGGAAAGAGCGTGACCCTTCATATGCACCTGAACCCGCACGAGACCTTCGAGCCCCTCTTCCAGAAGACGATGAAGGACCCGAAGTACGCCCCCGAGGTGCAGCGCGCGCTCAACGAAAAGATCGCCGAGTATTTCTCCGCCCCGGCGGAGCGCCTCTTCGATATTCAACGATAGCGCGTCAGGGGTGGGCGAACTCCCCGGCCCGCCTTCTCGAGGAGGTTCGAAACCAGGCCGGCGGGGTGGACCCGGTCCCAGAGCCCCGTCAGGACCAGGCGCTTGAGCGCGAGCAGGGCGCTGATGGGGAGGAAGGCCTCCACCGAGGGGGGGCGGGGCACGTAGGTGTCCGACCGCTCCAGCGCCCAG
>JAFGSS010000138.1 GCA_016934555.1 Acidobacteriota bacterium | reverse complement strand
GGGTCGCCCGGCGGGAGCAAGGGCGTCCCCAGCGGAAAGCGGACTCTGGCGGAAACATGATTCTGAAGCGACTCAACTATTCAACTTCCCGACACAACTCAACCTGGAAAGGAACAGCTAACGATGAAAAAACTTTTACTGGCAGCGGTGATGATGGCGGCGGTTGCCGGCGCCGCCCCGGCCCAGGATTTCCCGAAATGGGACGTCTTCGGCGGGTACTCCGTGCTGAACGCCGACATGGACGGCGGCGGGCAGAACATGAATTACTATTACTATGACGTGGATTTTGCCCGACTCAACGAGGGGACCAACGGCGGCATGGTCAACGGCTTCGACGTGTCCCTGACGCGCAACCTCAACTCCTGGCTCGGGATCAAGGGGAACTTCAGTTCCCACTTCGGCAAGGTGGACCTCGAGAACGCGGCCAACTACGGCTACGCCTACGACTACGACTACAACGAATACAATAATTACCAGCAGGACCGCGAGGAGTCCTGGGCCGGCAAGGCCGATTACCGCAGGTACACAGGCATGGTCGGCCCCGAGTTCAGCTACCGCGGCAACTCGAAGGTCCGCCCCTTCGCCCATGCCCTTTTCGGCTTCACCAAGGTCAAAGCGGACGACCTGGACGTGGCTTACGACTACAGCTATGAGTATGGGTACGACGGAACCGTGACCGACTGGTACGAGTATACCGGAAAGGTCAGCGGGAAGATCGAGGGGAATACGGCGTTTGCGATGGCCCTCGGCGGCGGCCTCGACGTCAAGGCGGGCAAGCATGCGGCCATCCGCCTGATCCAGGTGGACTACCTCCCGACCTGGGACAAGCTCACCTATGACGCCGCCTTCATCGGCCGCGAAGAGGAAGACGGCGACTACAGCCGGGACTACATGGAATATTACAGCCATAAGGCCCCGTCCAGCCGGTTCAACAACGTCAAGCTCTCCTTCGGCGTGGTGATCAGCTTCTAGCCTCGGCTCTGAATCGCACAAACGAAAGGGTGCGTCGGCGACGGCGCGCCCTTTTTTTGCGCCCGGTGAAACCTTGCCCCCCCCGAAGCATCCAATACAGGGACCGCGGATCGGGTTCCGGCCCTGTCGCGGAGAAAGGGGCGTTTATGAACAAATCCATGTTTCCGGCGGTTCTGGTTGCCCTCCTGTTTCTGGCCCCGGCGGCGGCCCCGGCCCAGGACTCTTCCAAAGCCGAGATCTTCGGCGGCTACTCCTACCTGCGGGCCGACCCGAGCGACATGAACCTGCACGGCTGGAACGCCGCGGTCACCGTCAACGTTTCGGAATGGTTCGGGGTCACCGGCGATTTCAGCGGCCACTACGGCTCCCCCTCGGTCCGGGGGTTCGAGGTCCCCTACCTCGAGGTCAACTCCCACACCTTCATGGTGGGCCCCAAGATGACCTGGCGCGCGGAGACGGTCGCCCCCTTCGCCCATTTCCTGATAGGCGCCAGCCGCGTCAGCACGAGCGCCTTCGGTTACGGCGATTCCGCCACGGCCCTGGCGGCCGCCATCGGCGGAGGCCTGGACGTCAAGCTGAGCCGCTCGCTGTCGCTGCGCGCCGTCCAGGTGGACTACCTCATGACGCGCCACGACGCCGGCCCGCAGATCTTCTTCAGCGGGATCGACGACCGCCAGAACAACCTGCGGATTTCCGCCGGCCTGGTGTTTCACTTCGGCGACTGACCCCGGCGGGCGGTTCCGGTCCCTTCAGGATTTCGCGGAAACCCGGGGCCGCCCGATCAGGGAATCCAGGGCGAGGATCCCCGAGCCCTGCGTCGAGATGTAGAGGAAGAGGAAACTGTAAAGGGCCGCCAGCTCTCCCCCGTTGAGGATGGGCCAGAACCCCCTGCCGGCGTGGGCGATGAAATAGGCCGCCGCCATCTGGCCGCTCGCGACGAAGGCTGCGTACCCCGTCCAGAGGCCGGCCGCCACCAGGACCCCCCCGGCGAATTCGATGACGCCGGCCGCCAGCATCATCGGGTCGCCCCCCCAGCCCTGCCCCCCGAGCACCCCGAACAGCTTCTGCGCCCCATGGCACGCGAAAAGAATCCCCGCCACGATGCGCAGGAGCGCGTAACACGGCTTCGAGTATTTTCCCATCCAGCGTTCCATAGTCCCCCTCCTGAATTGTGCGTGTGGCTGAACCTGATTGTGGTTGGCCCTATTATACTTCGCGACGGCCAGGGGAATCCACGGGGGAAATGCGGGGCGGCGGGACTCAGCGGGCGGCTTCGGGGTGGAGGCGCGCAATGTATCCCTGGATCTCCCGTAACCGCCGGGCGTGCACTTCCCGGGAGTCCCCTTCGGGATGGAAACGGTAGGTTTTGCCACCGGCCCGGATCACGAGTTTCCCGTCCTCGAGGCGACAGGAATAGGCCGATTTTTCCGCGCTGAACCGGCACTCCCTTTTCCCTCCGATGTAGGAAAGGGTGTCGGAAGTGAGCCGGAGTTTCCCGCTGCAGCTGCCGATGCGGTGGTCATGAACCACCGGGAAGCTGTAATCGGCCGGCGGGGTCTCTTCCGTTGCAGCGACCGGCGGCGGGGGTTCCGCCCTCGCCTGGATCGGGGTCTCCGGGTCAAGCGTACCCGGTTCGACCGCCAGGGCCGCAACCGGAGCGCGCGGGGCCTTGTCGGGGACCTCCCTCAGATACCCCATGCCGAGCAGGACCAGGGCGGCAAGGGCTGCAAGCGCCCACCCGACCCTCCATCGCCCCCCTCCCCGGCGTCCCCCGGGCGCCCCTTCCCGACGGGGGGCGGGGACCGCACTCCCCTCCGCGTCGACGAGGCCCCGCTGGAGGAGCGCGCCGGCCGCCTCCCCGTCGACCGGGCGCGAGAAAAGGAAACCCTGGCCGAACCCGCACCCGAGCGACCGCACCCGCTCGAGCAGCGCCGGGGTCTCGATCCCCTCGGCGATGACCCCGAGGCCCAGCCTGCCGGCCAATTCGCTGATGCTGCGCACGACTTCGAGCATGTCCTTCCCGCTCTCGGTCCCCCTGACGAAGGAAGGATCGATCTTGAGAAAATCGAGCGGGAGCCCGCACAGGCGGGAGAGGGAGGAATGCCCGGTCCCGAAGTCGTCGATGGCGACGCGCACCCCCACGAGCCGCAACTGCATGAGCAGCCGGACGGCGGCCTGGGCGTTTTCCATGATCCCGCTTTCGGTTACCTCGAGCACGAGGCTGCCGGCGGCGTACTCTTCCTCCCGCAGGACGTCGGCCGCCTCCCTGACGAAGGACTCCCCCCTGAGCTGGACCGGGGACACGTTGACCGAAACCCACACTTCGCCCGCTCCCGGCGCACTTCTTTTCCAGGCCTTCACCTGGCGGCAGGCCTCCCGCAGCACCCCCAGGCCCACGGGGCCGATCAGGCCCGTCCGCTCGGCGATCGGGATGAATTCGGCCGGGGACACCTCGCCCCGCTCGGGGTGGCGCCAGCGGACCAGCGCTTCGAAACCGGCGATCCGGCCCGACGACAGGTCGATGATCGGCTGGTAGGCGACCCGGAGCTCCCGCGCCGCGAGCGCGCGCCGAAGGTCCGATTCGAGGGCGCGCTCCCGGCGCGCCGCGGCCAGGCCGGCGGTGTCGAAAAACTCCGCCCGCCCGCCCCCCAGGGAACGGGCCCGGTGAAGGGCCGTGTCCGCGTCGCGCAGCATATCCTGTGGATTTTCGTACCCGCTGGCGCTCACCGCGATTCCCGCGCTGACGGCTGCGAAGATTTCCCGGTCCCCCACCCTGAAAGGCTCTGCCATCTCACCCAGCAGGCGGTCGGCCACCGCCTGCGCTTCGTCCGCGCCGCCGAGGCCCTCCAGCAGGATCAGGAACTCTCCCGCTCCCGCGTGCGCGATCGCATGGTCCCGGCCGGATGAAGAGGGCCGGTATCCCGCCTTCATGCGCGTTTCCAGGCGGCGCGCGGCGGCCGGCACCAGGGCCCCGCCGCTTTCCGACGGGCCTCCGGCAGCTTCCGGGCGGTCGATGGCCAGAAGCATCACGGCAAAGACGAATTGGGGGTCCCTCTGCGACGCCAGCAGGGAGCGCGCCGCCCGGTCCAGGAAAAAGTGGCGGGCGGCCAACCCGGTCTCCGGGTCGACCGCGACAGCGGCGGTGATGTCCGTGTGCGCCCCCGCGATCCGGACCGCCCGGCCGTCCGGGTCCCGGGTGATGATGCCGGTGCACGACACCCGGCGGCAGGATCCGTCGGCATGCAGCATGCGGTGCTCCAGTTCGAACTTTCCGCATTCCTCTTTGAGCTGCGCGTCGATGGCGCTCCGGACCGCCTCGCGCTCACCGGGGGGGATGCGGCCGAACCATTCCTCCGGCGTGCTGCCGCAGGGGCCCTCGCCTCCCACGAGCGCGTGCCAGCGGGGGGAGAAATGGATGCGGCCGGCCGGGAGGTCCCAGTCCCAGAGGCCTTCGTTCCCTTTCTCAACCGCCCATGCGAATCTGTCCATGATCCCGTCCCGATCGCGGACGCACTCCCGTCCACCCTGTCTTCATCGGTCGGTTCGCGGAGGAGATTAGAGGATCCAGCCGGGGTTGCGCGCCTGCCGCTCCGCGGCCAGGGCGCGGAGCCGGTCCTCGAGTCCCTGCACCATGTAAAAGCGGGGATGGAGCAGTTCGGCGTCGGAGGCTATCACCCCCTCCCCGAGGGCGACGCGCGCAAGTTCGGTGCCGGGGTAGATGCGCACCCCGATCGTTATCTTCAGGGCCTCCAGTCCGAGGGACTCGGCGAAATCAAAGCTCTCCCGAGCGGTCTCTTCGGTCTCGCCGGGACCGCCCAGGAGTAAAAAGCCCATCCGGCCGATTCCCGCCCTCCGCAGCCGCTCGGCGGCCAGGCGGACATCCCCGGGATCGAAAGGTTTGCGCATCCCCCCGAGCAGCGCGGCCGACCCGCTTTCGAATCCCAGGCTGACCTCCCGGCATCCGGAGCGCGCCATCAGCCCGGCCAGTTCCGAGCTTACGCCCGTGGGAACGAGGATGCAGCGCCAGTCGATGTCGAGGTGCGCGCCGAGGATGGCGCCGCAGAGGTCGGCGGCGTAATCGGCAGGCAGGTTGAAGGTGTTGTCGACGAAGTAAAAGCGCCGAAACCCTTCGGCCGCCCAGCGCACCATCCATTCGGCCACCGCCTCCGGGGAGCGCCGGCGCACGGCCTTCCCCTCGATCACGGGGGTCGAACAGTAGCTGCAGCCGATGGGGCAGCCACGCCTGCTCTGGACAGGGACCGGGGCATCCACGGCGCCGGCAAGGGAGCGTGCCAGCAGGCGCGGGTCCGGCAGCGGCAGTTCATCGAGGTCCGTAACATAAGCGCACGGCGCGGCCCCGATGCCGTGCGCCCGGTAGAGCCCGGGGAGGGCGCCCGGGTCTTTACCCGCCTCGACCCGCGCGAGCAGTTCGGGGAATACGCGCTCCCCTTCCCCCGCAATCCCCATGTCGGCGCCCAGGTATTCCAGGATGGGTCCGGGAAGGATGCTGTAGCCCGCCCCGCCCAGGATGATCGGAGCCGCCGAGGCCCCCCGGCAAAGGGCGACGGCTTCGCGCGCCTGGTCGAGGAGGAAGCGGGGGTGGTGCATGCTCTGGTCGTCGATGTTGCGCACGCTGACGCCGATGACGTCCGGGCGGAAATCGCCGATCCCGTCTTCGAGGGCGCGCCGGGGCTCCGGCTCGATCATCAGGTCGATCAACCGGGTATCGTGCCCGGCCTTTTCGGCCGCCGCACCCACCGAGGCCAGCCCGAGGGCGGGCACGCGCATATCCCCGTCCTCCCGATTAGCCGAGATCAGCAGCACCCGCATGATGCCCCCCGTCGAAAACCCCGGTCGCCCCAGACGCCTGCGCCCGCTGACAACATATCAAAAAAAGTCCTTGCGGCGCAAACGCCTCTTCTGGTATCAGTATGATATCACATTGATACCAGAGGGAGAGATCATGGCCACCGAAAAAAATGACTGGAACGCCGAACAAATCGTCAGGGTCCACAACGGCTGGGCGGCTCTCGTCCTGCTGCTGGCCCTGCTGCTCGCCGACATCGCGCTCTTCATCTACTGCGCCGCCGCGGGGATCCAGGGGGAGGCGCACCCCCTGCCGACGGCCCTGTCCGTTCTGATGTTCCCCGTGCTCCTCGTCCTCCTCACAGGCCTGTTCACCCTGCAGCCGAACCAGGCCCGCGTCCTGGTTCTGTTCGGCAAATACCGCGGGAGCGTGCGCGAAAGCGGTTTCCACTGGGGCAATCCCTTCTATTCCAACGGGCCCGGCCGGATGGCGGAGATGTCGAAGCAGATGGAGGCGGCGAAACCCGGGGCCCCGCCGCATAAAAAGACCCTCGGCCGGAACAAGATCTCGCTGCGCGCGCGGACCATCAACGGCGAGAAGCTGAAGGTGAACGACCGGCGCGGCAACCCGATCGAGATCGCCGCCGTGATCGTCTGGCGCGTCCGCGACACGGCACAGGCGGTGTTCGACGTGGACGACTACGAGCTCTACGTCGAGACCCAGAGCGAGTCCGCCCTGCGCCACCTGGCGAGCCAGTACTCCTACGACCACGGGGAGGAGGACGAAATCACCCTGCGGAGCAACGCGGACGAGGTCTCCGCGGCGCTGAAGAAGGAACTCGAGGAGCGCCTCGGCCGGGCCGGGGTGTCGGTGGAGGAAGCCAGGCTCACCCACCTGGCCTACGCCCCCGAGATCGCCCAGGCGATGCTGCGCCGGCAGCAGGCCGAGGCCATCATCGCCGCACGCCAGAAGATCGTGCACGGGGCCGTCAGCATGGTGGACATGGCCCTGCGGGACCTGGCCGAAAAACAGGTGCTCCACCTCGACGACGAGCGGAAGGCGGCCATGGTCAGCAACCTGATGGTCGTGCTCTGCGGCGAGTCCGAGGTGCATCCCGTGGTCAACACCGGCACTCTTTATACCTGATCCGGAACGGGAATGATGGACAAGAGAAAATCGTTTCTCCTGAGAATGGACCCGGAGCTGTGGGCCGAGGTCGAAGCCTGGGCCGCGGCCGAACTGCGCAGCGTCAACGGACAGGTCGAATACCTGCTCCGGCAGGCCGTGGGGCGGCGCAGGGGGGCCCTCCCGGATCCGGGCCCTGCCGGATCCGACACGGGGAGCGCTCGCGGAAAGCGGCGCGGTCCATGAAAAGAGGGGTGCCGAAAGAAACCGCGAAGGGATATACTGGGACCGATCCCCTGGAGCGCGGACGCAAAAGATGAAAAGGATACGCATACACCCGGAGACCCCCCAGTTACGGCTGCTCGGACCCGCCATCGACGCCCTCCGCGGCGGCGGCCTCGTCGTCTACCCGACCGATTCGGTCTACGGCCTCGGCTGCGACCTCCTCGACAAGAACGCGGTCGAGAAGATCTACCGCATAAAGGGGAACGACAAGCGGAAAATCCTGAGCTTCATCTGCCGCGACCTGAAAAACATCTCCGAATACGCCTATGTCCCGAACGAGGCCTACAAGGTGATGCGCCATCTCCTCCCCGGCCCCTATACGTTCCTCCTCGGCGCCACGCGGCAGGTGCCCAGGATCCTCCTCGAAAAACGGAAGACCGTCGGCATCCGGGTTCCGGACCACCCGGTCTGCCAGGCGCTGCTCGACGGCCTGGGGCACCCGGTCATCAGCACCAGCGCGTCCCTCCCCGGAGGCTCCTACCTTTCCGATCCCGATGAAATCGAAAGCGCCTTCGGCCACCTGGTTGACATTTTCCTCGATACCGGGCCGGGCGGGCTGGAGCCTTCGACCATCATAGATTTTACGGGCGACGAACCCGTCATCGTCCGCCAGGGGCTGGGCAGAATCTGACGATTGTTTCAAGCCTGCCCCCCAACCGGGAGAAAGGGTGCACCATGAACGGCCCCGCATCGACACACTCGCCTCTGGAGCTCGGCGACGAAGAGCTCGCCGGGTACATCGCCGGCCTGCTCGAACGCATCATCGTCCACTACTCCATCTGGTTTTCCGAGGTCCGGCACCAGCTCGGCATGGAAAAGGCCCTCGCGGTCCTGGAGGAGGCCGGTCCCCGGAGCCTGAAGATCCAGCTGGCCCGGCTGGCTCGGACTCTCGGGTTCGCACTCAGGAACGACCTGCCCGCGGCCATGGTCGACCTTCCGCGCGAGTCCCTGGTGGCGCTGATGAAGAGCGTGTCCACGAACTGGCTCGCCAACGACGGCGTCTGGTTCCAGGCGGTGGAAGGCGCCCACGGCATGACCGACGCCAAGCGCTGCAACGACTCCGCCTGGGCGCAGTTCTCACCCTACGAGGCATGGACCGTCAGGAAATTCCTCCGCCTGCCCGGGCGGCCGGGACTCGAGGGGCTGAAAAAGGCCCTCGGCTTCCGGCTGTACGCGAACGTCAACGTCCAGTCGATCGTCGACGAGTCCCCCGAATCCTTCCTGTTTTATATGAACGATTGCCGGGTGCAGTCGGCCCGCCGGCGCAAGGGCCTGCCCGATTACGCCTGCAAATCGGGCGGGATCGTGGAATACGGGTATTTCGCGCGCGGCATCGACGACCGCATCGTGACCGAGTGCATCGGCTGCCCGCCGGACCCGCATCCGGAGGAATGGTACTGTGCCTGGAGATTCCGCCTCCCCGCCGGTAAATAAGAGTGCATCTTCCGGCCGCCCGGTCTATATTCGCCCCGGGGGAGAGCCATCCGACCGCGCAGCCAAAGAAACCATTGAGGAGGACCTATGATCCGGACCGTTGCCGCATTCGTCCTGTTGTCCGGCCTGTCACTGCCGGGGCCGCAGTCCGCCCTGTCGGCCGAATCGTGCACACGTCAGAGCCTCGAGCAAACCGCGGACCTTTACCTCCAGGCCCTGAAGCAAGGGTCCCCGTCGCTCCTGCCGCTGGCCCCGGGGGCGGAATACATCGAAAACCGGAAGGCCACCGCCTTCGGGGAGGGGATCTGGAATTCGCCGCTCCAGGTGGATTTCAGCCGCAGTCTGCTGGACGTCGACATCTGCGAGACCTTCACCGAAATCATCAGCGCGAAAACGGATCACCCCTACGTCATCGGGACCCGGCTCAAGGTGGTCGACGGAGCCATCGCGGAAGTGGAAAGCCTCGTCAGCGACAAGGACGACTGGCTCTTTGACGCCGACAGCTATCTCAAATATTCGTCGACCGAACAATGGGACATCCTCCCCCCGGAGAAGCGCAGCGACCGGCAGACCCTGATCCGCGTCGCCAGCGACTATTTCGATATCTTCGAGGACTACGCCGCCTTCGACCGGGTGCCCTGGGGCATACCCTGCGTGCGCATCGAGGGGGGCGCATACACCAACCCCAAAAACGAGCCGAACCCCTCCTGTACCGTCGGGGTACCCAAGGGCGGGGGGGTCCCGATGACCAACAGGCGCTATATCGTCGACGAGCTGCTGGGGGCCGTCATGGGACAGGTGGACTTCGGAGGGCCCAAGGGCCTCCCCGATGCCCACACCTTCCGGCTGGAAAACGGGAAACTCCGTTACGTTCACGTGATCACGCTCTGTCCCGACGGCTGCCCCGTGATCCCCCTGCCGGAAGACATGCCCCGACCCTAGGCACTATCCCCTGGAGGCCGAACGATCATGGAAAAGACCGCCGAAGAAGTCCTGAAGACCGCCATCCTGCTCGAACACAGGGGCAGGGCGTTTTACTCCACCGCGGCCCGCGAAACCCGGAGCGAGGCGGTCCGCGAGTTTTTCACCATGATGGCCGAAGAGGAGAGCCGGCACATCGAGTTCCTCTCCGGGCAATTCGCCGAATTCGCCAAAAGCGGGAGATTCGGGCCCGGCACCCTCGAGACGCCGGGACACGACGCCTCGGCGGCGGCGATCCTGAGCGAAAAGATCCAGAAGGAGATTTCCGCGGCGGGATTCGAGGCCGCCGCCATTTCCGCCGCCATCGGCTTCGAGAACCGCGCCGTCGAAGTTTACCAGCAGCGGGCCGACAGCGCCGCCGACCCTCACGAGAGGGCGGCCTACCAGGCCCTCGCCGACTGGGAGCGCACCCACATACACATGCTGCACCGGATCGACGAGGACCTGAAGCGGCAGGTCTGGCAGGACAATAATTTCTGGCCCTTCTAGAAGGCTCTCAACGCACTTCGATCGACGAGGTCCTGTCGTTGAAGCTCTCCAGTCCGGGTGCGTCCGAGGTGACGAGCCGCTCGGAGCCCCGGAAACCCGAATCCTGGTAAAGGGTCACCCGGGCCCTGCCGTAGACGCGGACCGAGGAGATTTTGTCGTTGTAGCCGTCGCCGACATAATCCTTTCGCTCGCCCGCCTCCATGCAGAAGCGGTTTCCTCCGTAATCGGCGTTGGTGAAGAAACAGGCACCGTTGCGCGGGGTCCCGAATCCCCCCCACCGCCCCTGGTCGCCGGACCGGTCGCTCCCGGCCGGGCCGGGGAGGGTTTCGCGGCGGTACTGTTCGAATTCTTCCCGCTCCCGTTCCGTCGCCGTCGCAAAAGGCTTGTAGCCCTGTTGACGCGCGTTCAGGAATGCCCGCCATTGCCGGTCGTGTTCCTGCTGGTTGCGTTCACGCAGATAGCGCGCATAGTCCCCCAGTTCCTCCCGCGTCGCCTGGGACTGCGCCTTGTAAACCTTGTTCTGCCGCTTCAGGTATTCCTCCCAGTCCCTATCCCGCCCGCTCGTGTCTTCCCGCTCAGCCTGCGAACGATCACGGAGGTACTGCTCGAACTCCCGCCGTTCTTCCCGCGTCGCCTGCGCCTCCTCCTTGTACGCCTTCCTCCGCTCCTTCAGGTATTCGCGC
>JAFGSS010000137.1 GCA_016934555.1 Acidobacteriota bacterium | reverse complement strand
GGGGGAGGAGGGACTGGCAGAAGGCGCAGTCCGGGTTCCAGAAGAGGAGGGCGGTCGGGCCCGAGATCAGGGAGCGCAAGGGGACCGTGCGGGCGTCGAGATCGGAGAGGGTGAGGTCCGGGACCGGGTCGCCGGGGCCGGGGGCGGCCGAGGCGACGAGAAGGCGGCGGACGGCGTCGCGCCCGGCGGCCAGGGGGGAGGCGATGGTTCCGTCCGGGTGGACGAGGACGGCGGAGGGGGTGCCGGCGTAGCGGTAGCTTTCGGCTATGGGGCGGGATTCGCCCGATTCTTCTATGACTTGGGAGGTGAGCCTGACGTTTTGTTTTAGTTTGAGTAGGTCCTTGTCCAGGTCGCGGCAGGCGGGGCAGTCTGGGCCCGTAAATATGAGTGCTAACGGGATTTGGCGATTCAGGAGGTGGGTCAGGTTGGTGTCGCGGTACTGAAAGTCCGGGGCGGGGGCGCCGACGGGGAGGCCCAAAAGCGGGCGCTCGGGTTGGTGCGGGAGGCGGTTTTCCAGCGCTTCGATCCGGAGGAGGAGGCGGCCGTTCTGCTGGAGCAGATAGGTTAAGAGGATGGCGAGGGTAAGGAGGGCGGCGGTCAGGGCGGCCCAGGGGAAGAGGGAAGGGTGGGGGCGGGGGGAGAGGATAAGGGGGAGGGCGGCCACGAGCAGGAGGGTGTTGCGGAGGAGGGTTTTGTAGCCGATGGGGGCGGAGTGGAACTGGCCGAAGCAGTGGCAGTCGGGGCGGCGGCCGCGCATCAGGTTGACGCCGATGCCCAGGATAAAGAGGAGGAGGAGGAGGAGGCTGAGCAGGGCGCCGGCGCGGGCGGTGGCGCCGGGGATCAGCAGGAGGGCGGCGAGGATCTCCCCGGCGGGGACGAGAACCACCAGGGGCGCGACCAGGGGGGAGGGGACGCCGAAGCCCACGAGGGCGCGGCGCGCTCCTTCCCGGTCGAGCAGTTTCCCGGCGGCGGCCAGGGCGAAGGTGGCGCCGAGCAGAAGGCGGAGGATCACGAAAAGGATATCCATCAGTCGGTGGACCGGGGGCCGGAGCGCGCGGCGATGCCGGCGGCCATCGCCATGCCGAACAGGTTGGCCGGGGCGTAGACGTTGAAGTTGTAAAACCCGTGGATCGCCACGGCGGCCAGACTCCCGATGGCGCCGATGGCGATCGCGCCATGGACCGATTTCGGGTAGCGGAGCGCCGTCTTGAGCGCGGGCAGGATGAGGGCGAGGAGCAACGCAAGGAGGAGCCCGAAGCCCACCACCCCCAGTTCGACCAGAAGCTGCAGCCAGTCGTTGTGGGCGTAGTCGATCAGCCGGTCGTGCATGATGTCGCTCTGGCGGTAGAGGGCCGACTGGAGGGTCCCGAGCCCGCTCCCGGCGACGAGATGGTCCGGAAGCACTTTCCAGGTTTCGGCCCAGATGGCCGGGCGCGAGCCTTCCCCGAACTTCGCCTCCCCGGCGAAGCGCACCACCACCGGGTCGGAGGGGAGGACGAGGAAGGCGGTCACGGTCAAGAGGAGGACAAGGAGCGCCCCCCCGGCCTGCCAGGCGCGGTGTTTTCTGTCGATCTGCAGCACCCCCATGAAGGAGACCCCCGCCAGCGCCGCGATGAAGCCGCTCCCGGAGAGGGAGAAGATGATGGCGAGCGCAATCAGGGCGGAGGAGCCGATCAGGGCGACCCCCGCCAGGGTGGACACCCGGAGGTGCTTTTCGCTGCGCGCCAGGGCCACGGCGTACATCAGCGCGAAGGGGAGGGCCATCGCCAGAAAATTCGCGTAGTGGCTGTGGTTGCGCCAGGTGCCGGTGGCCGCGGCGGAGTCGCCGTGCCAGTACTGGAGGATGCCGAGGAGCGCCTCGAGGGTGGCGATTACGAGCAGCGGCAGCGCGGCCCACTCCGGCCGGATCTTGCGCATGGTGAGGAGGATCAGGGCGGCGGCGAGCAGGGTGAGGAGGAGGGCGAAGGTCTCGGCCGGGACCAGGCTCAGCGCCGCGTACTCGACCGGCGGGAGGACCGCCTCGAGCGCGTCGAGGTGCTCCCAGCGCACCGGCGCGAGGACTTTGAGGAGGGGCATGGGAAGCGGCACGAGCTGGAGCCCGACATAGAGCGGCAGGAGCACCAGGGGCCAGAAGATCTTGCCGGAAACGCGCGCGTTCCTGCCGAGGAGCCAGAAGGGGAGGGAGAGGAGCCCCAGGGCTAAAAGCGCCCAGGTCGCCTCGGGGGCGAATCCCCCGCGGTGCCAGGCGGTATAGCCCAGGATCAGGGTCAGGCCAAGAAGGTAGAGGGGTTCGATGGCTTTCGTCATGGCAGCAGGGTGAGCGTGACGTCGTCGATCCAGACCCGGCCGGCGATCTTGTTGTCGAACTGCTCCGAGGGGGAGCGGAAGACCTCCACCCGCACCCGGCGGGTGGCGGCGGGGACCACCAGGGTCCGGCTGAGGGCGCTCCAGGGGCGGGTGCCCGAAAACTCCTCGGTGGAGAGGTCGAGGTTACGCGCCCCGTCGGGGTCGTAGATTCTCAGGCCGACCCCCCGGTTGGTGGTGAGCCCCTCGCTCTGCATCCGGGCGCTGAAGCGGTAGCGCCCCGGGGGGGTGAGGGTGTCCTGGGAGGCGTGGCGGTAGGCGAGGTTGGCCGTGCCGTCGAACTCCACCCGGAGCGCGCGCTTCCCGTCAAGGGGGACGATGGCCGCAGCCGCCCCGGCGACCGGGCGGAGGCGCCAGTCGAAGGGGGAGCCGTCCGGGTCGGACTCGAAGCCGCCGTTGGCGATAAATTCGGTCCGGAGGTAGGCGCCGGCGCGGCGCAGGGCGAGCGCGTCGTCGTACAGTTTCCGGCCGAGGAGGTAGTCGAGGTAACGGGCGGTGAGCGCGGGGTCGGTCAATTTTTTGGCGTCGAGATGTTCCCAGGCCTTTTGGATGTTTTCCCGGCTCGACAGGTGGAGCAGCAACCGGAAGTAGTCGTGGTGCACCCGCGTCCCCCCCTCGGCCGGGTCGGGGAGGCCGTAGTCCAGGGTGTCCTGGAGGTCGTAGCTCGAGGAGGTGTAGCCGCGCAGGATCGCCGGGGAGTAGGAGGAGCCGAGCGCCAGGATCCGGGCGGAGGCCCTGAGGGCCTCTTCCCGGCGGCCGATCCGCTCGAAGAAGCGGGCGGCGCGGGAGAGGTTCGGGACCTGGTTCGGGGCCAGGGCCAGCGCCCGCTCGTAGCAGAGCCAGGCGTCCCCCGTGCGCCCCTCGTCGAGGAGGGCGTCGCCGCGGTCGCTCCAGAGGGCGGGGCTGGCGGGGTCGTCCGGCAGCCCCGGGGGGTCCGCGGGCGCGACCTGGCGCGCGCCGGCCCCGGCGGCCAGGAGGAGCGAGAGGAGGATGGCAATTTCCTTGGTTCTATAGGACACGGGGAATTTGATTGATTTCGGGGAATACGGGTTTATATAATGTGCCGTTTTGTTTCAGCTCCGGCCGGCGGCTGCCGATAAAGGCCGTAACCGAACGAGGGGAATGATGAAGTCCGAACGACTGCTCGATGGAATCTCGCGTAAACTGGCCGAACCGATGCCGCGCCGCAGCATGGTGGGGATGATGGCCGCCGTCTTCGCCGCCGCCGGCGCCGCCCTGCTGGCCGCCCCCAAGTGCAAGGAGGGGGAAAAACCGTGCGGCGACCTCTGCTGCGGAAAAAAGCAGATCTGCGTGCGCCAGGGGGAGCTGACCTTCTGCGAGGACGCCAGCCGCTGGAACAGGGTGATCACCCCCGCGGCCACGACCGGCGCCCTGGCCGGCGCCGCCGTCTACACCGAGGCGGTCAACGACCAGTGCGGCAAGGGGGAGGTCGCCTGCGGCGCCCACTGCTGCCCCCCCGGCACGACCTGCATCCGCGGCGCCTGCTGCCCCGACTCGAACGTGTGCGGCGACGCCTGCTGCCCGGCCGGCTACGTCTGCGTCGACGGCCGCTGCCAGCCCCAGCACCCTTCTGCGTCCTGAATCAGGCGCGTTTTCACGGTTGGTAACGGACGGCATCCGCCTGCCTCCTGAACCCGGGGCGTCTTCACGGTTGGTAACGGACGGCATCCTTCGGCGTCCTAAGCCCGGCGCGTTTTTGCGGGTAGTCACGGGAGCCATCCTTCGGCCTCCTAAGCCAAGCGCATCTTTACGGTCGGTGACGGGCGTCAGCTTTTCGCCTCCTGAACCGAGCGCGTTTTCACGGTTGGTCACGGACGGCATCCGCCTGCGTCCTGAACCCGGGGCGTCTTCACGGTTGGTGACGGACGGCATTCTTCTGCGTCCTAAGCCCGGCGCGTTTTCACGGTTGGTGACGGGCGGCATTCTTCTGCGTCCTAAGCCCGGCGCGTTTTTACGGGTAGTCACGGGAGCCATCCTTCGGCCTCCTGAATCGGGCGCGTTTTTACGGGTAGTCACGGGAGCTACCCTTTGATCTCCTGAACCGAGGGCGTTTTTCCGGGTCATTACGGGGGCCGGTCTCCGGCCTCCTGATCCATCCGCCTGATCCGGCCGCCCTGGTATTCCGAGGGGCGGAGTCCCCTTTCCCGATTCCGGGGCGCTGTGCTCCCGAATGACCGGCTTCATCATCGCGCGGCCGCTCCCAGCGCTTCGCCGGCCGAGGCCAGCCCGGCGTTCTCGTCCACGGAGAGCGCCCGCTCCAGGGCCTCTTTGTTGAGCGCCGCGACGTCCAGGCTGTCGAAGGTCTCGAAGCTGACATGCAGCCTCAGGTCGAAGGCGTCGGCGATCTTCTTGAGCGTGCGGATATTCCAGGCCGAATAGTGGACGTTTTCCAGGCGCGAGATGGCGGTCCGGGTGCAGACCATCAGGTTGAGGATTTCGTCCGCATAGGCCTGGCGATGCTCGATCGACTTGTTCTGCAGCATGGTTCCGTTTTCAGGCACGGCTGTTTCCGTCATCATCGTTCATGTATCCCGGGCCCGCAGCGCCGCGGCCGGTCGTTCGGGGCGGGGTTCACGCTTCCCCCGCCAGGGTGCCGGCGAAATGCTCCAGCGCTTCCAGGTCGGGCTCGCACTCGCGCCGCGACCGGAGCAGTTCGCACGCCTCGGCCGCCGTCGCCCCCCCCGCTTTCATGATGAGGGCGGCCGCGGCGGTGGCGCTGCGGATGACGCCGGCCGAGCAGTGGAGATAGACGCGGGCCCAGGCGGGGGCGAGCGCCCGCTCGAGCGCCTCGACCGCCGCGGGAAGGCGGCGCGCGAGGTCCGCGCTGTCGAACTCCACGACGGGGACCCGGACGAGGTCGATCCCGGCCTCCGCGAGCGCCTTTTCGAGCTTTTTGAGGGTGACGCCGTGCTTTTTCAGGTCCTCGGGCGTCTGCAGGTTCACCACCGTCGTGATTCCCATCCGGCGCAGCTGGCGCGCGTCCTCGGGCTGGACCAGGGCGCCCACCCAGAGCCGGTCGTCGATGATCTGGTTATAGTCGAACAGCATGGGTGAGCCTCAGTCCCTTTCCCCCTGCAGGAGCCGGCGGGCGGCCAGCGGAATGGCGAACTTCTTCTCCCACGAAGGGATGCGGAGCTTGTCCGAGTCGGTCCAGGAGCCGAGCTCCGGGAAGACGTGGGCGGCGATCGCCAGGCCGTGCTCCACCTCCTCGCCGCGCCCCAGGTCGAGCCCCAGGTCGAGGACGCTTTTCACCTTCACCTGGTCGCGCCAGAGGAGGAGCCCCAGCCCCAGGTGGGGCCAGAGGGAGGGGGTGGGGGGCGCCTTCGGGTTGCCCAGGTGGGCGGCCAGGAGGGCGACGAGCAGGCCGGGGAGGGGGGTGCGCCAGGGGATGTCCCCGCTGAGGGCCGCTTCCGACCACGCCTCCGCGGGCGGGGCGAGGCGCACCTGTTCGTGGTCCGACAGGTGGGTCCCGTCCGGGAGGAGCGCGCCCCAATGGGCGCCCGGAAAGGCGCCCGGGTCGCGGTAGAGGCCCACGAGCGCAGCCCCGTCCCCGGTGAGGATGGCGTCGCGCGACTCCACCTTCAGCGAGGCGCGGAGGGTCCCGGCCAGGTGGGCGAGCTCGGCCAGGTTCGACTTTTCCGCCAGCCGGTTGGCCCGGAAGAGGCTCCCGACCGCGGCCGGGACCGCCTCGGGGTCGAACTTCGAGCCGTCGAGCAGCCGGTGCACCGCCGAGGCGAAGGGGAGGAGGTAGCGCTCCGGCACCCCCGCCTCGCGCGCGCGGATGAGGGCCTTGAGCCGGCGCAGGAGCGGATAGGGCTCCCCCCGCAGCACGCGCGCGTGCCGCCGCACCAGCTCGAGGACGATGGTTACCTGGGTAGGCTGCATATTTCTGCTGATCTCTATTGGATCCCCTCCAGCCAGGGGGGATGAGTTTAACGCGGATTATGCATGAAGCCCCTGCCGCGTCCGCGCCATCGGGCATGTCCACGGCCTTGCGCCCGGTCGGATTCCTCGACGTGCCGTCGGGTAGGCCTCTGCGGAATCCTCCCGGCTCGCGCCTTGTATCCACACCCCGGGTGTGCCGCCTCGCGACCTACCCTCATGAATCATCCGGGTCAGGGAATCGGGTGCCGATCGAAACGGTCACCCGTCAATCGGTGGATGTCCATGATCTGGTCACCCGCGCCAATTAGTGGATGTCCAGGATTTCATGGCCCGATCAGCCCCGGCCCGGACCCCCGCGTGGCAAAGAGTGGATGTCCATGATTTGGTCACCCCCGTCAATCGGTGGATGTCCATGACCTGGTCGCCCGCGCCAATTAGTGGATGTCCAGGATTGCATCCGACCCGGACCCCCGCGTACCAAAGAGTGGATGTCCAGGATTGGGTCAGCCGCCAATTGGTGGATGTCCAGGATTTGGGTTCATTGGCCGAAAAAGAGCGCTTTCAGTTTTTTCCTGCCGGCGATCGGGAGGTGCAACAGCTCGGCGTGATTCCCGAGGTGGCGGATGGCGAAGACCACGGCGAGCTCGAAGAGGATGAAGACGACCCCGAGCAGGGTGTTGCGCACGACGGCGGCGGCCAGGGCCAGGGCGCAGAAGGCGATGGTCAGGGCGTAGATGCCGACCACGATCCGCTTCCGGTCGAGCCCGAGGCGCAGCATCAGGTGATGCAGGTGGCTCCGGTCGGCGTGGAAGACGGCGGCCACCCGGCGCACCAGCGGGGTCCTGATCTTTTTCCGGAAGCGGAAGGCCATCACCAGCAGGGTGTCGAAGACCGGCAGCCCCAGGGCCAGCAGCGGGAAGAGGATGGCGGCCACGGTCGAGATCTTGAGCGAGGCGTGGATGCTCACGATCGCAAGCAGGAAGCCGAGGGTGAGCGAGCCGGCGTCGCCGAGGTAGATCTGCGCCGGAGCCCAGTTCTTGCGCAAAAAGCCGAGGCAGGCGCCCACCATGGTCCCCATCGCCACGGCGGTCACGATGTTGCCGGTCCCGAGGGCGAAAATGGCCAACCCCGCGGCGATGATGGCCGTCACCCCCCCCGCCAGCCCGTCCAGCCCGTCGAGCAGGTTCACGGCGTTGGTCACCCCCACGATCCAGAGGAGGGTGAGGATCCAGCAGGGGGTCTCAAACCCCGGCCCCAGGAAGGGGAGGCTCGAAAGGCTCACGCACCAGCCGGCCCGGATCACCAGGGCCGCCGCCACCGTCTGCAGCAGGATGCGCAGCAGGGGGGAGATGCCGACCGTGTCCTCGACGAGGCCGCAGACGAAGACGATGAAAAGGGCGAGCGGGATCGCCACCCGCTCCATCGGCTCGAGGTTCGCCGCCCAGTTGTGCCAGAGGAGGGTGGCCACGACCGCCTGCGCCGCCAGCATCCCCACGACCACCGCCACCCCCCCGAGGCGCGGGATCCCCTCCGCCTGCACCCGGCGCCCGCCCGGGTAGTCGACCGCCCGCACCGCGAGCGCCAGCTTGCGGATGAGCGGAAGCAGGGCGCTGGTGACCAGCAGCGCGATCACCAGCCCCGCGATAGTGTAGAGGAGGGAATGGATCAAGGTCTACGCCGTCTTGCTGTCCTTGTTGTCGATGTAGGAATGGTAGTCGTAGTACTGGTGATAGTAGTAGCTGTAGGCGGTCGAATTCAGGTCGACGCTGTTGCAGATGACGCCCAGGATACGGGCGTGGACCTGCTCGAGGCTCTTCTTCGCCCGCTTCAGGATCTCGGGCGGGTTCTCCCCCCCCTTGGCCACCAGGATGACGCCGTCGGTCATGGGTGCGAGGATCAGCGGATCGGTCACCGACATCAGGGGCGGGGTGTCGACCAGGACGAAGTCGAAGATGTCGGCCGCCCCTTCGAGCGCCTCGGCCATCCGGTGCGAGCCGAGGAGCTCCCCGGGGTTGGGGGGCGTCGTCCCGGCGTGCACCACGTAGAGGTTCGGCACCTGGCTTTCCTCGACCACGTCGACGAGGTCGACCTGGCCGGTCAGGTACTCGCTCAGCCCCGAGCCCCCGGCGGTGTTGAAGATCTTGTGGATGCGGGGGCGGCGCATGTCGCAGTCGACGATGAGGACCCTTTTGCCGGTCTGGGCGAGCGAGAGGGCCAGGTTGCACGTCGTCGTCGTCTTCCCCTCCCCCGCCTGGGAGGAGGTGACCATGATGATGCGGGGCGGGTTCTCAGGCGTGGAGAGGAGGATGGCGGTGCGCACCCCGCGGTAGGCCTCGGCGATCAGGCTGCTGGAGGCGGTGAGCGAGGCGGTCTCCACCCCCTCCCCGGCCAGGGCGACCGCGTTGGCCCGGCGCCGGCCGCCGTAGAGGCGCCGGTAGCCGCCGCCGCCGCGGGCCGACTCCAGGCTCGGGATCAGCCCGAGGGCCGGCAGGCCGACCCGTTCCTCGACATCCTCGGGGGTCTTGATGGTGTTGTCGAGGTAGTCGAGGAAGAAGGCGAGCCCCACCCCCCCCATGCAGCCGAGCAGCAGCCCGAGGGCCAGGGTGCGGGGGACGTTGGGGCTGTGCGGCTTGTCCGGGATTTCGGCCTGGTCCACGATCCGGATGTTGCTCGACTTGAGCCCGGCCGCGACCCCCGCTTCCTTCATCCGCTGCAGCAGCCCGTCGTACAGTTCCTTGTTGGTCTCGACCTCGCGCTTGAGGATGTTGTAGTGGATGCTCGCCTCCCCCAGCTCGTCGGCCAGCTTCTTCTGCCGGTCGAAGTCCCGGGTGAGGAGCTTTTCGGTCTCGAGCGCCGTGTCGTACTCGGAGCGCGCATTTTCGATCGCCAGCCGCCGCTCGCGCCGGAGCTGCTCCCGGGTCAGTGCGACGCGCGACTGGAGCTGCTTGACCTGCGGCATGGCGGGGCCGAGCTGCGCCGAGAGTTTCGCCAGCTCCTGCTCGTCGTTCATCAGGCTGGTCTCGATCTTTTCGATCAGCGAGGTGCGCAGCGCCTGCGGGAACTCCTCGGGGGTGGCGCCCGAAAGGGTGCGGAAGACCGATTCCTTCCCCATCCGGAGCGCGCGCGCCTCGGTCAGGCGGGTGTTGATGTCGCCGAGGGCCTGGGTGATGACGTCCTGCTTTTCGCCCAAACTCACGATGGAGTGGCGCTGGGCGTAGTTGATCAGCTCGTTGTCGCTCTTTTCGACTTTCGCCTTGAGGTCCACCAGCTGCTTCTGCAGGAAGTCGGTGGCGCGGGTGGTGGCGTCGAAGCGGGCCTGGAAGTTGTACTCGATGTACTCGTCGGAAACGGTGTTGACGATGCGGGCGGCCATTTCCGGACTGCGGGAGAGGTAACTCACTTCGATCACGCGCGAGTTGCGGATCGGGGTGACGGCCAGGTTTTTGAGGAGCTTGGTGATCGCTGCCTGTTTCCTCTCTTCAGGGGTCATGACGCCGTCGGAGGCGCCGGCGGAGGCGCCGGCGGCTGCGCCCGGGTCTGCGGAGGGGGAGCCGGCGGCATCGGTCGCCGCGCCTGATGGGGTTGGGTCGCTCTGGCCGATCAGGGACCAGCGCGCGAAGATCCCCGGCTTCGGCGGGGTGACGAAAGGTTCGGGGACGTCGGCGCGGTCGAGCCCCAGCGTCTCCACCACCCGGGCGGCGAGGCTGCGGCTGGTGATGTGCTTGATCTCCGTCTCGACGTATTCCTCGTACCGGCCCCCTCCGCCCCCCAGGATCTGGTCGTAGGGGAGCACGTTCTCCGACTCCATCTCGAGTTCGACTTGGGAGACCGCCAGGTAGAGGGGGGTCTTGCGGGAGACGTAGACGGCCGCGGCCGCCACGGCGACCGCCAGCACGGTGAGCGCCACCCACTTGCGCCGCATCAGGATCTGCCAGTACTCGCGCAGGTGCTTCCCTTCCTCCGCCGCCATCAGGTACTCGGGGGGGTAGCTGTAGGGATCGAAGGGGCCGGGGGACACGGGGATTTCGCCCACCGGGACGAGGGCCCCGGCCGGCGGCCGGTTGCCGCGACGGTTCTGGTTGCTGTTGTTCTCTTCAGACATGATCACCTTACCCCTGCATCAATTCCTGGTCAAATCCTGGACAAATCCTGGACATCCACTTATTGCACAAATGCCGGACGACAAATCCTGGACACCCACCAAACGGGAAAAAGTGTGGATGTCCATGATTTGCCTCCCGTGCCGTGGTCCGTCCCCAAAATCGGGGGTTATCTCAACAGTCCCCAGGTGAAAATGTTGGGCGCCTGGTTGACGAACCCCCAGCCGATACTCTTGGCGGTGCTGCCGGAGACGTAGATCATGTCCTCCGGCCGGAGCGCGATGTCGGGCTTCTTCCCTTTGAGGATGTCGCCCAGATTGACGGCGGTGCGCTCGACCGACCCGTCCGGCGCCTGGCGCACCAGCCACGCTTCCTTCATC
>JAFGSS010000136.1 GCA_016934555.1 Acidobacteriota bacterium | reverse complement strand
TTCCGCAGGAAGGGGCGGCCGGCAAAACCGGACCCGGCGCCGGGGAACGCTGAACCGGGTTCCGACTAGTCCGGCGCCTCCGACTCCCGCTCCGGGCGCAGCATGGAGAACGCGACGGAGAGTCCGAGCAGGCAGGCGATGACGCCGAGCGACAGGACGATGGGGACCCGCACCAGGTCCACGAGCAGCATCTTGACCCCGACGAAGGCGAGCACCAGGCCGAGCCCCACCTTGAGGTAGCGGAAGCGCCCCAGCATCCCGGCGAGCAGGAAGAAGAGGGCGCGCAGCCCCAGGACCGCGAAGATGTTGGAGGTGAAGACGATGAAGGGGTCGCGGGTGATGGCGAAGACGGCGGGGATCGAGTCGAGGGCGAAGACGATGTCGGTCGCCTCGATCATGACGAGGACGGCCAGCAGGGGGGTGGCGCACCAGCGTCCCGCCAGCTTCAGGGCGAAGCAGGCGCCGTGGTACTCCGGCACCGAGGGGAGGACGCGCCGGATCAGGCGCAGCACCGGGTTGTGCTCCGGCTCGATCCCCTCGTCCCGCGCCGCCAGCAGCTTCAGGCCGGTGAAGACCAGGAAGGCGCCGAACAGGTAGAGGACCCAGTGAAAGGCGGCGATCAGGGCCGTTCCCGCCACGATGAAGAGGGCGCGCATGACCAGGGCGCCGAGGATGCCCCAGAAGAGGACCCGGTGCCGGAGCGCCGCGGGGACCGCGAAATAGTTGAAGAGGACCAGGAAGACGAAGAGGTTGTCGACCGAGAGGGCCTTTTCGATCAGGTACCCGGTAAAAAACTCCAGGGCCCGGTCGCGCCCGAACCAGTGGTAGATCCCCGCGTTGAAGACCAGGGCGAGCGAGATCCAGACGATGGACCAGGCGAGCGCCTCCCGCGTGCTCACCTCGTGCGCCCTGCGGTGGAACACCCCGAGATCGAGCGCCAGCATCGCCAGGACGAAGATGACAAACCCTGCCCACAGCTCCGGCGTGCCGATCCCCGTGCCCATAAGACCCCGCTCCTCTCCAGTGGACGCCCATCATACGAAGTCCCTGTTACTTCGACAAACAGATAATATAACCTTTATCATTCGATTGAAGCGAAGTATCATCCCCCCATGGAATGGATCAACTACCACCACCTGCTCTACTTCTGGCGCGTGGCGCGCGAGGGGGGGCTGGCCAAGGCGAGCGCCGGACTCGGCCTGGCGCAGTCGACCGTCAGCAAGCAGATCCACCAGCTCGAGGAGGCGCTCGGCCACCCCCTTTTCGCCCGCAAGGGGCGGCGCCTGGTCCTGACCGAAAGCGGCCGGGTGGTCTACCGCTACGCGGAGGAGATCTTCAGCCTGGGACGGGAGCTCCTGGACACCCTGGGGGACCGCCCGGTCGGCAAGCCCCTCAGGATCACGGTCGGGGTGGCCGACGTGGTGCCGAAGCTGGTGGCGGAGCGGGTGCTCCTCCCGGCGTTCGCCTCCGGGCCGGTGCGCCTCGTCTGCCGGGAAGGGCGCTCGGACCGGCTCCTGGCCGAGCTGGCGACCTACGAACTCGACCTGGTCCTGGCCGACGCCCCGGCCGCCCCGACGGCCAAGGTCCGGGCCTACAGCCGCCTGCTGGGGGGTTCGGAGGTGGCCTTTTTCGCCCGGCCCCCCCTGGCCTCCCGCCTCCGCCGCGGCTTCCCCCGCTCCCTCGACGGCGCCCCGATCCTCCTCCCCACCGCCGACACGATGATGCGGCGCTCGCTCGAGCAGTGGTTCGAAGCCCACGGCCTCCGCCCCGCCCTGCTCGGGGAGTTCGAGGACAGCGCCCTGCTCACCGCCTTCGGCCAGCAGGGGGTCGGGGCCTTTCCCGCCCCCTCGGTGATCCGCGCCGAGATCGAGGGGCAGCTCGGGGTCCGGTGGATCGGCAACGCCTCCGGGGTGCGGGAATCGCTTTACGCGCTGACGGCCGAGCGCCGGATCCAGAACCCGGCCCTGGCCGGCCTCTGCGACGCGGCGGAAGCCTGGTTCGGGGCGGCCGCGGGCGGATGACGCGGTCCGGGAAGGGCGAAGCTGCGGCCCTATTCGAACTGGAGGTTGCGTTCGAAGTCGGAGGCGGAGGTGGCGGCCGATTTGGCCGTCTCGAGGGTGATGGCGCCGGCGCGGTAGAGGTCGGTCAGGTGCTGGTCGAACGTCTGCATCCCGTAGTGCTCGCGCCCCTTTTCGATGTACTCCTTCATCATGTGGATCTTGTCGGGGTCGGCGATGCATTCCTGGATGGTGGTGGTGCGCCGCATGATCTCGCACGCCGCCACCCGGCCGCTCCCGTCCGCCTTCTGCAGCAGACGCTGGGAGATGACGCCCAGCAGCGTCTCGGCCAGGCGGAGCCGGGCTGAGGCCTGTTCGGAGGGGTCGAAGACGCTCAGGATGCGGTTGATCGTGCGGGGGGCGTCGGTGGTGTGGACCGTCGACAGCACCAGGTGGCCGGTTTCGGCCGCCTTGATGGCGATGTCGATCGTCTCCCGGTCCCGCATCTCCCCGACCAGGATGATGTCGGGGTCCTGGCGCAGCGCGGCGCGCAGCGCCTTGGCGAAGTTCTCGGTGTCGGACCCGCACTCGCGCTGGGCGATGCTGGCCAGCTCGTCCCGGTAGAGGAACTCGATCGGGTCCTCGATGGTGATGATCTTGCACCGCTTCTTGTGGTTGATCAGGTTGATCATGGCCGCCAGGGTGGTCGATTTGCCGCTCCCGGTGATCCCGGTGACCAGGACCAGCCCCCGCTCGGCCAGGGCGATCTCCCCGAGCACCGGGGGGAGCTTGAGGTCCTCGATGGTGGGGAGCACGTAGGGGATGTGGCGCAGCACCAGCGCGAGCGAACGGCGCTGGCTCGAGATGTTGACCCTGAAGCGGCCGTGCCCCTGCAGCGAGTAGGAGCAGTCGTAGTCGGTGAGAGCCTCGACGAACTCCAGCACGTTTTCCCGGGTGCACTTGCGCCCGGCCATCAGGATTCCGCCCGCGATGGAGGCGATCTCGCCGGGAGTCAGGGGGTCGGTGTCGGAGGAGGGGACCAGCTCCCCCAGCATGCGGATCCGGAATCCGCTCCCGACCGAGACGTGGAGGTCGCTCCCCCCCTTCTCGATCATGTCTTTCAGGACGTTGTTGAAGCGCTCGAACGCGCTGGTCTTGATCTTGGGCTTGGGTTCCATCTGCAGGATTTCGTTCGTCATGGCGATGACGTTATCGGCCGGCCGGGCCCGAAGGTTCACCCCGCGAGCCGGTTTTTCACCTTTTTGCGCCGATTTCCGAGCGCGCGGCCGTGTGCTATATTGGGGGCGTTCCACGTACCCCTTTTTCACGGGAAAAGCGCCATGGTCGATCTGCTGGCCCAGAACCCGCTGCTCCTCCTCTTCACCGTCATCGGGGTCGGATACCTCGTCGGCAACATTAACATCTTCGGCCTCAAGCTGGGGGTGGCCGCCGTGCTCTTCGCGGGGATGTTCTTCGGGGCCCTCGACCGGCGCCTCAGCCTCCCCGAGCATATCCACATCATCGGGTCGGTCCTCTTCCTGTACGCCATCGGCCTGCAGGCGGGGCCGGTCTTTTTCGCCTCTTTCCGCAAGCGCGGGCTCCGCTTCAGCATGATGGCCCTGGGGATCCTCGCGCTCGGGGCCGCGGGGGCGTTCGCGGTCGCCCGCCTCCTCGAGCTGCCCGAGGCGGGGGTGGCGGGCCTCTTCTGTGGGGCGCTGACCAACACGCCGGCGCTGGCCGCGGCGGTGGAGACGACGCGCAACCTTTCGGGGGGCCTCACCGGGGCGACGCGCGAACTCTACCTCGACGGGCCGGTGATCGCCTACGGGCTCACCTACCCCTTCGGCGTGTTCGGCGTCATCCTCGCCTTCGTCCTCTGCAACAAGGTTTTGAAACTCGGCCGGAACGCGAAGGCGATGGAGGCCGAGGACGAATACGCCCCGGAGCCGATCTTCAGCCGGACCTTCCGGATCACCAACCCCGCCCTGGCGGGCCGGAAGGTGGGGGAGGCGTTCGCGGCGCTGAAGGACCACGGTTTCGTGCTCAGCCGGATCCGCAAGGGGGAACGGGTCGATGTGGTGACCTCCGAAACCGTCCTCGACCCGGACGATCACGTGGTGGCGGTCGGGGGGGCGAAGGCGATGGAGCGGGCGCTTTTGATCTTCGGCGCCGCGGCCCCGGAGCACCTGGCCCCCGGGCAGGGGGGGGTCGGTTACCGCAGGATCTTCGTCTCCAACAAGGAGGTGGTGGGCAAATCGATCCGCGAACTCGACCTGCTGCGCGACCTGCACGCCGTCATCACCCGGCTGCGGCGCGGGGACGTGGACATCGTCCCGCGCCCCGACACGGTCCTGGAGATGGGGGACCGCATCCGCGTGATCACCCAGCGCGACAACATGGAACGGGTGACCCGGTTTTTCGGAGACTCGGTCCGGTCGATTTCCGAAACCGATTTTCTCTCCCTCTCCCTGGGGATCGTGCTGGGGGTCTTTCTCGGGATGATCCCGGTCCCCCTGGGGCACGGGCTCCGGTTCCAGCTCGGGTTCGCCGGGGGGGCGCTGGTCATGGGCCTCGTCCTCGGGCGGCTGGGGCGGACCGGACCCGTCATCTGGGACATGCCGTTTCACGCCAACCTGGTGCTGCGCCAGGTCGGCCTGGTCTTTTTCCTGGCGGCGATCGGGACCAGGGCGGGGCAGGGTTTCGGGACCCTCTTCCAGGCGGGGGGGTGGCGGATGATCGTGGCCGGCGCCCTGCTGACCACGTTTGTCACGGCCTGCAGCATCCTGGTCGGGATCCGGTTCCTCAAGCTGCCGATGCAGGCGGTGATGGGGCTGGTCTCGGGGATCCAGACGCAGTCGGCCTGCCTGGCCTGGGCCAACCAGCAGACCGAGAGCGACCTGCCGAACATCTGGTACACGACCGTCTACCCGTCCTCGATCGTGATCAAGATCGTGCTGTCGCAGCTGATCGTGTCGGTGATGATGATGCGGTGACGCCCGGGCAGGGCCGGCGTCCCGGGGACCCGGGACGCCGGCGGCGGGCGGGTGGGCCTATCGGGCCGGTTTGACCGGGCGCAGGTAGGCGCCCCAGTAGCTCATGCCGACGAAGACGGTCCCCCCGATGATGTTGCCGACCGTGACCGGCAGCAGGTTCTTCCAGAGGAAGGCGCCCCAGTTGAGCAAGCTGAGGTCGATCCCCGGGATCGCGGGGAGCGGGGCGAAATGGCCCAGCAGGATCCCGGCGGGGATGAAGTACATGTTGGCGATGCAGTGTTCGAACCCCATCGCTACGAAGGCCATGATGGGGAAGAAGATGGCGAAGATCTTGCCGATCGTCTGGCGCGCGGAGAGCGCCATCCAGACGGCGAGGCAGACCAGCCAGTTGCAGCCGATGGCCCGGACGATGGCCTCCGTGAAGGAGAGGTTGACCTTGGCGTAGGCGACCTTGACGGCCGCCATGCCGAGGGCGCCGTCCCCCGTCTTCCAGAGTCCCGAGTAGTAGAAGAGGAGGACGATGAGGAGCGAGCCGACGAAATTGGCGAGGAAGACCAGGCCCCACCGCTTCATCATCGTCGAGAAGGAGATCTCGCGCGACATGACGCTCGACACCATCAGGTTGTTACCGGTGAAGAGTTCGGCCCCGGCGATGACGACCAGCATCAGGCCGACACTGAACACCGCGCCCCCGAGGAATTTGCTCACCCCGGTCCCCAGCGCGGCCGCCGCGTCGAAGGTGACGGTGGTGGAGAGCAGCCCCCCGAAGCCGATGTAGGCCCCGGCCAGGATCCCCAGGACGGTCACGGCGAACCAGGGGGAGGTCGCCTTGGCGACCCCCACGGTCTGCGCGAAGGTCTCGGCGATGTTCTTGGGCGCCTTGTCCTCGAGCGTGGGGACGGGGAACTGAAACGTTTTCAGCATCTTCTCGAAGCGCCCGACCGCTTTCGACTCCTCGGCCACCTTGCGCCGGACCGCCTTCTTGACGACGGCCGTGATCTCCTCGGGCTTGAACGGCTTGGG
>JAFGSS010000135.1 GCA_016934555.1 Acidobacteriota bacterium | reverse complement strand
GCCTGCGGGTGCTGGATCTACGCCGGCTGCTGGACCGAGGCGGGCAACCAGATGGCCCGGCGCGACCCCGCCGACCCTTACGGGCTGGGGGTCACCCCGGGCTGGGCCTGGTCGTGGCCCGCCAACCGCCGCATCCTGTACAACCGCGCCTCGGCCGACGCCGGGGGGCGCCCCTGGGACCCGGAGCGGAAATACGTGTTCTGGGACGGGGCGCGCTGGGGGGGGGCCGACATCCCCGACTACAAGGCCGACAGCCTGCCGGAGGACGGCATGGGCCCCTTCATCATGAACGCGGAAGGGGTCGGCCGGCTATTCGCCCTGGGCGGGATGGCCGAGGGCCCCTTTCCCACGCACTACGAGCCTTTCGAGACGCCGCTCGGGGGAAACCGGTTCGCGCCCCGCGCCGTCTCCAACCCCGCCGTGCGCCTGTTCGAGGAAGACCGGGAGAAGCTGGGGGGGGGCGACGAATTTCCCTTCGTCGCCACCACCTACCGGCTGACCGAGCACTTCCACTTCTGGACCAAGCACGCGGGGATCCCGGCCATCCTGCAACCGCAGGCCTTCGCCGAGATCGGCAAGGGGCTGGCCGAGCTGCGCGGCATCCGCAACGGGGACATGGTCGTGGTCCGGTCGCGCCGCGGCCGGATCCGGCTGGCGGCGTTGGTGACGAAGCGCATCCGCCCCTTGCGGATCGAGGGGAACACGGTGCACCTGGTGGGGCTCCCGCTGCACTGGGGGTTCGATGGGCTGACCCGGCCCGGGCACCTCGTCAACACCCTGACCCCCTTCGTGGGGGACCCGAACGTGGAGACCCCGGAATTCAAGGCCTTCCTCGTCGACATCCAGAAGGCATAGGAGGACGCTATGGCGCAGCATGCGCTCGATATCATTCAAAGCTCCGCTACGACGTTTTCCTCTCCCTCGGCGCGCCGGACTCTGGAAGTGGCCAAGCTCATCGACGTGTCGCGCTGCATCGGGTGCAAGGCGTGCCAGGCCGCCTGCCTGGAGTGGAACGACCTGCGCGGCCCGGTGGGGGGCTTCGACGGCGCCTACACCAACCCGCCCGATCTCGACGACCAGAACTGGTGCCTGATGCGGTTTCACGAGGAGGAGATCGACGGCGCGATCGAGTGGCTGATCCTGAAGGACGGCTGCATGCACTGCGCCGACCCGGGGTGTTTGCGCGCCTGCCCCGCCCCGGGCGCCGTGGTGCGCCTTTCGAACGGCATCGTCGATTTCAACCAGGAGAAGTGCATCGGGTGCGGCTACTGCATCTCCGGCTGTCCCTTCAATATCCCGCGCCTCCGCCGGGAGGACTCGCGGGTCTACAAGTGCACCCTCTGCTCCGACCGCGTGGCGGTCGGGCTCGCCCCCGCCTGCGTCAAGAGCTGCCCGACGCAGGCGCTGATGTTCGGCTCCCGGGGGGAAATGCACGCCGTCGCCCATGAAAGGGTCGAAGAACTGCGGGGGCGCGGCTATCAGAGCGCCGCCCTGTATGACCCCCCCGGAGTTTCCGGGACCCACGTTTTTTACGTGCTCCCGCACGGCGACCGGCCCGAGGCGTACGGGCTCCCGCGCGAACCGGCCGTGAGCCCCGTCGTCGAGGCGTGGCGCAGCCCCGTGGCGCGCGGCATCGGCGTCTTCACCATGTTCGCCGTCCTCGCGGCCGGCATCCTGCACTACATGAGGCACGGGCCGCTGGAAGTCCCCGGCGAAAAAGAGGAGAACGAGCCATGACCCAAGAGCGCGTCGACACGATCCTGCGGCACCCGGTGGGGGAGCGCGTCACCCACTGGGCCGTCGCCATCGTCTTCATTTTCCTCTTCACCTCGGGGCTGGCGCTGTTCCACCCCTTCTTTTTCTGGATCGCGTCCCTGTACGGGAGCGGCCAGGTGATGCGGTTTCTGCACCCGATCGCCGGGGTGCTGCTCGTTCTGCTCTTCTACCCCTACGCCGCCAGGGTGTGGCGCGACAACCGCTGGACGGCGGCCGACAGCGGCTGGGTGAGGCAGATGTGGGCGTTCATGCGCAAGGAGTTCCACCCCTCCGACACGGGGAAATACAACGCGGGCCAGAAGCTGATGTTCTGGTCGATGGTCCCGCTGATCGCCCTGCTGCTCCTGAGCGGCGTCGTCATCTGGCAGCCCTGGTTCGCGCCCGTTTTCCCGCCCGCCCTCCGGCGCTGGGCCGCGCTGGTGCACGCGGTCTGCTCCTTCGCGATGTTCGTCGGAATCGGCGTTCACTGGTACGCCGCCTACTGGACGCGCGGGTCGATCCGCGCCATGGTGCGCGGATACGTCTCTCCCTCATGGGCGAAATTCCACCACCCGGCCTGGTACCGCGGCATCGCGGGGAGGGAGGAGTGAAGGGGGCGAAGACGGCCGCGGGGATCCCCGACGTCGTCGAGGTGCGACTTCCCGACGCGGAGGCGGTTTTCGCGGCGCGCGCGGAGCGCTTCCGGGAACTGGCGCACGGAAGCGCGCTCGGGGAGTATCTTCGGGCCTGCGCCGCGCTCGCCGAGGCGCAGGGAGAGGCCCTCGCGGCAGGCGCGGAAGCGGGGTGGCGCGGGGCGCTGGAAACGATTCTCGGCGCCATGGGGCGGGTGCCGCTTCCGGCCGAGGCGCGGGAGGCGGTCGGGCGGCTGGGCGGTTTTTCCGGGGAGGAACTGGAGGCGGCGGCCGACCGCATCCTGGCGGGAGACTACGCCGGGGCGGACCTCCCCCATGCCCCCTTCATCGGCGCGGCGCTGCAGGCCGTCTGGACGGCGCGCGCCGGCGGCGTGGGAATCCCGGAAGGGAAGGGGGCGAGGGACTGCTGCCCCGTATGCGCTTCGGCCCCGGTGGCGGGCGTGGTGGCGGGCGACATCGGGGTGCGCCATCTCGTCTGCAGCCTGTGCGCGACGGAGTGGTACCTGCCCCGCCTCTGCTGCTCCGCCTGTGGGTCCACCGAGGCGATGACGTACCTCGCTCTGGAGGGGGGCGCCGCCGGGGTGAAGGCCGAGTGCTGCGACCGGTGCCGCACCTACCTGAAGCTCTTCTACCGCGAATCGGCCCCGGGCGCGGAGCCGTTCGCCGACGACGCCGCCACGGTCGCCCTGGACATCCGGACCGCGGGCGAAGGGTACGCGCGCGCGGGCGCCAACATCTACCTGCTCCCCGGCCCCTGATGCCGGCCGGGTTCCTCCGCGCTCAGACGGGGATCCCCTCGAACAGGATCGAGGAGTGATACCGGTCCCCGGCGTCGGGGAGGATGACGACGACCTGTTTCCCGGCGTGTTCGGGGCGCGCCGCGACCGCAAGGGCGGCCGCCACCGCGGCGCCGGAGGAGATGCCCGCGGTGATTCCCTCCTCGCGGTGGAGGCGGCGGGCCATGTCGACGGCCTCATCGCTCGTCACCCGCTGCACTTCGTCCACGAGCCCGAGATCGAGCACCCCGGGGACGAAACCGGCCCCGATCCCCTGGATCTTGTGGGGTCCCGGCCTGGGCGCCTCCCCGGCGCGGACGGCGGTGAGCACGGGGGACTCGGCCGGTTCCACCGCCACGCTCCAGAGCGGGCGGTTGCGGGCCAGCTTGAAATAGCGGCTCACGCCGGTGATGGTGCCCCCCGTCCCCACCCCGCACACGAGGATGTCGGTCCGGCCGTCGGTGTCGTTCCAGATCTCGGGCCCCGTGGTCTGGAAATGGATCTCCGGGTTGGCGGGGTTGGTGAACTGTTGCGGCATCCAGTATTTCCTCGGATCGGAAGCGACGATCTCCTCGGCCCGGGCTATGGCCCCCGGCATTCCCCGGGGCCCCTCGGTCAGGACGAGGTCGGCGCCGAAGGCCCGGAGCAGGCGGCGCCGTTCCAGCGACATCGTCTCGGGCATGGTCAGCAGGAGCGGATACCCGCGGGAGGCGGCGACGAAGGCCAGGGCGATCCCCGTGTTGCCGCTGGTCGGCTCCACGATGGTGACTTTGTCCGATCCCGGCCCGAGGATCCCCTTGCGCTCGGCGTCCCAGATCATGGCGGCGCCGATGCGGCATTTGACCGAGTAGGCGGGGTTGCGCCCCTCGATTTTCGCCAGGACCACGGCGCCGAGCCCCGCCGAGACGCGGTGGAGCCTGACCAGGGGGGTATTGCCTATCGAACGGGAGTTGTCCTCGAATATCTTGGCCATCGACGTCTCCTTCCAGTGAGAACGACCCCCGCGGCGGGGGATCGGGACGGGTCACCGGAATTTGGCCAGGGACTCCATTACCCGGCACGACCCGCAGATCTTCATCTTTTCCCGCCAGCTCGCCTGCGCCTTTCCGCCGCAGAGGGTGCCGTTGACGAACCAGCAGAAACGGCCGGCCTTCAGTTCCCAGGCGGGGCAGCGCCGCCTCCTTTCGGGCGGGCAGCGGAGCACGGTCCAGCACTCTTTTCCCCTCGTGTTCCCGGCCTTGAGTGCGAGCAGAAAGAGGACCTGCTTTTCGGCGTGGGCGGGGATGGTCCGCCACCCCTGCTCGTAGCTCTGGACAGCCTTGAGCGACGTCTGCAGGAGTTCGGCCATCCGGGCCTGGGTTTTGCCCAGTGCCGCCCGGGCCCGCGAAAACTGCGCCTGATCCATGTCCCCCTCTTCGCTCCCGTTAGCGCCCTGCCGCCGCCCGCCTGCGGGGCGGGCGCCACGCCGTTATGTACCACAATGTGGTATATAACGTCAAGCGGCTCCGAAAGGGATCCGCTTCAGTCGCTCTGCGTACGATCGGGAGAACGGCTGCGGGATGCGGGAAACCATTGCCCCCGCCCGGGGGAAGCCGTTAGTATTAAAGGCGAGCGCGGGGGGGGACGGGACGGGTCCGTCCGGGAATCGATTCAGGGGCGCGGTCCGCGGCGCGGCCCGATGGGGGAGACGGCTATGAGGCGGCTGAACGTTCTGGCTCTGGGAATCATGCTTGCGACCGGGATGCTGGCTTCCTGTTCCAGGAAGGACAAGGCTCCGGAAAAACCGGCGGAGGTCGCCGCCCCGGCGGACGCCGCGGAGATGCTCGACCTGGTCCCCGCGGACCCCGGGATCGCCGGGTGGGTGCGCGAGGGGGAGGTGCGGTTCTTCGGCGAGGACGACCTGTTCGAGCTGATCAACGGCGCCGCGGAGAGCTATTTCGTCTACGGGTTCCGGCAGGTGGCGGCGGCGGAGTACCGCAACCCGGCGCAACCCTCGCCGATATTGCTCGAACTCTACCGGATGGAGGACGCGCGCAACGGGTTCGGCATCTACCGGTCCGAGCTGCAGTCCGACGCCGATTTCCGGCCGATCGGGGCCGAGGGCTACATCGGGGAGACGGGGCTCAATTTCTGGACCGGCCCCTATTATGCGAAGATGGTGGTCTACGAGGAGTCGGAGGAGCTCAAGCGGGAAATGGAAAAGTTCGCCCTCCGCCTGGCGGAGAGGATAGGGGCTCCCGGCGGCCTTCCGCCCGAGGTGGCGCTCTTCCCGGAGAAAGACCTGGTCCCGCATTCGATCCGTTTTCTTCCGGCCGACGTGCTGGGGCAGACTTATCTGAGGGATGCTTTCGAGGCCAGGTACCGGAGCGGGGGCGGGGAGACCCGGGTGGTGGTGCTCTCTCCGGGGGACGAGGCGGCGGCCCGGGAGGCCCTGGATAAATACCGCATCTTCACCGCCGGCGGGGGAGAGGTGCTCCGGGAGGTGTCCTCCCCGGGGAACGGCGGGTTTGTCGGCACCGACGCCTATTACGGCCCCATGGCCGCGCTGCGAAGCGGCGGCAGGATCGCGATCGCCCTCGGCGGCCCGTCGACCGATGTCGCGCTCGGGCAGGCCGCGGCCTGCCTCCGCGCGAAATAGGTTTTTACAGGTACATCGATTTCAGGTCGCGGATGTTGTCCGCGATGTGGACATGGTTCGCGCAGCGGGCGAGGCACTCTGCGCAGTCGCCGCAGGATGCCAGGCGGCCGCTCCCCCCGATTTCGTCCAGGGTGGCCCGCGCGTGGAGGAAGTTGCCGTAGCGCGCGGCGTACATGTGGGTACGCATGAGGGTGGGGATGTCCACCGCCCGGGGGCAGGTCGGTACGCATTGGCTGCACTGCTGGCAGTAGGCCATTTCCGCCTGCAGGTTCTTCTCCGCCAGGAATTTCCGCTCCTCTTCGTTGTACTCCAGCCCGTAGGCGACGGAGAAATCCTCGGTCATGTGGGCGAAATTGGTGTACCCCGGGATGGCGGTGGTGATCTCCTCGTGCCGCAGGACCCATTTCAGGGCGGCGGTCTGGTTGACGGGCGGCCCGGGTTGCAACCCCCGCCGGCCCGAAGCCTGGGTCTTCATGGCGATGACGCCGACGCCGGCCGCGGCCGCTTTGCTGATGGCGCCGAGCAAGGCTGAGTCGTTCGCCTGGGTGAAGTTGACCGAAACGGTGACGGTGTCGTAAAACCCGGTCTTGGCGGCGTCGTTGAGGATGTCGGCCTGCGCCGAGTGGGTCGACACTCCCACGAAGCGCGCCCGGCGCGAGGACTTGGCCTCGGCGAGGGCCTTGCGGACCCCCGGGTGGTTCATTTCAGCCACGCTCGGTCCGTGCAGCAGGAGGATGTCCACGTAGTCGCTCTGCAGCCGCTTGAGACAGCCGTCGAAATCGGCCCGCAGCCGGGCGGCGACCTCGTCCGCCGGGACGTCGGGTCCGACGCGCGGCACCCGGATCTTCGTCTGGATGGTGACGTTTTTGCGCACCCCGAGGTTTTTGATGACCGTCCCGATCATCTCCTCGTTGCGTCCCGCCTGGTACCCCATGGCGGTGTCGAAGAGGCGGACGCCGATTTCATAGGACTGCTGAACGACCGCGGGGTTGTCCGCGTTCATCACGCCCATGCTCACGATCGGCAGCTCGATGCCGGTGCGCCCCAGCTTGCGCCGGAGGATTTTTCCCTTCGGCTGCGGTTTCGCGCCCTGGGCCAGGGCCCGGCCGGCGCCGAGGCCGGAAAGCGCGATCGGCGCCACGGCCAGGGCGCTTCCGGAAAGAAAATGCCTTCTGCTCAGATTTTTCGGGGATGCCATGGGGTCAAGCTCCTTTGGTGACGGATGTGGGTGCCTCGCGGCCAGGGCCGGGTCAGGGCCGGGCCTTGGCCGCATTCCTGATTTATGGCACAGGAGGAAGCGCGCGGTCAAGCACTACGGCACGCCGCGCCCTCCGGCGCCCCCGGCCCCGCGCCTCTCCTACGCCCCGCGCAGAAGCGCGTGGGCCTGGGCGAGGGTCGCGGGGATTTCCAGCCCCTGCGGGCAGTGGCCCATGCAGGTGCGGCAGCCGACGCAGGCGTCCGCCCGGCGCTCCAGGCCCGAGTAAAGTTCCCGCGCGGAGTCGAGATCGCGGTCGTCCAAGGCGTAGCGGGCGAAACGGAGAATCTCGGCGATGGGCACCCGCTCGGGGCAATGGGGCTGGCACTCGGTGCACAACCGGCAGGCGGTCCGGTCCGCGCGGGCCGTCATGAGCTCGAGCGCCCGCAGGTCGGCCGCCCGGAGCGGGCGGCCGGCACCGGAGTAGGTATCGACGAATTCCTCCAGGTTCCGGACGCGGATGACGGCGGTATCGACGTTCGACCCGGTGGTCAGCCAGCGGGTCAGCGCGTTATGGGGGGTGGTGCCCTCCGGGAGGCGGCGCATGAATTCCGGGTCTTCCCTCATCCTGCCGATGCCGCGGGAGGTCTTCATGGCCGTGGTGCCGAAGCCCTTTTTGCGGGCCGCCTCGAGAAAACGGGTCGTGGCCGGGTCCTCGCCGTAGGAATACATGAGCTGGGCGTGCTCGTAGACGCCGTCACGCATGACGGCGGAAAGCACCTCGGCCGCGCTCTCCCCGCCCGGGACGCGGGAGTTCCCGGCGTAGCCGTGCTGGGACAGGCAGAGGTGGCGCACCCGGCCCTCCTTTTTGAGCCGTTCGAAGGCGCGGACGAAACCCCGGTCGGCCTTGAGCTCGGCGGCACTGTGGTAGCCGAAGTGCAGCTGCATGTCGTCGAAATACCTGAGCCCGGTCCTGTCCAGGCTTTCGCGCACGAAGGCGTAATGGGCCTCCTCGTCGATGCGGCCGCTTTCGTGATTGCCGCCGACGCGGTCCACCGTGACCTGGCAGTAGTGGGCTTCCCGGTTTTTGAGGATGGCGGGCGGGACCCCCGCATCTCCCCAGCGGTTGGCCATGTGCCAATAGTTCATGCCGCACCGGACGGCGGCCTCGACGAGCGGCGGCGGCATGCCGGCGTACCCGAAGAGGACCGAGACCTCGCGGCCGCCCTTGCCCAGTTTCGTGCGCGGGAGGCGGCCGACCGCGTCGGCCGCCTCCTCGATCGATGCCTGGGCCCGGGCGGGGCGGGGGAGGCTTCCGCCCAGCCCGGCCACCACGGCGGCCGCGGAGCAGCGGAGAAATTCGCGACGCTGGAGGCGGGTCTCTTGTTTCATTGCGGTATCTCCCTAGGTACAGGCCACGAGATCCTCGCGGATCTGCTGGAAATTAGCCATGGCGACGGCCATGCCGTCGACGCGCCCCCGCTCGAGGATCCAGCGCAGCGCGCTGGTGAAATCGGGCTTGCCGCCCCCCGCGGGGGGGCGGGGGCCCCCGGAACAGGTCTTCATGGCCACCACCCCGATGCCCCGTTCCCGCGCCTGTCCCATCGCCGCTTCCAGCTCCGCCTGGTTCCACGCATCGGAGCGTCCGGAATTGGAGTGCACGTAGGAACCCTTGTGATTGTAGGGGATCATGACGACGTCGTAGAAATTTTCCCGCGCCGCCGCCCGCAGCATCGCGATCTGGTTGCCGTGCGAGGAGAAGCCGTGGGCCCGGATCTTCCCCGCCTCCTTCGCCCCCGCGAAGAAGGCGCGTACCGCCTCGTGGTGGGCCAGCTCCGGGTCGGTGGCGTTATGGATCAGCAGGATGTCGATGCAGTCGGTGCGGAGGGCCTTCAGGCTGGCCTCGAGCGACCGGCCCATTTCCCCCGTGACGCGCCGGAGTTCGGCGGGTGCCGGGCCGGCGCCGCTCCCCGGCGGGAGACGGAGCTCCAGCTTGGATTGCACGACCACTTCCCGGCGGCGTCCCGCAAGCGCTTCTCCCACCATCTCCTCGTTGCGGCCGCCGGAATACGAGCGGCCGGTGTCAAAAAAATTCATGCCCGCCTCGGCCGCCGCCCGCACCAGCGACGGTTCCATGGTGCGGGTGGCGCCGAAGCCGATGGGGAAAATCCTGAGGCCGGTGCGTCCCAGGGAGCGCGTCTCCGGCCGTGCGCCCCGGGGCGTGTCCGCCCCGGAGGCTTCCGAGCCTACGAAGCCCGCGGCGAGGAGGGCGGACGACGATTTCTTCAAGAATTCCTTGCGCGACATGGAGGGGGGGCGTCTGCCCATGGGTGTGTCCCTTTCAGGAAGCGGGGTCTGCAATGCATCCATTGTGCCGGATCCCCGGCGGGCGGTGCAAGCGCAATCGGCGGGCGGGGTCGAGAACGCTTCCGGCAGGGCCCGAAAGGGCTATAATACGCAGTATCGGACGATACGACCCGAAGCGAGGTGACGCATGCAGAACGCGCGGCGCGACCGGATCGCCCAGTGGGCTTTCGACACCCGGCCGATCCTGGGGAGGTTCCATCTGTGGCTGGAGGACGTCGACGAGGAGTGCCTCCACCCCGGCTCCGGGCGCGGGGAGAGGTTCTTTGTCGGGGACGGGCTCCGGCGCTCCTTCATCATGGCGGCGGCCGTCACGGCCCTGGGAACGAGGCTTTTCGGGCGGTACGGGGAAGGAAGGGGGAAGACGAAGGGGGAGGTCAACCGCATCAAGAAGGACGCCGATGCGCAGAGCGCCTACGCGCTCAGCGAAGCCCTCTGGTATCTCTCCCGGGGCCTTCCGGAAAACCACGCGCTGCTGGTCAGCATGGGGGAGGGGCTGATGCCCAAGGCCGGGGAGACGCCCGAACAGGGGTCCAACCCCCTTCTCGGGTTCGGCCGGGTTTATGCCCGCCCGATGGTGGCCCTGAAGCTCGACCGACTCGTGCGGCGGCTGCTCAACGACGGCGGCTACGGCTGGGGGCGCTTCTGGGACGACGTGCGCGCCGCCGGCCTGACCGTCTGGGGGGCCGCCATCGATACGCTGGAGAACACCTCCCGCTTCGCCGAAGGGGCGCCCACGGGGCCGATGACGGTCCTGCACCTGTACGACCAGCCCCTGGTCGTCGCCCGGCCCTACGAAGGGTACATGGGGACCCTGGCGCTCCCGCGCGTGGTCCACGACACGGCGGCGCTCCGGTCCCGGCTGATTTCCTACCGCACCCCCCGGGCCCTGGTCTACGAGGCCATCGCGGAAACCTACCCCGGCATCGAGAGCGCGAACATCCACGTGTGGACCTTGACGGGCAAGGCCCGGGAAGGGCGCCTCCGTTCGCTCTGGGAGGAGTGGCGGGCGCTGGGGGCGCACCTGGTCGAGGACGGCTGGGAGCTGCCCACAGGCGGGCGGGTCTTCACGAGCTCCGGTACCTACGCCCCGGCCCGCTCCATCGGGCCCTGGCGGGACGCCGAGGGCCGGATCCATCTTTTCATCCTCGACGGGTACGCGGGCACGGCGGAGGCGGTCCAGGCCTCGAGCCTCGACCCTGTTCTCGGCACCCGGACCTCGATGTCGGTCTTCACCTCCCGCTTCAAGGTCGGCTGGGACCGGGAGCGCGAAGTCATGGGGATCGACCCCGCCGACGGGGACTGCCGGCGGCGGCTGGCCGCGGTTTTGGGCCTGGAACCCGGGGACGGCCTGGTCGCCTCCTATCTCGAGGACATGAAGCGGGCGCGCGAGACCCGCATGCCGCTCCGGGATTCGGCCGTGGCCATCGACGACTTCTTTCCGCTCAAGGAGTGGAACCTCCTGGCCGTCGCCGGCCACATGCTGCCCGACCCCTACAGCGGCACCGACGGGGTCGAGTGCGTGGGGCCCGGGGCGTACCGGGTGGCCACCTCGGCCCTGTCCCGGGAGGGGATCGTGCGCGTCACGCTGCGGCTGCGGCTGGAGGAATCGCTCGAGAAGAGCCGGCTGGTTTTCTCCCCGCTCCTCGACCGCTTCTACTACGGCGAGGATTTCCGCACCCGGCCGGTGAAGATCTCCGACTCGGGGAGGATCCGGAACGAGCTCCAGACGCTCTGCTCGGAGGCCCTCGACTACCTCGAGGACGGGCGCATCCGCGTCCGCTTCTCCCGCATCGACGAGGCGGTGCTCCCGGCGGACAAGCAGCGGCGCATCCGCGAGGTGCTCGAGTGGTACCGGGAGCACCACCCGATCTGGTTCCGCTGGCTCGTCATCGACTGAGGGCGGGACCGGGGCGGGTGACGCCCCCCACCGGGGCCACGGGAACCGGGACCCCGGCATGGGATCGGCGGCCCTGAATCCGGCAGCCGGCGGCCATGAGAAGGAGCAGAAGGACAAAAAGAAGGTTCCACGATCGATGCATGGACACCCGCCTTTCCTTGGGATCAGGGACCGCACGACCATAGCCCCTCCCAAGGGACGGGAAAACAAAAAGTGCAGGCTCCGGGTGCAGGAAAAAAAGAGAAAAATTCTTGACAAAGCTTGTGAATGAGTACACAGTAACAGTGGAAGGAGAGAGCACCGATGAAATCGATCCGAAAGCAGGTCGAGACCGCGCCTTCCGCCCAATTCGGCGGCCGGCGCATCGCGCTTCAGACGATTGAGAGGCTTTCGACCTACCGGCGGGTCCTGGAGGACCTGCAAGGGCAGGGGGCACAGTACGTCTATTCACACCAGCTGGCCGAATATGTCTCGGTGACCCCGGCCCAGCTCCGGCGGGACCTGTCCCTGTTCGGCTCCTTCGGAAACATTTCCCGGGGATACAACGTCCAGCACCTGATCACCGTGCTCTCCGGCTTGCTCGGGACCTCGGAGATCCAGCCGGTGGCCCTGGTGGGGGTCGGCAACCTCGGGCGCACGCTTTTGGCCTACGGCGGCTTCATCGAGCGTGGCTTTTCACTGGAGGTGGTTTTCGACAGCGACCCCGCCAAGATCGGGAGGGTGATCGCCGGGCGCCGCTGCTTCGACATCGCCGAGGCGGAGGCGGTCCTGGCCGGGCACCCGGTCGACATCGCAATCCTCGCCTGTCAGCCCCAGGGGCTTCAGAGCATCGTGGACCGCTTCGTCGCGGCCGGAGTGCAATCCTTTCTCTCCTTTGTCCCGGCCATCATCCGGGTGCCGCCCGGAGTGCATGTGGAGATGGAGGATCTCTCGGCCAAGCTCGAAAAGCTTTCGTTTCTGGTGAAAAACCGGGTGGAAGAGGAATAAGGGAAAAATTTTTGAAAATAATTGTGAAAACTTACACAGTGAACCTGGTAACAGGGCAGTCTGAGTGGTAAATATAACGGGCATTTTGACAGAAGGAGAGAGATCATGGAGAGAAAAGACATTCTCGTTATCGACGACGACAGGGATCTCACCCAATCGCTGAAAGCCTACTTCGAAGCGCGGGGATTCGGCGTGCGCATGGCCCACAGCGGCGCGGACGGGATGACGGAGATCGAAAACGCCCGGCCCGACATCATCCTCCTCGACATCATGATGGACAGCGATGCCGACGGCTTCAACCTGGCCTATAAGCTCAAGGCAGACAAGGAGAAGGGAGAAATCCCCATCATCATCCTCTCCGGGTTCACCGATTACCTCGAAAGCAAATCGGGATCGTTCGAATTCGTCATGGGGCGCGACTGGCCGGCGACGGAGTTCATCAAAAAGCCCGCTGCACTCGCGGACATCGACGAAGCCGTCCGCCGGCTGCTCGCTTGATCCCGGGCGACCGGAAGGAGGAGATATGCAGACCATAGCCGAGATCATCGACCGGCAGGGGGAGTTGAGCCCCTCGAGCCTTATCCCGCTCCTTCAGGCGGCTCAGAAGGAGTTCGGGTATGTCACGGACCCGGCCATAGCCGGAATCGCCCGCGCGCTCAAGGTACCGCGCAGCACCGTCTACGGCGTTGCCACTTTTTATAATCAGTTCCGGCTCGACCCGCTGGGCGAGCACGTGATCGAGATCTGCCGCGGCACCGCCTGCCATGTGCGCGGGAGCGGCAGGTTGTGCGACCACCTGCGCCGGAGGCTCAAGCTGCAGAAGAACGGGAACTCCCGCGACGGTCGTTTCACACTGCTGACCCCGGCCTGCCTCGGCGCCTGTTCGATCGCGACCGTGGTGCGGGTCGACGGCGAATTCCACGGCAACGTGGACGAGGAAAAGCTGGACGGGATGATCGACGATCTTTCGAGGTGATTATGAACAAGAGCGAACTTTTGCAGCCCTGTTGCGACGCCTGTCGGCACCGGCCCTCCTCTCCCTGCGTGAACGCCGTGGCGTGCGTCGAAAAGGGCCCGCTGTGTCACGACAGCGCCGGGTGCCGTCAGTTGCGTGCCGATCGGCTCGCCCGCGCCCGCCGGGGGGGGGAGGGGATCCTGATCTTCCTCGGCATGGGCACCTGCGGGCTCGCCAACGGCGCCGGAGCGATCCGGAAACGGATCGAGGCCTTTCTGAAGGAAAACCGCCTGGATGCCGCCATCGTGGATGTCGGCTGCATCGGTTACTGCCAGAAGGAGGTGTTCGTCGACATCGCCCTTCCCGGCAGCCCCCGCATCGCCTACGCGGGGGTGACGCGCGAAAATGTCGACGGCCTGCTGGGCGACGTGCTGCTGCGGGGCAGACTGGACCACCCACTCGCCCTGGGCCGGCACGACGAGACGGCGGGGCCCCTGGCCGCCCTGCCGGAGATCGGCCGGATCCCCTTCTTCGCCCGCCAGCAGAAGGTGGTGCTGGCCAACTGCGGCATCATCGATCCCGTGTCGCTCGACGCGGCGCTCGCATGGGGGGCGTTCGGCGGCCTCAGCCGCGCGCTTTCCGCCATGACGCCCGCGGAAGTCTGCGACGCCCTGATCGCTTCGGGGCTGCGCGGGCGGGGGGGGGCGGGGTTCCTGACGGGCCGCAAATGGCGCATCGCCCATGACCAGGCGAGCGCCGAGAAGTACGTCATCTGCAACGCGGACGAGGGGGACCCCGGTGCCTTCATGGACCGGGCCGTGCTCGAGGGGGACCCGTTCCGCGTGCTGGAGGGACTCCAGATCGCGGCCTACGCCATCGGGGCGCGCAAGGGGTACATCTACTGCCGCGCCGAGTACCCGCTGGCCATCGAGCGGCTGGAGGCGGCCATCGCGGCGCTCCGGGAGGCGGGGCTGCTGGGGGATAACATCCTCGACAGCCAGTTCTCCTTTGATGTGCAGATCAAGCCGGGGGCGGGAGCCTTCGTCTGCGGCGAAGAGACGGCCATCATCCACAGCATCGAGGGGCGGCGCGGCATGCCGCGCCCCCGCCCCCCGTATCCCGCCGAGAAGGGGCTCTACGGCAAACCCACCGTCCTCAACAACGTCGAGACGCTGGCCAACGTCCCCCCCATCCTGGAAAGGGGTCCGGAGTGGTTTTCCGGCGTCGGCGCGGGCGACTCGGGCACGAAGGTCTTCGCCCTGTCGGGCGCCGTGCGTTCGAGCGGCCTGGTCGAGGTTCCGATCGGCATGCCCCTCCGCGAAATCGTGGAGGAGATCGGGGGAGGCGCCCTGCCGGGCCACCGCCTCAAGGCGGTGCAGATCGGGGGGCCGAGCGGCGGATGCCTCCCGGCCGACCGGCTCGACGTTCCGGTCGACTACCGCGCGCTGCAGGAGCGGGGGGCCATCATGGGGTCGGGAGGCCTGGTCGTCATGGACGAACGCTCCTGCATGGTGGACGTGGCCAAGTACTTCATGGACTTCATCCGGTCGGAATCGTGCGGCAAGTGCACCCCCTGCCGCGAGGGGACCACGCGCCTGTACGAGATCCTCGAGGCCCTCTGCCGGAAGCCGGTCGACAGCGAAATGGAGCGGCTGCTGCGCTTCCGGGGGCTGATGGCGGCCGAGGAACTGGCGGAAACGATCCGGGAGGGGTCGCTGTGCGGGCTCGGCCAGACGGCGGCCAACCCCGTGCTCTCGACCCTGCGCTACTTCCGCGACGAGTACGAGGCGCACCTCCACGAGCACCGCTGCCCCGCGGGGGCTTGTGAAGGCCTGCGCACCTTTGCGATCGACAACGCCCTCTGCATCGGGTGCGGGATCTGCCGCAAGGAATGCCCTCAGGGGGCCATCGTCGGCGAGCGCAAGCAGGCCCATTACATCATCGAGGATCGCTGCATCGGCTGCGGCGCCTGCGTCCCGGTCTGTCCGAAGGACGCCATCGAAACGGCGCCGTGGCGGGAGGTGACACTGTGAATATCGAGATCAACGGAAGAACGGTGGCGTGTCACGAGGGGGAAACGGTGCTGGCTGCCGCCTCCCGGGCAGGCATCCAGATCCCCCACCTGTGCGCCATGGAGAACTCCTCCGTGCCGCATGCCTCGTGCAGGGTGTGCCTGGTGGAGGTGGAGGGGCAAGCGCGGCTCGAGACGAGCTGCACGATGAAGGTCCGGGAGGGGCTTTCCGTCCGGACCCATTCCCCGCGGGTCCTGCGCATCCGGCGCAATATAGTGGAACTGATGCTGGCCAGCCACCCGGACGACTGCCTGTACTGCGAACGCTCGGGGGACTGCGAGCTTTCCCGCCTGGCCGCCGGTATGGACATCCGCGGGCGCCGCTACGGCGGAGGGTCCAAGGGACACCCGGTCGACGTTTCCTCCCCCGCCATCGTGCGCGATCCCAACAAGTGCGTGCTGTGCGGGCGCTGCGTGACGGTGTGCCACGACGTGCAGGGGATCGGCGCCATCGACTACACGGGCCGGGGGTTTGGCACCTTTATCCGGCCGGGGGCGGACTCGGGCCTGGATGTTTCCGACTGCGTGTTCTGCGGACAGTGCGTGAGGGTCTGCCCTACCGGGGCCCTCAGGGAGAAGAGCGCGTTCGCCGGCCTGGTCGACGCGCTGGCGGATCCCGGGACCCGGGTGGTCGCCCAGATCGCTCCGGCCGTTCCCGCCACGCTGGCCGCGGAGCTCGGGCTGCGGGGTGTTCCCGAAGCGCTCGGGCTGCTCAGCGGGGCGCTGCGGCGGATCGGTTTCGACGCGGTCTACGACACGGCGTTCACGGCCGATCTCACGGTCATGGAAGAGGCCCACGAGTTTCTCGACCGCCTGGAGCAGGGGGGGCCGTTCCCGATGTTCACCAGCTGCTGCCCCTCCTGGGTCCGGTTCGTGGAGCTGCACCGTCCGCGCTTCATCGGGAACCTCTCGACCTGCAAGTCGCCGCAGCAGATGGCGGCCACCCTCATCAGGAAGCGGTCGGCGGAACCGGGACGGCGCTTGTTTTCGGTCGCCGTCATGCCCTGCACGGCGAAGAAGTACGAGGCCGTGGAGGTCGGGGACCTCGACGCGGTGCTCACGACACGGGAGCTCGGCCCGCTCCTGGAGAAATTCGGCCTGCGGTTCGATGCGGACCTGGAGCCCGCGGAGCTCGACGAGCCTTTCGCCGAGGCCAGCGGCGGCGGCCGCCTGTTCGGGGGGAGCGGGGGCGTGCTGGAATCGGCGCTCCGGACGGCCGCCCACCTCAAGGGGGAATCCGGAAAACTGAGCCCGTCGGTGCTGACGCCGCTCCAGGGGGATGAACGGCTCCGGACCTTTACCGTCACCCTGGGCGGACGGGAACTGCGCTGCGCGGTGGTCAGCGGACTCGGGGCCGCGCGCGCGCTGCTGGAGCAGGTCGAGGCGGGAACGCTGCCACTCGATTTCGTCGAGGTCATGAGCTGCCCGGGCGGCTGCATCGGCGGGGGGGGGCAGCCCCGGTCGGTTTCCGAAGGGGGCCTGAAGGCGCTGCGCGTCAAGATCCGCGACGCGGACCGGAGGGAGAAACTGCAGGGGGCCCACGAAAACCGGGCGGTGATCCGCCTGTACGAGGAGGTCTTCGGCGAGGCCGGGAGCCGGAAGAGCCATCAGTGGCTCCACCGGGGCTACACCGACCGAAGCGAGCGACCCTAGCAAGGCGCCACATCGCGGGAAGGGAGCGAAATCATGTTCGCCGCCATCGAGACCATCAAACAGAACTGCCGCCGGTGCTATACCTGCGTCCGCTCCTGCCCCGTGAAGGCGATCCGCATCGTCGACGGGCAGGCGTCGGTTGTGGCCGAACGGTGCATCGCCTGCGGACGCTGCACGACCGTGTGCAGCCAGAACGCCAAGACCTACGTGTCGGGCGTGGAGCTGACGAACGCCCTGCTGTCGGGGCCGGTCCCCGTGGCGGCGCTCGTGGCCCCCTCCTATCCGGCCGAGTTCGCCGGGGTCGACCCGGGCCGGGTGGTGGGGGCCCTGCGTGCCGCCGGGTTCCGCTATGTCGTCGAAGTGGCCAGGGGGGCGGACCGGGTCTCGGCCGCCTACGAGGAACTGCTCGGCCGGGACCCCGAAGGGTCCTGGATCGCCACGGCGTGCCCCGCCATCGTCGAGCGCATCCGGAAATATCACCCCGACCTGGTCCCCCGGCTGGCCCCGATCGTCTCCCCCATGATCGCCATCGCCGAGGAGGTGCACGAAATCTATGGCGAAGGGGTGCGCTGCGTCTTCATCGGCCCCTGCATCGCCAAGAAGGTGGAGGCGAGGGATCCGCTCCTGCCCCGGGTGGTCGACGAGGTCCTGACCTTCACGGAAATCCGGCGCCTGTTCGCGCAGCGGGGCATCGAACCCGAAAGCGCGGCGCCGTCGGCGGCCGACCCCCCGCAGGCGGGCCCCGGCCGCGCCTTCCCCCTGGTCGGGGGGCTGCTGATCAGCGCCGGCCTGGAATCCGACCCGCTCGACGGGCGCTTCATCGTGGCCACCGGGCGGCGCGAGACCGACGAGGTGCTCGCCGACATGGAGTCGGGCGGGATCCGTCCGCGCCTGGTGGAAGCCCTGATGTGCCACGGCTGCCACGAGGGGCCGGGTATGTCGCGCTCCGAGGCGAGGCACCGGCGGCGGGCCAGCATCTGCGACTTCGCGCGGTTGGGGCGGGCCGGGGCGGTGGAGGCCCCGGCCGCGGAAATCCTCGGGCGGGATTTCACCCCCGACGACCGGCGCCTCGAGGAGCCGACCGAGGAGGAGATCCGCAACATCCTGGCGCGCACGAACAAGTTCACGCCCGAGGATGAACTGAACTGCGGCGCCTGCGGCTATCCCACGTGCAGGGCCAAGGCGGCGGCCGTGGTCAACGGGCTGGCCGAGGAGGCGATGTGCCTCCCCTTCCTGATCGACCAGGCCGAGCGGGTGTGCCACGAGCTGCACGTGCCCTGGCGGGACCTGCGCGAAATCCACCGCCAGCTGGTGAGCACCGAAAAGCTGGCCTCGCTCGGGCAGTTGGCCGCGGGGATCGCCCATGAACTGAACAACCCCCTGGGGACCATCCTCCTCTACGCCGGCCTCATCGAGCGCAAGGTGGGGGGCGGGGCGGCGGTGGCCAAAGACATCGACCTGGTGCAGAAGGAGACCCAGCGCTGCAAGAGGATCGTGGCGGGCCTGCTCGATTTCGCCCGCCAGAACCGCGTGCGGTTCTCCTCCTGCCGGCTGGACACTTTCGTGGAGGGGGTGCTCGAAAAGTCCTTCGACGCCGCGGCCCTGGGGCGCGCCGGCGTGCGCCTGTCCCTGGAACCGGTCCCCGAACCGATCGAGGCCGACATCGATTCCGACCAGATGACGCAGGTCCTCGTGAACCTGGCGCGGAACGGGATCGAGGCGCTGGGCGACCGCGGCGGGAACGTGACGCTTTCGCTCGAATGGGCGGGCGCCCGGGACCGGGTCCGGCTGGCGGTCCGGGACGACGGCTGCGGCATCCCCGCCGAAGACCACGACCGCATATTCCAGCCCTTTTTCACGACCAAGAGCATCGGCCGGGGCACGGGCCTCGGCCTGGCCATCACCTACGGCATCGTCAAGATGCACCACGGATCGATATGGTTCGAGTCGGCGCCGGGGGAAGGGGCTACATTTTTCATCGAACTGCCCGCGAGCCAGGCGCGGCAGACAAGGAGCATGACGCCATGAACGGACTGAAAGCGGACACCGGGAAACACACGCTGCTCTTCATCGACGACGATCCCGTTTTCCTCGAGGCGCAGAAGGCGTTCTTCAGCGCCCGGGGGTACACGGTGCTCACGGCCGGTGGGACCGACGCCGCGCTCGAGCTGCTGCGGGAGGAAACGCCCGACCTGATCCTCGTCGACCTCATGATGGAGCACACCGACAGCGGGTTCCGGCTGGCGCGCCGCATCCGGCGCGAGGAGCGCTTCCGCGGCACCCCGCTGGTGATGCTCTCGGGCGTCGCCTCGGAGACGGGGATCGGTTTCGCCCGGGAGCGCGAGGCGCTCCGGGAGTGGTCGCACCTCGACGACTTCCTCGACAAGCCCGTCAGCGCCCACCGCCTCCTGGCCGTGGTCCGGGAGCGGCTCGGCGGCCCGGACGAACCGGCCGGGGGGAGGTGACCTGTGGCCGCGCGCATTCTCGTGGTGGACGACGAGCCCGGGATCCTTTCGGGCGTATGCGAGATTTTAACCCTGGAAGGGTATGAGGTGGACACCGCCGACTGCGGGCGCCGGGCGCAGGAACTCCTTTCTCTGGGGTCCTACGATGTCGCCCTGATCGACTACCGGCTGCCGGACGTGGACGGCCTGACGCTGCTGCGGTCGATCCGCCAGAGGTGCCCGGAAGTGATGACGTGCATGATCACGGCCTACGCCAACATCGAAACGGCCGTCTTCGCTACCCGGCAGGGGGTCGACGTCTTCCTCCCCAAGCCCTTTTCCCCGGACGACCTGCTCGGGGCGGTCGATACCCTGCTCGGCTACAAGAAGCTGCGCGACGAGGCCGGCGAGCTGCGCGCGGCCCACGCGGCCAGCCTGCGCGAATTGGCCTCGGAGAAGAGCCAGACCCACTCGCTCGTAGCGAGCCTCCGTGACGGGGTGCTGGCCGTCAACCGGGAGGGGGAGATCGTCCTGGCCAATCGTGCGATGGAGGAGATGCTGGGCGCGGCGGCCGGGGACCTCCTGGGACGGCAGGTGGGGCCGGCGCTCGCCGGTGGCGTGCTGGCCCCCGCCGTGGCCGCGCTCGACCCGCAGAATCCCGCGCCGGCGGTTTTCGAAGCGGAGCGGGGCGAGCAGCGCCTGTTCGTGACCGCGAGCGGCTTCTACGACGACGAAGGCGCCCTGCTCGGGCGCATCGTGACCGCGGTGGACATCTCCTCGGTGCGGCGGATGGCCCTGGAAAAGGCGCGCTTCACCCGCACCCTGGTCCATGAACTGCGCGCCCCGCTCGGGGCCCTGAAGTCGATTGTCGAGGTGATGCGGGACCGCAGCCTGGGGGACGACCTCGGGTCCTACCTCTCCTTCCTGGACCGGGCCGACGAACGGATCGACGGCCTCGGGGAACTCATTTCCGACCTGCTGTCGCTCTCGCGCATCGAACACGAGGGCGCCCCCCGGCAACCCGACGCTCCCGCCGACACCCCGACGGTCGTCGGCGAGGTGGTCGAGCTCTGGCGCGACCGGGCGGCCGCCCGGTCGGTCGGCATCGAGGTCGATCTCGCGCCCGAACTTCCCCCCTGCACGATCCCGGCCGACGACCTGCGCACGCTGTTGACGAACCTGGTGGGAAACGCAGTGAAGTACAACCGGGCCTCGGGGAGTGTTACGGTCCAGGCCGTCCGTTCGGGGGAGGGGCTGGAGATCGCCGTGCGTGATACCGGCATCGGGATCGAACCCGGCAACCTCCCCCGGCTCGGGGAGGAATTTTTCCGGGAAAAGCGGACTGAGACCCGCGGGGTCGAGGGAAACGGTCTCGGGCTGGCGATCGTCAAGCGGCTGGTGGAGCGCGCCGGCGGACGCCTGGCTGTCCGGAGCAGCCCGGGGGAGGGGAGCGAGTTCCGCGTGATCTTTCCCTGCTGACCCGGCGGCGGGCGCAGGGTATGTAACGGGGGGACGGGCCGGGGCGTAAGATAGGTATTGACAGGTAAGTGAGCGCTTACTTAATATTGGTCCCCTATGAACGACCCGCGCCCGGCGCCCCAGCGAATGTCCGCACCCGACCGCCAGCAGCAGCTGCTCGAGGCCGCGCTGGGCGTTTTTTCCCGCAAGGGGTTCAAGGGCGCGACCACCCGGGAAATCGCCGCCGCCGCGGGGGTGACCGAGGCCATCATCTTCCAGCATTTCCCTTCCAAGGAGGCGCTCTACAGCGCGGTGCTGGAACTCCACTTCGACACCGGCGACGGGGACTCGTGGCGGGAGGAACTCCAGGGCTGCATGGAGAGGAGCGACGACGAGGGCCTGGCGGTCCTTTTCATCCGGCGCATCCTCGAGGCCTACGTCAAGGACACCGCCCTGCAGCGCGTCATCCTGTTCGCCGCCCTGGAGGGGCACGAACAGGGGCTGGCCCGGATGAAGGAGCAGTACGCCGCCACCTTCGAGAAGCTGGTGGCCTATATCCGGCGCCGGCAGCGCGAGGGCGCGCTGATTGAAGGCGATCCGCACACCATCCTGATCGCGCTCGGGGCCCTGGCGCACCAGTACGGGCAGATCACCCGGATCATGAACGCGCCGGTCCTGCACGTTCCCGACGAGGACCTGGCGCGGCAGTTCGCCCGGATCCTGCTCGGGGGCATCCGCAAGGCCCCGGTCCCGGCGCTTGCCGGCCGCAAAGGGCCCAGGGGTGCAAACCCAAGCCACAGAAAGGCGAAGAGCTGAACATGTCACGAATCCCCATCTTCCTGTCCATGGTTGTGCTGTCGTTGTCCGCATGCTCCGGTCCGCAGGCCCCCGCCCGCAAGGCGGAAGCGGTTTCCGCCCCGGAGGCCGAATACGCCGTCGGCAAGGCGCTCGTGAGGGAGGTGGCCTCCTCCTTCGGCGCCAACGGCTCCTTCATCGCCGAGGAGACTTCCGACCTCGCCCCGGCCGCGGGGGGGCGGGTGGCCGCCACCCCGGTGGACGTGGGTGATTTCGTGAAAAAAGGCGAGGTGATCTGCCGGCTCGACGAGCGCGAGGCCGAGCTCCGGCTCGAGCAGGCGCGCGCCGCCCTGGAACAGGCGAAATTCATGCTGCGGCAGGCCGAGTCGCGGGTCGGCCACAGCGGGTCGGGCGCGTTCGATCCCGAGTCGGTCCCGGAGGTGTCCTCCTCGAGGGCGGCCTACGAATCGGCCATGGCGTCGGCCCGGCTGGCCGCCGCCGACGCGCGGCGCTACGAAAACCTGGTCCGGAGCGGGGACGTTTCCCAGAGCAGCTTTGAAAAATTCCGGACCCAGCAGGAGACGGCCGACGCCGCGGCGAACTCCGCCCGCAGGCAGTACGAGGGCCAGCTCAACGCGGCGCGGCAGAACTTCGGCGCGATCGAGGCCGCCCGCGCGGCCCTGGCCGCGGCGGAGTCCCAGGAGGCCCAGGCCCGGAAGAACCTGGAGGATACCTCCATCCGTGCGCCGTTCGACGGCTACGTCACCGACCGGCCTACGGCCGTCGGGCAGTGGCTCGGGACCGGCAACAAGGTGGCCACCCTCGTGAGGATCGCGCGCGTCAAACTCCGGCTCGAGATCCCCGAACAGCAGGCGGCCCTCGTCGAGGCCGGCATGGGGGTGACCGCGCGCGTGGCCGCCTACCCGCAGCGGGATTTCGCCGGCCGGGTCAGCGCCGTCGTGCCCGCCGTCGACTCCGTCTCACGCATCTTCATCACCGAGGCCCGGTTCGACAACCCCCGGGCCGAACTCCGGCCGGGCATGTTCGCGAGCGCCAGGGTGATGCTGCCGGGGACGGAGCGGGCGGTCTTCGTCCCGGCGCAGGCCGTGTTTTACGACAACACGACCGACGCCAGCCACGTCTATATCGTCGCGGACGGGGTCGCGCGCCTGAGGGTGGTGCTGCGCGGGGACTCCGACGGCGACCAGGTGCGGGTTCTCAGCGGGCTCGAAGGCGGCGAAACGGTGGTTCTCTCAAACCAGACGGACCTGTACGACGGCGCCCCCGTCTCCACCCGTCCATAAAGGACTTCAGTCATGCACTCCCTTGCCAGACTCTGCATCAAGCGTCCGGTTTTCGCGACGATGCTGATCCTCGCGTTCATCGTGTCGGGCATCTTCACCTACTTCTCGCTCGGCGTGGACCGGATGCCCAAGATCGACGCCCCCTTCGTGATGGTCACGGTCGTCAACCCCGGAGCCTCGCCGGAAGAGGTCGAAAACGAGATCACCAAGAAGATCGAGGACGCGGTCAACAGCATCAGCGGGCTGGATGAGCTCAGCTCCACCTCCTCGGAGGGGATGAGCCTGGTCCGGATCGAGTTCGCCCTGTCCAAGGACGGCAACGTCGCCGCCCAGGAGGTGCAGAACAAGATCAACCAGATCATCAACGAAATGCCGGCGAGCGCCGAGGTCCCGGTGGTGTCCAAGATGGACCCCGACGCCTCCAGCGTGCTGCAGATCGCCGTCAGCGCCCCCCGCTCCACCCGCGACGTCACCCTGATCGCCGACAAGCTGCTCAAGCAGAAGCTCGAAAACGCCGACGGGGTCGGGCAGGTCCAAATCCAGGGGGGGGCCAACCGGGAAATCCGCATCGTCCTGGACCCCGACCGCCTGCGCGCCTATAACCTGACGGTCACCGAGGTGATCGCGGCGGTGCGCAGCCAGAACATGGAGATGCCGGGCGGCAGCCTCCGTTCGGGTGCCAGGGATTTCACGATCCGCACCTCGGGCAAGATCACCGACCCGGCCGGGTTCAACGACATCGCGGTCGCGGACCGCGGCGGCTACAGCGTCAGGGTGCGCGACATCGGGCGGGCCGAGGATTCGAGCGAGGAGCCGAAGACGGCCGTGCGTCTCAACGGCAACCCGGCCGTGCAGCTGGCGGTGTACAAGCAGTCGGGGACCAACACCGTGGAGGTCGCCGAAGCGGTCAAGCGCCGGCTCGAACAGGTGCGGCCGACCCTGCCCAGAGACGTGAACGTCGAAATCATCAGCGACCAGTCGATCTTCGTCCAGGCGGCCATCAACAACATCCGCAACCACCTGTTCGAGGGGAGCCTGCTGGCCTGCATCGTGCTCTACTTCTTTCTCGCCAACTGGCGCACGACCCTGATCGCCGCCATCGCGATCCCGGTTTCGATCATCTCCGCCTTCTCGGTGATGGCCATCTTCGATTACACCATGAACCAGATCACCATGCTCGCCCTGACCCTGATGGTGGGCGTCGTGGTCGACGACGCCATCATCGTGCTGGAGAACATCTACCGGTACATGGAGGAGAAGAAGATGGGGGCGTTCGAGGCGGCCGAGCGCGGCACCAAGGAGATCGGGCTCGCGGTGCTGGCGACGACGGTCTCGCTCCTGGCCGTCTTTGTCCCGGTCGGGTTCATGGGGGGGATGACGGGGCGCTTCATGAGCGCCTTCGGGTTCACCTGCGCCGGGGCCGTGGTGGTCTCCATGCTGGTGTCCTTCACGCTCACCCCCATGCTCTGTTCGCGCTTCGTGCACCCGCCGGCAGAGGGGACGGGACGCCGGTCGAAGGACAGGAAGTTCTTCCGCTTTCTCGACGCCGCCTACACCCGGGCGCTGGTCTGGGCGATGGCCCACCGCAAGACCGTCGTCCTCGCCTGCGTCGGGGTGATGCTCTCGATCGTCCCGCTCTTCATGCTGAGCGGCAAAAACATGTTCGTCCGCGACGACCAGTCGCAGTTCAACATCAACATCCGCCTCCCCGAAGGGAGTTCGCTCGCCGAAACCACGCGCTATTCCGAGGACATCGCCCGGCACGTGCGCGGGCTCGAGGGGGTGACCCACACGCTGAACACCGTGGGCGGGGACTCGGGGGGGGGTGCCAACGAGTCTTCCATTTACGTCAAGCTGGTGGATATCGGGGATCGTGACGAATCGTCCAACGACATGGCCACCCGGGTCCGGGAAATGCTCCAAAACCACGAGGAGGAGGTGTTCATCTCCGTGGCCGCTTCGAGCGGGATCGGCCCGGGCGGGATGAGCGACGTCCAGTACTACCTGCAGGGGCCCGACATCGCCAGGTTGTCGGAATATTCCGACCGGCTGGTGGCCCGGGCCCGGACCATCCCGGACCTCGCCGACATCGACAGCTCGGTGCGTTCGGGCAAGCCGGAGGTGCGGCTGGATATCGACCGGGAGCGGGCGGCCGACCTGGGGGTTTCGGTCCAGGGAGTCCAGCAGGCGCTCAATACGCTGGTGGCGGGCCAGACCGTGGGCACTTTCAACGCCGGGGAGGAACAGTACGACGTCGTGGTGCAGGCCGAGGGGCGTTTCCGCGGGAGCGTCGAAGGCCTGGAAAAGCTCGCGGTGGCTTCCTCCTCCGGGTCGGTCGGGCTCAGGGAGGTCGTGCGCGCGCGAGAGAGTTCCGGACCCTCGGCCATCGAGCGGCTCAACCGGCAGCGGATCGTGGAGATCTCCGGCAACCTCAAGCCGGGAGGCTCCCAGTCCACCGCCGTGGCGGGCTTCGAGAATTTCATCAAAGAACTCGACATGGAGCCGGGCTACACGGGGGGCGCGACGGGGATGACGGGGGAGATGGGGAAGGCGGGTTACAACTTCGCGGTGGCGTTCGCTCTGGCCTTCATCTTCATGTACATCGCCCTGGCCGCGCAATTCGAATCGTTCATCCATCCCGTGACGATCCTGATCACGCTGCCGCTGGCGGTGCCGTTCGGGCTCTTCGCGATGCTCGTGACCGGGCAGGACATCACCATCATGTCGGGGCTGGGGCTGCTGCTGCTCTTCGGCATCGTGAAGAAGAACGCCATCCTCCAGATCGACCATACCAACGGCCTGCGCGCCGCGGGGATGAAGCGCTACGAGGCCATCATCCAGGCCAACCGGGACCGGCTCCGGCCGATTTTGATGACCACGATGGCCCTGGTGTGCGGCATGATCCCCCTGCTGCTGTCGCGCGGGGCGGGGGCCGGCACCAACCACTCCATCGGGTGGATGGTGGCGGGCGGGCAGACGCTCTGCCTCGGCCTGACGCTCCTGGCGGTCCCGGTCTTCTACTCGCTCTGGGAGGACCTCGGGCTCTGGTTCCGCTCCCGCCGTTTCATCCGCTGGCCTTCACGGCGGGCGGCGAAAGCGGCGGCGGCCGTTCTGGTCGCGGCGGTTCTGGTCCTCTCCTCCTTTCCCCGGCCCGCCGCGGCGGCCCAGGCGCCCGGAGAGGACCCGATGCGCCCCCGCATCGGGATAGAGGGGGAGCTTCAGGTAGCCCTGGGACAGGTGATCGAGTGGGTCCTGGCCAACGATCCCGAACTCGCCATCTCCCGCATCGCGCTCGAGAGCGCCGGGTACGAAATCGAGACCGCCAAGGGGCATTTCGACCCGGTTCTCAGCTTCGAAGCCTCGAAGTCCAAGACGACGATGCCGATCGCCTCGGCCATCGGCGGATCGTCGAGCGGCCGGCTGGTCAACAAGGAACTGTCGTTCAATCCGAAGATCAGCGGGAACCTGCCGTGGCTCGGTTCGACCTACAGCCTGGTTTTCTCCGACTCCCGGGAGGAGAGCGACAGCCTGTTCAGCCAGCTCAACCCGCAGTACCCTTCGTCGTTGACCTTCAATTACAGCCAGCCCCTGTGGCGCGGCCTGCGCATCGATTCCGGCCGGCGCGCCCTCTTGGTGGCCCGCCGCAACCGGGAACTGGACGGGGAACAGCTGCGGCAGCAGGTAATCGAGCGGGTGACCCGGGGGGTCGAGCTCTACTGGGAACTCGCCTACGCCCGGCAGAACCTGGAGGTGCAGCGCGAGGCGGTCGAGCTGGCACGGGCGCAATACGAGAGCAACCGCCGCCAGGCGGAGCAGGGGATCCTGGCGCCGATCGAAGTGGTCGCCGCCGAGACCCAGGTGGCGACCTTCCTGCAGGGGCTGGCCGCCGCGCAACAGGCTCTGACGGCCGCGGAAAACAACCTGAAGCAGATGATCGCGTCCGGTCCGGAGGATCCCCTGTGGGAGAGGGCCCTGGTTCCGGAAACACCCCCCGCGGCGGACTTCAGGCCGCCCGACCCCTCCGAGGCGCTCCGGCAGGCACTGGCCGGGCGGCCCGAACTGACGGAGAGCGCCCTCCGGATCGCCATCAACGCCATCGATACGCGCTACTGGCAGGACCAGAAGAAGCCGCAGGTCGACGCCGTCGCCACCTTCGCGGCCTCGGGTCTGGCCGGAAGCCGCCAGGCGGCGAACCCCTTCGGCGACTTTCCGGTGGGGTCGGTCCCGGAGCACCTGCTGGGAGGGAACAGCCAGTCGCTCACCAATATCTGGGACGGACGCTACCCCACCGCCAAGGTGGGGATCCAGATTTCGCTCCCGCTGCGCAACCGCGCGGCGGCAGGGAACGCGGCCGCCTCCCGGGCCGAAGGGAGGCGCCTCGAGCTCCTGCGCCGGCAGGTGGAGATGTACGTGAAGGCCGATGTCCGCAACGCGCTCGAGCAGTGCAGCGCGGCCGAGGTCCGGTACGACGCGGCCCTTGTCGCGCGCCGTGCCGCCGGGGATCAATACGACAGCGAACAGCGACAGTTCGAGGCCGGCACCTCCACCATGTTCCTGGTTTTCGAGCGCCAGTCGGCCTTTATCGCGGCCCGGAGCCGGGAGGTGCGCGCCCGCGCGGACCTCGCCGCGGCGGCGGCGAACCTGGACCGGGCTACGGCCCGGACCCTCCAAACCCACCGGATCCGGCTCTCGGAATAGGACGGATCGGGCGCGGCATCCCTGGAATTCGCCCGTTGAGGAGTTTTTGCTTGACATTCCATGTGAAACAAATCACAATGCGAAAGAAATAACGGAGAGATGAATTGAACAGGGCCTCATATCGGACCATAGGGCGCCTAACTCATTACTGGAGAGCGCTTAGAGACCTCGAAGCCGAAGGGCAGACGTACGCGTACTCCCACCTCCTTGCGGCCAAAGCGCAGGTGACGGCAGCCCAGGTCCGCCGGGATATCATGGTTCTCGGTTACAGCGGCACCCCGGCGCGGGGGTACGAGGTGCGGCGGCTCGTCGAGTGCATCGAGGCCTACGTTTTCCCCTCAAGCGAGCAGCGCGCGGCCATTGCGGGGATGGGCAACATCGGTCTTGCGCTGCTGAAATTCTTCACCGGCCGCCGGCCGAACCTCCATGTCACGGCCAGCTTCGAGGCCGACCCGGAAAAGTTCGACCGGCTGATTTACGGGTGCCGGTGCTACTCGATCGACAGCGCCGGAGAGGTGATCCGCCGGGAGGGGATCAGTGTGGGCATCCTTGCGGTGCCCGACGCTGAAGCCCAATACGTGGCTGACGTCTTCGTCGCCGCGGGGATCCGGGGCATCCTGAATTTCGCCCGTACCCCGCTCGAGGTGCCCGCGGGGGTTTACGTGGAGAACATCGACCTGGCCATGTCTCTGGACAGAGTGGCTTTTTTTGCGCGCCAGTCCCTGAAAACGGAACGGGCGGTGTTGCCGGCCGGAACGCCGCTTGACAAGGCGTCGGCAGGCGGGACGCCGTCGGATGAGGCGCCGTCTGCCAATAAGGAGAGCGAATCATGAACGACGTGGAATCGGTCCTGAAAAAATTCCCGCGGGCGGGCAGGGACGCCCTTATTCCCATCCTGCAGGAGGTTCAGGAAAACCAGGGGTACCTCTCGCGTGAAGCGGTGGCCCGGATCGGCAAACACCTGAACCTGCCGGCCACGAAGATCTACGGGGTGGCGACATTCTACAACCAGTTCCGGTTCCAGCCCCGCGGCAAGTATCACTTCACGATCTGCCGGGGGACTGCGTGCCATGTCAAGGGATCCAACCGGGTGCTGGAAATGGCCGAAAAGATGCTGAAGCTCAAGGCGGGACAGACTTCGCGCGACCGGTTGTTTAGCCTGGAAACGGTGGCCTGCATGGGAGCGTGCGGACTCTCCCCGGTCATGAACCTCAACGGCGAGTTTTACGCGAAGGTCACCCCTCAGAAGCTGGTCAAAATCATCCAGGAATGCAGAGAAACGGAGTCCAAAAATGAGCCTTAATTCCTTCGACAGGACGTTGGCGCCGGCGGGAAAATGCTGGGTCGGTTTCCGTGAAATCTCCGAGAGCCTGCTGGGCGACCTCAAGTCGGAACCGTTCGCCGGCGCCCGGGAGGCCGGGACGCTCGAGCCGCTGCTGGCCTCGCTCAGGCGCGAGCGGGTCGCGCACCCGGTCCTTTACATCGGCGCGGGGACCTGCGGTTTGGGGGCGGGTGCGGCGCGGACCATCGCCGCGGCGAAGGAATTCCTGGAGCGGCGGGGTACAAAGGGCGAGGTCGTCGAGGTCGGCTGCAACGGGATGTGCTCCGACGAGCCGATCGTCGACATCCAGCTGCCCGGGAAATGCCGTGTCAGCTTCGGTTCCGTGACCGCCGACCGGGTCGACGCGCTGCTCGAGGCTGTCCTGTTCGACAACCGGGTGCCCGGGGACCTGGCGCTCGGCCAGTACCGCACCCGCGGCGCCGAGCCCTGGGACGGGGTGCGCTACCTCGAGGACCATCCCTTTCTCGCGGGCCAGGTGCGCGTTGTGCTCCCCGCGAGCGGCATCATCGACCCCGGCAACATCAACGAGTATATCGCCCACGGGGGATACAGCGCGATTGCGCGCATCCTGCGCGGCATGACGCCGGAGGAAGTGATCGACCAGGTGCTCCGGAGCGGGCTCCGGGGGCGCGGGGGCGGCGGGTTTCTGACCGGGATGAAGTGGAAGTTCGCCCGCAGTGCGGCCGCGGACCAGAAATACCTGATCTGCAACGCCGATGAGGGGGACCCGGGCGCCTTCATGGACCGCGCCGTATGCGAAAGCGACCCGCACCGGCTCCTGGAAGGGATGCTGATCGCGGCCTACGCCATCGGTGCGACCAGGGCCTACGTCTACATCCGGGCGGAATACCCGCTGGCGATCCAGCGCCTCAACGAGGCGTTCGCGCAGGCGGAGGGCGCCGGGCTGATCGGCGCCAACATCCTCGACAGCGGCGTCGACCTTTCCATCCGGCTCAAGATGGGGGCCGGGGCCTTCGTCTGCGGAGAGGAGACGGCCCTGATCCACTCCATCGAGGGGAGGCGCGGAATGCCGCGCCCCCGGCCCCCTTTCCCCGCCGTGCAGGGGCTGTTCGGGAAGCCCACGGTGATCAACAACGTCGAGACCCTCAGCAACCTCCCCGTCATCATGGACCGGGGGGCGGAGTGGTACGCGGCGATGGGAACCAAGGGGAGCAAGGGGACCAAGGTGTTCGCCCTCTCCGGGATGGTACGGCGGACCGGCCTGGTCGAGGTGCCCATGGGGACGACGCTGCGCGAGGTGGTCTACACCATCGGCGGAGGCATCCCGAACCGGAAGCGGTGCAAGGCGGTGCAGATCGGCGGGCCCTCGGGCGGATGCGTTCCCGAGGCCCATCTCGACCTGCGCACGGATTACGAGGAACTGAAGGCCTTCGGCACCATCATGGGGTCGGGGGGCCTCGTCGTGGTCGACGAGTCCACCTGCATGGTCGATTTCGCCAAGTACTTCATGGAATTCATCCAGTCCGAGAGTTGCGGCAAATGCATCCCCTGCCGCGAAGGGACGCGGCGGATGCTGGAGATTCTCGAGGCGGTGACGCGCCCGCGGCACAAGGAAAGCGATCTCGACCCGCTCTTGAGGATGCAGGGCATCATGCAGCTGAAGCGGCTGGCCGAAACCATCAAGGCGACCAGCCTGTGCGGCCTGGGGCAGAGCGCGCCGAACCCGGTGCTGTCGACGCTCGAGTGGTTCCGCGACGAGTACGAGGCGCACATGTTCGAGCGCCGCTGCCCGGCAGGGTC
>JAFGSS010000134.1 GCA_016934555.1 Acidobacteriota bacterium | reverse complement strand
TTTGAAAGGGATTTTGGTGGAGCTGACGAGGATCGAACTCGTGACCTCCTGACTGCCAGTCAGGCACTCTCCCAGCTGAGCTACAGCCCCACTCTTTTGCTGCGGTACTCGACTGCCGCTGGAGGCAATCGGCGTCGGTCGGGCGGCTCCGGGCACGGGGTCCGGGGTGCGCCTGTCCCACGATAGAAAAAGATAGGGGATCGGGGCGGGGTTTGCAAGGGGAAAGCGGAGCCGGGGGGAAAGGCGGGCCCGGGTGGAGGGGGGATGGAGGGGGGGGCTGGGGAGACTGGGGGGACTGGGGGCGGGGGGCGGGGGGACGACGGGGGGTAAAGGAAGGGGGCGGGTCAGCCGAGGCGGAGCAGGGGGGGCGGGGCGCAGGTAATTTCGATGCGGCGGGCGTCGGCGGGGTGGGGGAAGGCCAAGGTAAGGTGGTGGAGGTGGTAGCCGAGGTCGCCGGGGAGGGCGCGGCAGCCTTCGGGGGGGACGCCGCCGGGACCGTAGAGGGGGTCGCCCACGAGCGGGTGGCCGGCCGCGGCCAGGTGGATGCGGATCTGGTGCGGGCGGCCGGTCGTGATCTCGACCTCGACCAGGGTGGAGCCTGCGCGGCGCTCGAGGACCCGGACCCGGCTGTGGGCCCGCTTCCCTGCCGGGTGCGCGGCATGGACCGAGCCGAGGAGCGCATGGGGGACGGGGCCGATCGGGACGTCGATGTCGAACATGTCCTTGTCGGGTTGGCCCGAGGCCAGGGTGCGGTAGAGCTTGAGCATCCGTCCTCCCCCCCATAGGGCGGAGACGCGGGCGAACGCCTCCGTCGTCAGGGCGAAGAGCACCACCCCCGAGGTCCCCCGCCCCAGCCGGTGGAGCGGGTTCGCATGGGGGAACTGCCGGCGCACCAGCGCGAGCAGCGTGTGCTCCAGGAAGAGGCCGCCCCCGGGCATCGTCGGCAGCCCCGCAGGCTTGGCCACGGCGAGCAGGTGCGCGTCCAGGTGGAGGATGGCGTAGTCGAGCGGCACCTCGGGCTCCTCCCAGGGGGGGCGGGACCAGGTCAGCTCCCGCCCCGGCGCGAGGAGGGTGGCCGTCGAGGCCGGGACGCCGTCAAGGAGTACCCTGCCCGCACCGATGCGGTCGAGCCACTCATTTTGAGCGGTTCCGGGGTAGTGGCGCCCGAGATATTCGAGGAGGGGGACACCGGCGGCTTCGGGCCCCAGGCGCCGGCGGAATTCGTACCCTCGGTTTTTGCCCCTCATGCCGGGGTGTGGATCCGGTGCTCCTTGAGCGCCAGGTAGATCGACTGCGCCAGGGTCGATTTCTTGAATCCGACGACCTTGGTGTTGCGCACCCCCAGGAGCTTCTCCAGTTCCGCGGAGGTGTAGCAGGCGACGACGGGGTAATGGCGGAAGTCCTCGAGGATCTCGTCACGGCTGTTTTCGGAGAGGTCCTCGGTGACCAGCACGAAGTGGAGCCGCCCCTTGGCGCGCGCGATATTGTCCCTGCCGACCAGGAGAATGCGGGCGCGCATGGCGAACCCGAACAGGGCCTCCGGAGAGGCCACGGTCTGATTTTTTGTCATGACCCGATTGTACCATTACGGGGCCGGGACCTCCGCACTCCTTGGGGACATCCGGTCGGGGCCGCCGGTCGGGGCCGCCGGTTAGGGCCGCCGGTTGGGCTCGAAGTGCGGAGCGGAATCTGGCACAATCGGAACATGAGGATCGAACTGCCCGAATACGCCCGAGTGGTCCGCGACCTGGCCTGTGGCCTCCACCCCTACCGCACCCTGCTGCCGAGGTTCGAGGAGAGCCCGGTCGCCCGGCGGATCGGGACGCCGGCCACGCCCATCGGCCCGCTCCTCGACCGGGCGCGGGTCGACATTCGGCAGGAAGAGGGGTTCTGCTTCGTGGATATCGAGCTGCCGGCCATCGCGCTGTTCGAGTCCTACTACCGCTCCGGGAGCGCTCTCGACCTCTACCTCGACCTGGCGCACGAGCTGACCCACCTGCGCCAGTTCTACGAGGGAAAGGACCTGTGGGACCGCAGCCTGCACTACGTCGACCGCCCCACCGAAATCGAGGGGTACGCCGTCGCCGTGGAGGAAGGGGGGCGCCTCGGCATGACCGAGGAGGAGATCGTGCGCCACCTGTCCAACCCCTGGCTCAGCCCGGCCGAGGTCGCCCGGCTCCGCGCCAACGTGGAGCGCTTCCTCTCCGACGGCCACCCCTGACGACGGCGCGTCAGCCGGTGTATGTCCGCAGGATATCCCAGAAGGCTCCGCGATAGCCCTTGCCGATCGCTTCGACGAGGCGTTCGTTGGAATCGTAGTTGTAGTTCCGCTTCGGCCGCGAGGGGTCAAAGAACAGGAACTTCGGGTCGGCGCCGATGAGGGTGTCCAGCCGCTCGAAGACGGAACCGGCGATTGTCGGCTCCAGGAAGAATTCCGGCTCCACGCCGTCGTTCCGCCCCAGCTGCGCCGCCAGCGGCGTCCCCGGGAAGATCCGCACCCCCAGGGAGACCCCCGCCAGGTCCGCCCCCGCCCGGCGGACCATCTCCACCGTCCGCTCGATCCCGCACAGCGTTTCCCCCGGGGCGCCCAGGAGCAGGTCGAGCATCACCGCCATCCCTTCCTCCCGGGCGAAGCCGACCGCGTCGCTGACGTCCGCGGGAAGGTGGTCGCGCCCCAGTCTTT
>JAFGSS010000022.1 GCA_016934555.1 Acidobacteriota bacterium | reverse complement strand
TGCAGGCCGAGCGAAAAGAGCAGAACGGCAATTTGTATGGCGATGACGCCCGCATCGAGATCAGCCAGAAAATCCACTTTCGCTCCCCGGACTTAAAGCATGGCAACCTGCCAATATATCATACGACGTCCGGCGGCCCTACCTTAACCTCCCTCCCCCGCAAACCCGGCCGGGGCCCGATAGGGGCTTGTCGTTGGGTTGTCGTAAATGCTAGAATTTGAACTTCTTAGGCAAAAGTTATGATCTGGATTCTGACCCTCGCAGCGACCCTGTACCTCGTAGGCCTGCTCCACTCGGTGTTCGGGTTCTACCAGAAGCGTCCTGTTTTCAGGCGGCTGGCGCTCGGGATGGTAGCCGGCGCGTTCGTATGCCACACGCTGTTCCTCTTCTGGATCGGCTTCACGCGCCGTCACTTCCCCATCACGAACCTGCCGGAATCGCTCTGTTTCTTCGCCTGGTGCATTTCGCTCATCTTCATGCTGGCAAGCTGTCGCTACCGGATCAACGCCTTGGGGGCCTTCACGCTGCCGATGGTTTCGGGCCTGACCATCCTGTCCCAGGTGGTCTGGGAGGAGAATCATTTCAGCCCGATGGTGCTTCGGAGCGGATGGGTCTATTTTCACGCCGGTACCGCGTTTCTGGCGTACGCGGCGTTTTTCCTGACCTTCCTCTTTGCTGTTTTCTATCTCATTCAGGAAAAAGAACTTAAAGGTAAAAATTTCCGCTTTCTCTATTTCCACCTTCCACCGCTCCAGCCCTGCGACGAGATGTCGGGACGGTTTCTGTATATCGGCTTCGCCGCCATGAGCCTGACCATCATATCGGGCGCCATCTGGGCCGAGCAGGCCTGGGGGCGTTTCTGGAACTGGGACCCCAAGGAAACCGCTTCGCTGGTCACCTGGTGCATTTATCTGTTTCTGATACACTATCGTCTTTCGGGCAGGTGGCACGCAAAAAGGGCGGCCTACGTCAGCATCCTGGGTTTCGCGTCGATCCTGGTCACTTTCGGCGTGAATTGGGGGCTGCATGCCTTTCTGTGATCGTCCCGGACCGGCCGCCGTCCGTGGCGCGAGGCGCGGACGCCGCAGCGGGTGCAATCTGGCATGAGCAATCCAGCATGAGCAATCTGGTCGTCGTGGGCCTCAATCATCGAACCGCACCGCTGGATACCAGGCAAAGGGCCGCCTTCGACCCCGAACGCCTGGCCGAGGGGATGCGGGAGCTGTCGGGCATTCCCGGAATCCTGGAAGCAATGATCCTCTCCACCTGCAACCGCGTCGAGGCCATCGCCCATGTCGCCGGGGCGCCCTCCGGGCCGGATGCCATCGAGGCCTGGCTGTCCGATTCGCGCGGGATCCCGCGGGCTGAACTGCGCCCCCTTCTCTACCGCTACGAGGACGAAAGCGCCGTCCGGCACGTTTTCCGCGTCGCCAGCTCCCTCGATTCCATGATCCTGGGGGAGCCCCAGATCCTGGGCCAGGTCAAGTCGTGCTACGCGTCCGCCGTCGACGCCCGCTCCGTGGGCCCCTGGCTCAATCACCTCCTGCAGGCGGCCTTCAGGACCGCGAAAAGGGTCCGGAGCGAAACCAGCATCGGGGAGTACCCGGTCTCGTCCAGCAGCGCCGCGGTCGAACTGGCCCGGAAGATCTTCGGGGAACTCTCCGGCCGCCGCGTCCTGGTGGTGGGAGCCGGGAAGATGGGGGAAACGGCCGTACGCCACCTGACTGAATCGGGCGTCGGGAGCATCTCGGTCGTCAACCGCAGCGCGGAGGCCGCACGCGCCCTGGCGGAGCGCTTCGACGGCGTCGCCGGCGATTTTTCCCGCCTGGGCGAGATGCTCGCCGGCGCCGACATCGTCATCACCTCCACCGGCGCGCCCGAGATCCTCATCCCCCCCCCGATGGTCGAGGAGGCGATGCGTCGGCGCAGGCAGGGCCCCATGATTTTCATCGACATCTCGGTCCCCCGCAACGTCGATCCCGGCGTGGGCGCGATCGAAAACGTCTTCTGTTACGACATCGACGACCTGTCGAGCGTCGTGGAAGCCAACCTCGGCGAGCGGCTCCGGGCCGCGGCCGCCGCGGAGAAGATCGTGGACCAGGAGGTGCGTGCCTTCAGCGACAAGATCCGTTCCCTCAAAGCCGTCCCCATGGTGCGGGAAGTCCAGGGCCGGATCGAGGACATCTGCCGCTCGGAACTGGAGCGCTTCCTGAAAAAAGGGGGCGCCCGGGACGCCCGGCAGCTGCGCGAGCTGGAATCGATGATGTCGCGGGTCGCGGCCAAGATCGCCCACCCGCTGCTCGAGGAGCTGCGCCACGGAGACGGCTCCCGGAACGAAACGGCCCTGGCCGAACTGCTGCAGCAGCTGCTGCAGCCGAGAAAGGGAAAACCATGATCGTGATCGGGACGCGGGGCAGCCGCCTGGCGCTGGCCCAGACGGAATGGGTCAGGGACCGCATCCTCAGGCGCTTCCCCGAAACCGAAATCCGCGTGGACATCATCGGGACCCCGGCCGACCGGGACAAGATCACTTCGCTGCGCTCCGTCCCCTCCGCCGGGGTGTTCGTCAAGGAACTCGAGTACGCCCTGATCCGGGGGGAGATCGATCTCGCGGTTCACAGCATGAAGGACGTGCCGACTTTGATCGCCGAAGGGTGCGTCATCGCGGCCGTTCCCGAGCGGGAAGACCCCCGCGACGCCCTGGTGGCCCGCGGCCCGGTCGAGCTCGAGCATCTGCCGCGGGGCGCCCGCATCGGGACCGGGAGCTTTCGCCGCCAGGCCCAGTTGCTGGCACTCCGGCCCGATCTCGAGATCGTGGACCTGCGCGGCAACATCGAAACCCGGATCGGGAAAATCGGAACGGGCACGTGCGACGCCGTGATGCTGGCTGCCGCCGGCCTGCGCCGGCTCGGGATCGCCTCCCAGATCGGCCTGCTGTTCGACTACGGGCGGATGCTGCCCGCACCCGGGCAGGGAGCGCTGGCCGTGGAAACCCGCGCCGGCGACACCCGGGTCGCCCGCCTCGCCGCCGCCGTCCATCACCCGGAAACAGCCCTGGCCGTCTCCGCGGAAAGGGAATTCCTCGAGCGGATGGGGGGCGGGTGCAACGTACCGATCGCCGCCCTTGCCCGCCCGCTCGCCGGCGGGCTGGAAATCGAAGGCCTGGTGGCTTCGCCCGACGGCCGCAGCGTGGTGCGGGAGCGGCTGTTCGCCGACGCCCGGACGGCCGCGGATGCGGCCGCACTCCTTGCCGGGAGGATCCTGGCACGCGGCGCGGGGCGGATTCTGGAGGACTTTCGCGCGTGAAGGCGAAAGCAAAGAGGACGCCGTGACCACGACACGAAACCCGCTCAGGGGCAGGACCCTCCTGGTCGCCGCCAGCGCCAAGATCCTCGGACCGCTGAAAGCGGGGCTCGAGGCCCTCGGCGCCGAGGTACTCCCCTTTTCCACGATCGAGGCGCACGAGGTCCTGGACCCCGGGCCCCTCGACGCCGCCATCCGCGCCCTCCCCGGTTACGACTGGATCGTCTTTACCAGCGCCTACAGCGTCACCTTTTTCCTCCGCCGGGCCCGGGAGATTTCGGGACTCCCGCCCGCCGGGCGACGCCCCCTGGTCTGCGCCATCGGCCCCGGAACCGCCGCGGAAGCCGCCGCCGGCGGCTTCCGCCCCGACCTGGTGCCGGAGGAGTTCGTGGCCGAGGGGGTGTTCGACGCCCTCGTCCGGCACTGCGGCGGGGAGCGCGGGCTCCGGGGTCGCCGCATTTTGATCCCGCGCGCGGAGCGCGCGCGCGCATTCCTCCCCGAGGCCCTCACCCGCGCCGGCGCCCGCGTCGACGTGGTTCCATGCTACCGGACCCTGCGCGCCGCACCAGGGCCGGAAACTCTCGCCCGGCTGCGCGAAAAAACACCCGACCTGCTCGTTTTCACTAGTGCGTCCACCGTCCGTAATATGATAGAAATTCTTGGGCAGGACGAGGGACGAAAGCTGCTGTGTGAAGCGCGCGTCGCCGTGATCGGCCCCGTAACGGGAAAAGAGGCGGAAGCGAGCGGAAAACGCGCGGACATCATTCCCGGAGAGAGCACGGTGCGCTCCCTGATCGAGGCGGTCGGGGAATACTTCGCCCGCGTATCCCCCACCTCTCCCCCTTGAAAGACTGAAGACGCACCACCGGCGCCGCCCGCGCCCGACCAGGATCGTTCATACAAGGAGCTTTCATGCCGAAACGCAACGACATCAAAAAAATCCTCATCATCGGATCCGGACCCATCATCATCGGTCAGGCGTGCGAATTCGATTATTCCGGGACACAGGCCTGCAAAGCGCTGCGCAAACTGGGCTATGAG
>JAFGSS010000133.1 GCA_016934555.1 Acidobacteriota bacterium | reverse complement strand
GGCGTGGCGCTCCTGTTTTTCCAGAACAACCCCTACCAGCTCGCGGTGAACGTCCTGATCGGGCTCGCGCTCGTCGCCGCCGGCGTCATCGCCTTCGTGGCGCTGGGGCGCGGGGGGCTGCCGGACGAAGCGGGGCGGCCGAAGCGGCCGGAGGCGCTCCGGGAGAAGATGTGGGGTTTTCTGCGCAAGGACCTGGCCATCTACCTCGGCATCGTCCTGGCGCTCCCCGTACTGGTCGTGCTCATCCGCAGAAGCGAGATCGCCGGCTGGGTGCTGACCCTGTTCGGCCTCGCCGCCTTCGTCTGGCTCGTCATCGAGGCGCTGCGGGCGGCGCAGATCGAGCGCCACCGGCTGTTCGTCGTCCTCATCCTGATGTTCTTTTCCATGCTCTTCTGGGCCTTCTTCGAGCAGGCGGGAAGCTCGCTCAACAACTTCGCCGACCGCAACGTCGACCGGGTGTTCGAGGAGGGGAGCATCGCCTCCGGCGATGTCGGGAAGACGCTCCCCCTCAAGCTCAGCCAGGAGCAGCTGGGCTACACGAGCGGCGGGGAGATGTTCGCCCTGGACGCGCTCACCCGGGCCAGGGAAGAGGGGCGCGACACGGTGGACTGGCGCGTGGACGAGGGGAACATCGGGATGGGGACGGGCGGGGCCGAGATCCCGGCGTCCCTGTTCCAGGCGGTCAACCCGATCTTCATTCTCCTGTTCGGGCTGGTGTTTACAGGTCTCTGGGCCTTTCTCTCCGCCCGCGGCCGGGACCCCAGCACCCCGGTCAAGTTCTCGCTCGGGCTGCTGCAGCTCGGCTTCGGCTTTCTGGCCCTCTGGTACGGCGCCACGCACGCCGACGGCCGCGGCATGGTGAGCATGGTCTGGCTGATCCTGGGTTACATGTTCCAGACCACCGGAGAACTCTGCCTCTCACCCGTGGGGCTGTCGATGGTGGTGAAGCTCTCCCCGGCGCGGATGGTGAGTACGGTCATGGGCGCGTGGTTTCTGGCCACAGCTTTTTCCAACTACCTGGCCGGAATGATCGCCTCGCTGACGGGCGTTTCCCACGGGGAAGGGGAGGTGCAGATCATCCCCCCCCCGATCGAGACGGTGGGGCTCTACGGCGACATTTTCGGAAAGATCGCCCTGACGGCGATCGTCTCCGCCCTCATCTGCTTCATCCTTTCGCCCCTGCTCCGGCGCTGGATGCACGAGGAGGAATAGGGGACGGTCACCACCGTCACCAAATCACCGATTCGTGACAGCCTGTTTGGTGGAGGGGGACGGTGGTGACCGTCCCTCTCCCCCGATCAGAATTTCAGTACCAGGCCCGCCGAGTAGCCGAAACCGTTCATGCTGTTGTCCAGGTCGCCGCTGTGAAAGCGCATGTAGTCGAGCTGGGCGGGGCGCACGGCGAGGTGCTCGACGATGTTGATGTCGATGCCGCCTCCCAGGGCCCACGCGAAACCATTCATCGATTCGGAGGCGTTGGGATCGGAAGCGGCGGCGGATATGGAAGTGCGGAATCCGCCGAGTAGCATGTGGGCGAACCCGGTCACCCTGTCGCCCCGGGCTGCGAACCGGGGGCCAAACAGGAAGGTGTAATTGCGAAGCCGGGCGTTCACGTCGATGTCGGGGTCGTCGGGTTCTCCGTCGATGTCGTAGAAATCGCCGTAGGTCCCGGTGAAGGCGGCCTCAATCCCGAAATAGCGGTTGAAGTTGCCCGTGACCGAGGCTCCCCAGCCGTGGAGCATTTTGCCGAAATCCTCCTGGCTGATCCTGAGAAACTGGTAGCTGCCGGCGACCTCCGCCCGGGGAAAATCCTGGGCGGCAACAGGCCCTGCCAGCAGAAGCAGAAGCGATGCTGCACCGATCCATTGTCTCATACAGCCTCCTTTGTGGTGTCTGGACCCTTCTTCCCCTCCACCGGCGGGATCCGCACGATGCGTGTTCAAAGGAAGCGGAAGGCGCCCGCCGACCGGGCCTTCCGCATCAGCAACAAGACGGGGCCTTGATTTCATATCCGGGGGGATCGGGAACTGTCCCAGTCCCACCTGCGTCATGTGGTTCTGTTAACTGCACCGACAGGCATCATGCTGTCGTTCCTGGGTTTTCCGAAAGGCGAATTGCAATAATGGTATAACAAGCGGGACGGAAATCAAGGGGGACAGTCCCCACTGTTCCCAAATCACCTTTTCGAGACAAGAGGGGACAGTGGTGACTGTCCCCTATGTTCCCAGTCTGCCTTTGGCGGCCAGGGTGTCGGCCACGCGCTTGAGGCCGAACTCCTCGAGCGTCCGGCGCGTGGGCCAGCCGTTCTCCTTGTCCCACCCTTCCAGGGCGTAGAAGTGGGTCTTGAAGTCATCCACCCCCTCGCGGTCCAGGTGCATGTCCGGGGCCGCGTCATGGCGCCACTTGCCGTTTTCGTAGATGGGCACGCCGCCGTAAACGGCCATGCCCGAGGCCCCCGGCCGGTACATGTAGGGGAAGAAATCCTCCTTGGCCCGCGTCCTCCCGTGCATCACGCGGATGGCGCGCTCCAGGGTCCAGATCTTCTGCCCCGTGCGCATGGTGTCGGCGAAGGAGTCCGGCTTTCCCGTCACGGCCCGGTAGTACTGGATTTCGATATCGGGGCTGTCGCCTCTCAATTCAGGGAGGAACATCTCGCAGAATGCCATCGACTCGTTCCAGAACGAGGAGTAGTGGCGGCTCCAGGCTACCTGTCTGGCCTTGTGCGGGGAGTAGATCCCGGTCTTCCACGCCTCCTCCCCCTTCCACGCGTAGTTGAACATGAAGATGTCGCCGGTGTAGGGGACGGTCTTCTTCGCAAGCGCCTCCAGCGACTGTTCGATCGAGACCCCCTCGGCCGGGGTTCCGACGGGGGCCATGAACCCGTGCCAGGCCGGGTCGCCCGCCCCGAGGATGTAGGCGTAGGCCCACTCCACCCAGGGCATCGTCCAGTGGCTCGTGGATCCCCAGGCCGGGAGGCGCAGGGCGCCGCTCTCCCGGTCCTCTTCCAGCCGCCCCCAGCGCTCCGCCGCGCGGCAGCACCCTTCGGCCAGGGCGTCGCCGATCCCCTGGCGCCGGGCGATGGCTTCGAGCAGCGCCAGGCGGAAATTCAAATCCCCCCACTGCCCCACGGGGAGCGGGGCGGAATCGATCTTTCCTCCCGGCCCCAGCACCCCCTGTTCGTGGAGCGTCTCGAGGTACCAGCCCAGACCGGAGTCGGTCGGCACCTTCCCCTTGAAGATCGGCGGCGCGCCCGGGATGTCGACCTTGAATGCGTGAAAATGGGCCGACCAGCTGCTGAGGCCGTATTTGATCAGGGCCTCGCTCGCCAGGTCGGCCGCCTGCGGCGCGGAGGCGCCGAAGAGCCAACCCTGGTCGGCGCACATCGTTTCACCCCCGTAGTAGTTGCTGCGGCGCCGGTCGGCGCGCAGGCAGGGCATGCAGCAGGCGGCCCCGGCGCCGGGCTCGAGGGCGCCGGGAGCTTCTCGGGCCGCCCGCATCTGGTGCAGCCGGGCCTCGACGATGGCCCCGGGATCGGCAACCCCGACGGCGCCGGTACCGGCGACGCTGACGGCCTTCAGGTTCTTGGCCCCGAAGACCGCGCCGAAGGCCCCGACGCGCGCGCTGACCCCGCTGCCGGTGACGAGGGCGGCCAGGCGGGAGCGGGTTTCCCCCACCGGGCCGATGCAGAGAACCTGCGGGGGGGCGGTGCCGGGGGCGCCCCCGATCTCCTGCCACTCTTCCCCGAAACGGGTGTGGCCCCCGACCATCCGGGTGATCCGGTCCTGCGTCTCCCAGGTGTCGAGCCCCCAGAGCTCCTTGGCGTCCTCGATCTTCACCCGGTCGTTGATGATGTTGATCCACACCGGCCGGTCGGCCCTTCCGGTCACCACCACCCCGTCCCAACCGGCGTGCTTCAGCATGTTGCCGAAGCGGCCGCCGAAATTGCAGCGCCAGAATTCGGCGGTGGGGTAGGTCTCCGGGGAGAGCCCGCACACGCTCGTTCTGCCTGCGCCCGGAACGCCGGTGCCGGCCAGGGGCCCGACCATGATGGGGAGGACGTTTCTGGGGTCGTACGGATCGGTGAGGTTCCACCGGCCGGGGGCGACCGCCAGGTCCCAGAAGATGGCGGCCCCCATCCCGTAGCCCCCCCCGAACTCCTCGTACCTCGAGCTGTCCAGGGTGCCGATCTCGCCCGTCGTCAGGTCGACCTTCAGTATCTTGCCGGTATATCCGTTGGACATCGTCCCACTCCTTCCCGATCCGTCCCCCCGCGCCCCGAGGGAAAAGGGAGTCTCTTTTGCGCCGGGGGGCGCGGATGGAGCCGTCGCTGGTGATTCCGATAAGGTGTCCGGGGTTGATGGCCCCCGATGGCGCTCGCGATTTTACTACAGTTCGCGGGAAAAATGGGAATTTTGCGGCGCGGT
>JAFGSS010000132.1 GCA_016934555.1 Acidobacteriota bacterium | reverse complement strand
TCGATGGCCGCGAGCACCGCGAGCGGGTCGATCCTGCGGCTGAAGGGGACGAGGCGCGCGTGCCGGGGCAAGTCGCCCGCGGCGCAGTCGAGGCGGCGGTCGATGCAGAGCACGAAGGGCTCCCGCTTCATGTGCGCGAGGTGGTCGAGCTTGGCGCGGACGTAATCGGGGGTCCAGAAGCCGACGATCTCCAGGAGGAAGCGGCGCGCGGGGTCGCGGCGGTGGATGAGGGCGAAGTCGGGGAAGGTGAGGGTGCCCCCTGTCTCGACCGGCTCCGGTTCGCGCAAAAGGTCCCAGTCGAGGGTGGCGGCGAGGAACTCGCGGGCGAAGCGCTCCTCCAGGTCGCTGTCGTACCCGGGCGGGGCTTCAGGCATGGGGAGGGGGTCCCCCGAGCGGATGCGCACCCGGACCTCCTGGCCGCCGAGGCGGCAGCGGGCTTCGAGCTCGAACCGCTCCGCGCGGAGGACGAGGGGGAGGACCGAGGCCAGGCTGCGGCCATAGAGGCCGGTGTGGTGAAAGAGGGCCAGCGGCCCGGAGACCCGCAGCTCGAATCCCCGCTCCCCCGCCCTCCGGACCGTCGCGAGGAGGCGGCGGAGGTGCACCTGGCGCACCACCGCGCGCGCGGCGCCGCAGAGAAGGATCCCCGCCTCCGACGCCTGCCCCAGCACCCCTTTGGCGAGTTCCAGGTTGGTGCGGAGCGCCAGCCCGTGCGGGGTGGGGAGGGGGTCGGGGAGGCCGAAGCGCCGGCGGGAGGCGAGGTCGGAGAAGAGGTGGGGTTCGACCAGGCCGGGCCTGACCCGGAGGCGCCGGGCGACCGCCGCGATCACCGCCTCCCGGTCGAACGCCCCCCCCCGGCGCGCGCGCTCGGCTTCGGGAAAGAGGAGGGCGCGGAGTCTGTGCCCGTCGACGGGGGGGCGCTCGCGGCCGCAGAGGGCCCGGAGCGTCCAGAGCGCCATCTGCCGCCTGGCCTCCGGCGCCGCCACCCTCGAGGGTTCCTCGAGGAACGCCTGCGCTTCGCCCCGCCCGCGCCCCTCAAGCCGGACGAAATCGCCGATGAGGGCCGCCAGCCAGGCGTGGTCCTCGGCCCCGAGCCAGAGGGGCTCCGCCCACTCCCCGAGCGTCCGTACCCGGACCCGGCTAGCCGGGAGCAAGCGCCCTCCGGCGGCTGTCGGCCTGGCGGACCTCGAAGGTGCCCGCGGTCACCAGGTCGTAGACCACGGCCTTTTTCCCCTCGGCGGGACGGAGCACGCGCCCGACCCGCTGGATGTATTCGCGCGCGCCCAGGCTCCCCCCGATGACGATGGCGACATCGGCCGCGGGGACGTCGATCCCCTCGTTGAGCACCCGGGCGCTGACCAGGACCCGCAGCTCCCCGGCGGCGAAGCGCTCGAGCGCCAGGCGCCGCTCCCGGCGGCCGATGTCGCAGGTGACCGGCTGCACCAGGTGTTCGCGCGCGATCGCGTAGGCGGTGTCGTTGTCGGCCGTGAAGGCCAGGACGCGGGAGTCCCGGTGCTCCCCGAGGAGGGCGCCGACGATCCGGCGCTTTTCCTCGGTGTAGTGGATGATTTTCCGGGAGCGGCGCCAGGCGGCCAGCGCCCTTTTCCCCTCGTTGCTGCGGACGGCGAAGCGGGTGAAGTCCTCCCATCCTGCGCCCGGGGAGCGGTCGAAGAACTCCCGGCAGAAGGGGCGGAAGACGGCCAGCTCGAACTCGTAGGCCTCCCGTTCCCGGGGGGAGAGCCCCACCGAAATGGTGACGAGGCTGTAGGGGGCGAGCCAGCGGCCGGCCAGTTCCTCGACCCGCGCGCTGTAGATCTCGGGGCCGACGAGGGCCTCGAGGCGGCCGACCCGGCAGGGGTCCTCGGGCATGGTGGCGCTCAGGCCGAGCCGCGCCCCGGCCGCGGACATCTCGAGGATCTCCTCCCCGAGCCCGGAACCGAGGTGATGCACCTCGTCGATCACCAGGAGGGAATGGCGGTTCCCCAGCGTTTCCATGTGCCGCCGGGCACTCGAGAAGGTGGCGACGGTGACCGGCCCCTCGGTCCGGCGCCCGTCGCCGAATTCCCCGACTGGAAGGGCCGGGATCGCGCGGAGTGTTTCGACCCATTGTGCCATCAGGGCACGGGTGGGGACGATACAGAGGGTGCGCAACCGGGTATGGGCCATCGCCGCGACGGCGACGCGCGTCTTCCCGGCCCCGGTGGGGAGCGAGACGATGCCGCGCGCCCCGGCCGCCTCCCAGGCGGCGAGAGCGGCGGCCTGGTAGGGGCGGAGTTCGGGCGCCGCCACCGCGGGCGGGCGCGGCAACCGGGGGAGGGCCTCGTCGCAGAAGGGGATGCGGCGGAGCCGGAGTTCCCGGCAGAGCTCCCGGTAGGCGCAGGCCGGGGCGCGCCAGGCGCTGACGCGCGCGTCCCAGCGCATTCCCGGGAGGCTCCCGGCGTCCTCGAGGTCTCCCGGGAGCAGAAGGGTGCCGCGATCGAAAGACAGCCGCATGGTATCCTCCCATCTCTATAATGAGGCTGGGGCGATTTGAGCCAGGTTTTTTCGCGACGAGGCCGGTGGCGAAACAAGACAGTGTCCGCTTCGTATACTTTAATAGGCGCGGGAGATCCGGGCCCATTTAGAGAGTTTTTTTGTTTAAGATGTAAATTATTCAGATATAAGGGGTTGCGTGCATTCCATCATCAAAGCTTCTCTCGTGGCCGTCTGTTTCCCACTGCTGGCGTTTTCCGCGACCTCGTGGGGCGGGCTTGAACCTTTCAGTAAATGGTCGCTCGAAGGGGCGGTCAAGGTCCTGAACGATTCCCCCTGGGCGCGCCAGGAGACCTTCACGCGCGTCATCCGCGGGGTGGGGAGCGGCATTTCGGGGGAGAAGGAGATCTACAACACCTTCTACGTGAGGTTCCTTTCCGCCCGCCCGGTGCGCGAGGCCTACGCCCGTATCCAGCAGATCCAGCATGGGTACGACCGGATGACGCCGGAGGAGAAGCAGCGGTTCGAATCGCTCCAGGCGGCCAATCTCGACATGGACGTATCGCAGTGGATTGTCCTGAGTGTCGGTTTTCGCTCCAACGACCCGAACGAGGAGAGCGCCATCCGGCGCTTTTTCCAGAGCGAGACCGTCGAGACCCTCAGGAGCAAGGCCTTCCTCTCCACCCCGTCATGCCCCCAGGTGGAACTCATCGCCTATTTTCCGCACCAGGAGGAGAGCGTCGGGGCCAAATTTGTCTTTCCTCGCGAGGTCGACGGGGTCCCCGTCATCGGGGAGCATTGCCCCAACATCACCCTCGAGCTGCTCGATGTCCCGGGGACCGAGTCCCGCCTGTACGCGAAGTTCGAGGTCAAGTCGATGAGGGTCGGCGACCAGCTTGTCTTCTGACCCCAGGTTTCCGAACCCTTCAACCTTGGCTTCCCCTTCTACAGGATTCTCTATGCTTATGCGTTTTGCGCTGATGGCGCTGCTTTTATGGTCGGCCCCCCTGTGCGCCCCCGCATCCGGGCAGGAGCCGGAGGCGCCGGCCGACGCTCCCGCCGCAGGGACCGGCCAGCCCTCACCCGGACTCGCCGGGGGAGTTTTCAAAGACGAGGGGGACCAGTCGCTGCCGCCGGGTCTGGAACAGATCAAGTCCTTCCGTCTGAGACTGGGGACCGAATGGCGTCCGGAGGGCTCGGTCCGGGACGAATCGACAGCCCTGATCGTCAATCCCTTTTCGGTCCGCAAGCGGGGGAAGATCTACGGCTCGGTCTACGAATACCACCGCAACGACAATTTCGACGCCCGTAATTTCTTCGACCCGGTGGGGCAGCCGCTGCCCGAATTCAAGCGCAACCAGTTCGGCGTGAGCCTGGGGGCGTCGGTCACCTCGAGGCTGAAGGTGTTCGGCAGCTACGACGGCCTGAGGGTCATCCGGGGTTCCACCCTCCTGTCGCTGGTCCCCACCGACGCCATGAAGGAAGGGGACTTCAGCGCCGCCGCCGGGCGCCAACTGATCGACCCCTTCACCGGGGAGGCCTTTGCGGGCAACCGGATTCCCCAGGAGCGCATCCACCCGGTGGCCTCCCGGCTGCTCGGGCTCTTTCCCGACCCCAACCGGGACGACCCGGTGCGCAACTACGTCAACAATCAGCCTTCCGTGGAGAACCGCGACACCGTTTCCTCCCGGGTCGATTACGAATGGAGCCCGCAGACCAAGATCTTCGGTACCTACAACATCAGCGACGGCGCGCGGCGGCTGGTCTCCGCCCTCCCCGCCTTCGGCAACGAGGTGGATGAGAGGGACCAGGATGTCGCGATCGATCTGAGCCACTCCTTCAGCCCGAACAAGGTGCTGAGCCTGAAGGTGGGGGTCAGCCGCTTCTCCAGCCTGCAAACCTCCGACCAGGCTTTCCAGGAAGGGCTGCTCGATTCGATCGGAATCGCCGGGGTCGGGGTGCTCGACCCGATGGACGAGGGGTATCCCGAGATGCAGATCCTCGGCTATTCCGGGATCGGGTCCAGTACCGGCTCTGGTTTTGTGAGCCCCTCTCCCGAGAGCTTCAACCAGAACGGCTATTCCCTCAGCGCCGGCTACACCTACGTGAGCGGGGAGCACACCCTCTCCCTGGGGGGGAGCCTGAACATCGATCAGTACAACGATATGAGGACCTGGGGAACCCGTCGCGGGCAGTTCGGGTTTTCGGGCCAGTTCACGGGCGACGCCTTCGGCGATTTCCTCCTGGGAATCCCCTACACGGCGGCGCGGGGGGTCGGCTCGGACCGGGCCGACCTGAGAAAACGCTCCTGGCGCCTCTACCTGAACGACAGCTGGAAACTGAGCCCCAACTTCACCCTCACGATGGGGCTCGCCTACAGCTATTCCCCCTTCTTCCACTCCACCCACGACAACGTGTCGTTCTTCTACCCGCTGGTGCAGGAACCGCCGCGGGACGGGGAGGTCGTCGTGACCGGGAGCGACCGGGCCCGGGAGCTGGGGCTGGATCTGGCCCCCGGGCACGCGGCCTACGACGACAAGAACGACTGGCAGCCGAGCTTCGGGGTGGCCTACAGCCCCTTCGGCAACAACCGGATGGTGTTGCGGGCGTCCTACAGCATCGGACACAGCTCGATGAACATGTTCCAGGCCCTGACCTACATGGGACGGAATTACCCGTTCTTCTACGTCCAGAAGGCCGAATCCCCGGTACGCCCCGACCTCGACATCGCTAACCCCTTCGAGTCGGCCGCCCTCCCCGCGCTCAGTTTCACGGCGGCCGATCCGGAGCTGCGCAATGCCTTCATGCAGAACCGCGAGGTGGCGCTGCAGTACGAGTTCCCGGGCAACTGGAGCATGGAATTGAAATATTCGGGGCGGATCACCACCCGCTTCTACCGCGTGGTCCCCGGAAACGTTCCCCTGCCGGCCCCCGCCGGCGAGCCGATCCAGCCGCGGCGGCCGAACCCCGATTACGGCATCTTCGAAATCCTCAAGAGCGACGCTACCTACACCAACAACGAGCTGAACGCCCGGGTGACCCGGCGATTGACCGACTTTTTTTCGCTGCAGGCGAATTTCACCTGGGGGCGCGCGATCAGCGACGCCTACAGCTGGACCTTCGCCAACCCGAACAACCCCCGCGACCTCGCGGCCGAACGCTCGCTCTATGGATTCTTCCCGACCAAATCGTTCAACCTGAACTACATCCTCGACCTGCCGCTGGGGAAGGGAAAGCTCCTGTCGACCCGGTGGGCGGGCAGGATCGGGGTGCTGCTCGAGGGGTGGCGGATTTCGGGGATCACCAACATCAGGAGCGGAAGCCCCTTCAGCCCGGAGATTTTCGGGGACCCCAACAACGACGGCGTCTGGGGCGACCGGCCCGACCGGATCGGGGAGGGGAATCTTCCCAAGTCGGAGCGGTCGATCAACAAGTGGTTCGAGACCGCCGACTTCAAGATGCCCGACTATGGCGGGCCCGAAGCCCGGTGGTTCGGCAATTCGGGCCGGAACGTCCTCCTGTCCCCCGGTTCGACCCAGTGGGACATCAGCGTCATGAAGACCACGCCCGTCACCCGGTCGGGCAACATGCTCGAGTTCCGGGTGCAGTTCTTCAACGCCTTCAACCACGTGAACTTCGACCAGCCGGGGAACTTCATCAACTCGCCCACCTTCGGCGTCATCTCGGGGGCTGACGACGCCCGGGAGATCGAGATCGCCCTGAAGTATTC
>JAFGSS010000131.1 GCA_016934555.1 Acidobacteriota bacterium | reverse complement strand
TCTTTTGCGGAAACATCGGCAAGCTGATCAGGCTCGACGGGAACCCATGAAAAACGACTTCGACGCGCCCGGAGAGGGGCGGGAACCGGTGGAGCGGCCGCTCTTCCCCCATCCCCCCTGGACCGTGGGGATCGTGCTCGTCATCGCCGTCTGCGCCATCCTGGCGGGACTGTCGGACCCGATCTGGCTTCTGCTGGGCGCGCCCTGCATCCTGGTGCTCCTCCTCTTCCTTTACGTGCGCATCGCGGCGAGATTCGGCAAAGGAAGAGGGCCCGAATGAGCGCCGGCTCCCTCTTCCCCTCCCTCGACCTGTCGGGAACGGCCGTCGCCCCGGCGCTTTTTCTCGCCCCGATGGCGGGCATCACCCACTCCGGCTTCCGCAGGCTGATCGCCGATTTCGGCGGCTACGGGGCGCTCACGACCGAAATGCTCTCCGCCCCCGCCTTCCTGCGCGAAGACCCCGCCCGGAGCCCCTTCTGCCGCCGACGCGAGTGCGAGGGGAACCTGGTCTATCAACTGAGGCTTTCGGGGGAGGAGGACCTCGGGGCCCTGTTCGGAAAACTCGAGACGCTCTCCCCCGCGGCCGTCGACCTGAACCTGGGCTGCCCCGCCCCGGAAATCCAGCGGCTGGCCTCCGGCGCCGCCCTGTTCCGCGATTTCGCGCGGCTCGGGCGGGTGCTCGCGGGGATCCGCACCCATTACGGCGGCCCGCTCACGGTGAAATGCCGGCTGGGGGACGACCCGGACCGCTGGCGGGAGCCGTTTGTCGAACGGCTGCGCCTCTTCGAGGACCACGCCGTGGCCGCCGTCACCGTACACCCCCGGTTCTCGGGCGAAAAGCTGAAGCGGCGCGCGCGCTGGCGCGAGTTCCCCTGGATCGCCTCCCGGACCCGCCTCCCTGTCATCGGCAACGGCGACATCCGTTCGCCGCGCGACCTGGAGGAACACGCGGAGTTCTTCCGCCCCCTCGCCGGCATCATGCTGGGGCGCGTCGTCGTCGAAAAGCCGTGGATCTTCCGGGAATTCGCAGGCCTCCCCCCCGCCCGCGTCGACTACGCCGAGGTCTGGGAGCGCCTGGTCCGCTACACCCTCGAGGACCTCCCCCCGGAGCGGGCGCTCGGCAGGCTGAAGGAGTTCGCCTCCTACTACTGCCACAACTTCTTCTTCGGCCATGAACTCTACCGCCGCTGCCTCGGCGGACGCACCGTGGAGCAGGTCCACGCCTCCGCCCTCGAATTTCTCCGGTCCGACCCGCAGCTGTCCGCATAGAGCGCACGCCGACCCCCGGGAAAGTTGTGTCGCCCGGGACCGGAAGAGTGCTAGAATCGCGCCATCGACGACGCCGCAGGACAAACGCACTCATTCAAGGGGGGCATCGATATGACGACGTGGCATGAATTTCTGAATGAAGAGGGGCACCCGCCCTCGTGGCCCTACCCCATCCGGTTCGGCGAGGAAAGGGTGGTCGACACCGACGTGCTGGTGATCGGGGGAGGGATCGCCGGGTGCTGGGCCGCCATCGGCGCGGCCAGGCAGGGGCTGCGGGTGGCCCTGGTGGAGAAGGGGGACACGGTCCGGAGCGGGTCCGGGGGGCCGGGGTGCGACCACTGGTGCAACGCCCCCGCGAACCCCCTGTCGCGAGTCACCCCGGACGGCTGGGCCGAGCACATGGCCTCCCGCCCCTACAGCAACGGCATCGGGATCCAGATCCAGTGCCGCGAGGACTTCGACACCCTGCTGGAAATGGAGCAGATGGGGGGGAAGATCCGGGACACGGAAAACGAGTACGCCGGGGCGGAGGGGCGCGACGACAAGACCAAGTTCATGATCTCCCCCCGCTACGGCACCATCCACAGCTACCTCCCCGACCCCCGGATGGGGGAACCCGGCTTCAACCCGCCGGAGACCCGGAACAACGTCGTGATCCGGGTGTGGGGGAGCACCTTCAAGCCGGCGCTCAAGAAGGAATGCCGGCGCCTGGGGGTCCAGATCTTCGACCGGGTGATGGGAACCAGCCTCCTGACCGAAGACGGGCTCCAGGGGGGGCGCGTCGTCGGGGCCACCGGCCTCGACAGCCGGACCGGGGAGTTTCTGGTCTTCCAGTCCCGGGCCACGATCCTGGCCACGGCGGGCGCCGGCTCCCTCTGGCTGATGAGCATGGAGCTGTGCGGCTATTCCAACATGCACTCCCGCGCGATCTCGGGGGACGGCACGGTGATGGCGTGGCGGGCGGGGGCGGCGCTGACCAAGATGGAAAGCACCGGGATGATCATGATCGCCACCGGGCACAAGCACAAGTGGTACAGCGGCGCCGGGGACGCGAGCTACGAAAACGTCCCGCTCGTGGACGCCCGGGGGCGCAGGCTCCCCTACCCCATCCAGGGGTGGGAGGACGCCGGGGCCATGGTCCCCGCACCCGGCGTAGAGGCGGCGGTGCGCCAGAAGATCCTGAAGGGGGAATACGAGCTCCCCTTCTACGGCGACTTCCCCGCCATGGCCGAAGTCGAAAGAAGGGCCACCTGGAACCTGATGCTGGGGGAGGAATCGACCACCCGGATCATGATCGACACCTTCAGCGCAGCGGGGTTCGACATCAACCGGGACCTGCTCCAGAGCTACAAGTTCATCGAGGGGCAGAGCCTGCCGCAATGGCGGGATGCGGGCTACGGCGGCGGGGTGCTGGTCGACTGGAACCTGAAGACCACGCTCGACGGGCTGTACGCGGCGGGGACCCAGATGTTCGCCCCCGAGGACCACAGCTACGCCGCCGCCACCGGGCGCTACGCCGGGCGCAAGGCCGCGGCCTACGCCCGGGAGGCGGAAGCGGGAAAAATCTCGCGCGAGCAGGTCGAGGCGGAAAAGGCCCGGGTGTACGCGCCGGTGAAGCGTTCCGGGGGCCTCGAGTGGAAGGAGCTGCACGCGGGGATCGCCCGCGCGATGCAGTACTACATGAGCGAGTTCAAGACCGAACCGCTCTTCAAGATGGGGCTCGACGCGCTCGCCAAGCTCGAAACCGAAGCGGTGCCGCGCCTGTTCGCGCTCGATCCGCACAAGCTCATGCGCACCCTGGAAGACCTCAGCATGCTGGAATACGCCCGGATCATCATCGAGGCGTCCCGGGCCCGCAAAGCCAGCAGCGTGCCGCTCAACTTCCAGCGCATCGACTGCCCGGAGCAGGACCCGGCCGAATGGAACAAGTTCCTGACCCTCCGGCAGCAGGACGGCCGCGTGAAGCTGGGAGAACTCCCCCTCGACTTCTGGGGGAACATGAAGGAGCAGTACGAGGCCCACAACAGGGACTACACCGGTGTGCACCGGGAGAAATAAGCGCCGGTTCCCGGTCTAAAGAAGGGAGGAGACAGTGTCCAAAGAGGTTTTTGCGATTCCCAATGTTCCCACGCCCAGCATGCCGGTGACGTTCGATCCCGAGATCTGCAACGGCTGCAACCACTGCGTGGAGGTCTGCCCGATCGACGTCTACATCCCCCACCCCCAGAAGGGGAAGCCGCCCATCATCCTGCATGCGGAGGAATGCTGGTACTGCGGCTGCTGCGCCACCGACTGCCCCCGCCCGGGGGCGATCCGGTTCAACTGGCCGCTGCAGGCCCGCCCCTACTGGAAAAACAAGAAGACGGGGGAGACCCACCAGCTGTAGCCGCCCACCCCTCCCCGGGCCCTCCGCCATCCGGCGCGGGCCCGGGGATGGAACTTCTAACAGAGCCCCGTGATGAGGGTCTGGGCCCTGAAGGCTTCCGGGGCGTGCGGCGAGAGCTGAAGGAACATCTTGAGCATGTCGACCGCCTTGGCCGGGTGCCCCTGGCGGAGGTACACGAGCCCCGCGTAGTAGTGGGCGTAGGCGTTCTCCTCGTCCATCTCCATGGCCTTCTCGAGCTCCCGGGCCGCCTTTTTCAGATCCTGCTTCTGCATATGGTAGACGCCGCGGAACACGAGCACGTCGGCGGTACCGGGCCGGGCGCGCTCGGCGTCCTCCAGGCTCTTCCACGCCTCCTCGTTCCGCTTCAAACCCAGCTGGGCGCGCGCGAGCGACAGGTTCACGTGATAGGCATCGGCCACCGGGGAACCCGACTTCACCTCAGCCCGTTCCTTCGCCGTGGAAAAGATCCCGAGCGCCTCCTCGAATTTTTCCTGCATCAGGAGCGTCTGCCCCAGGTAGCAGCGCGCCTCGAAGTTGCCGGAGTTGGACTGGAGCTCCTGGCGAAAGGCCTTTTCAGCTTCCTGAAATTCCCAGTGCTGGTAAAGCTCCATGCCCTTGTCCATCTGGGCAAACAGGGGCACGGCCACGATCAGGGAAACCACCAGGGACAGCGCGAGAACCTTCAGGTAATTATCAGGCTTGTTCATTTTTCCTCCCCTCCGGATCCAAAGCGTTGATATCCTCAATATATAATGGATACCGGGAAAAGTCAGAAACCCGAAGCAAAATAATCGTGTCCCGCAGCCACCGGGAGAGTGCGCCATGATCCGCCACCTGACCATCACCAGCCCCCTGGGCCCCATCCTGCTCTCGGCCGACGAGCTCGGGTTGACCTCCATCCGCATCCGGCCCGCCGACCTTCCCGAAGATTCGGCGGCGGCGGCCGACTGCTTCCTCGAGCCGGCGCGCCAGCTGGCAGCCTATTTCAGGGGGGAACTCAGAACCTTCCGGCTGAAAGTGCACCCGGCGGGGACACCGTTTCAGCGGGCCGTCTGGCGGGAGCTCGAAAAGATTCCCTACGGGACGACCCTCTCCTACGGGGAACTGGCCGCGCGGATCGGCAATCCCGCGGCCGCCCGCGCGGTCGGCGGGGCCAACGGCCGCAACCCGCTCCCCATCGTCGTCCCCTGTCACCGCGTCATCTCCGGGGATGGGAGCCTTGGGGGCTACACCGGCGGCGTCGACATCAAGAAGTTCCTGCTCGCCCTGGAGGCGGAATCGGTCGTCAGCAGAGGCCCGGCCCGATCCAGCTCGCGCTCAGGAAGGATATGAAGATCACGAAGACGATCACCCCCAGGGGCCTGACTCTGCGGTAATAAAACATGCCCTCACCTCCAGTCGTTTAAGAACGGGTTGAACCTTCATCCCCTGAAGGGCAAAAAGCCTGCCACAAACGGCCACCGTCCGGCCATCGGGGCGATATCTGTTGCAGTTGAAGTATTTACATCCATCACAATTATTTTTTGTGGTCCCTGCCCCCATCCCCCCGTCCGGCAGCTGTAAAGGCGGTCGACAACATTCATGCAACTCATTTTCATCTTCAAGCCAAACAATTGATTTGTAATCTGATTTAGAGTTACTAATTTCGTAAAAGAAAACGACAGGCCGGTGAGGCGGAGGAAAAATCGGCTCTTCGTGGTCAACAAAACGCGTTTTGCGCCGATAAGGGACTAAAGGCTCCGGATGGATTGCCGCGCCGCCCGACGAGAGAACCGTCACCATGATCACGGCAGCCGCCGCCGCTGAAACTTGACATAAAGGAGCATGCGGGCCATGGGGACAGCATCCCCGGTTGAAACCGGACAGACTCTGGGGCGATACACCCTGATAGAAAAACTGGGAGAAGGATACCTGGGCCCCGTCTGGAGGGGCCTGGACGAAGGCGCGGGGCGCGCGGTCGTCATCCGGATCCTGTGCGACGGGATCAAATGGGAACCTGAAATCGAAGCCGCTTTCCAGCGGGAGTGCCGGACCTTGGCCGCCCTGAGACACCCGAACGTGGCCGCCCTGTACGAGACCGGCCGGGAGCGGGGGATCCGGTTCATGGTCCTGGAGTCGCTCGGCAGCCGCAACCTGGAGACCATGATCGTGCAGAAAACGGCCATGACGGTCGAATCCAGGCTGTCGATCATGATCCAGGCGGCGGAGGGGCTGCAGTATGCGCACCGCAGCGGGGTCCTGCACCGCAACCTGGAACCGTCCAAGATCCACATCACCGCCGACGGCACGGTCAAGACCAGGGATTTCGCCCTCGCGCATCTCCTGAAGAAACACCTCCCCCGCCCCGCCGTGCGCTGGGGGACCCCCATCTACCTCGCCCCCGAACAGATTGAAAACGGTCTCCCGGACGAGCGTTCGGACATCTTCGCCCTGGGGACGGTCTTTTATGAATTCCTGACCGGGCAGCACCCGTTTCACGACCCCAACGGGAACAAGGCCCTGGACAACGTGCTCGAACCGCCCCAGCTCCCCACCTTCGAGAAGTTTCCCGAACTCCCCCCCGGGACCTGGGCCATCCTGAAGACGTGCCTCGCCCTGGACCCCGGCGACCGCTACGGGAGCATGCAGGACGTGGCCTACGCCTGCCGCGAGCTTCTGACCAGCCTCGCCGAGGACACCCGGCTGATGCTGGCGGAACTGTACGCCGCCCTCCCCTCGCTCCGCCGCGCGGCGGCCCAACCCGGGGCCCCTCAGCCCGTCCTCCGGCTGCTCGAGGCCGTGCAGCAGCTGGCCCAGGGGGGGAAGGAGGCGCACTACACCTGTCTCGACATCCTGATGACGCGCCTTATCGAACAGTATCCCGCCCTCCAGGCTTCCGACGCCGTCGGCGGGCCGGAAAGTGCGGCCGGGTTCGATGCGGCCGCAGTCCCCGATTTCGCGGAACCGGAGGACCCTCCCCCGGAACCGGCGGAACCGGTCGATTTCCGGCCGGCGGACACATCTCAAGAACCCGCAACGGCCCCGGAGGTCACGGAACCCGTACCGGAACCGGCGGAACCCCTTTCGCTCGGGCCGGCCGAACCTGCCTCCGTCGAACCCCCGGAGCCGGTATCCGCCGAACCGGCGCAGCCATCCCCGGAACCGACCCTGGAGCAGACGAGTCCCCCGCCGGAACCGGAGCGCCCCCTCGCGGAAGCGGCTGCCTTCTCCGAGGACCCCGCGCCCCTGGAACCGGTTGGCGAAACCGTTCCCTCCCCCCGCCGCTCCCAGCGCACAGCGGTGTGGATCCTCGCTCTCCTGCTCGTCGCGGCCCTCCTCTTTGCCGCCTGGAAAGCGGGGACGCGCTTCCGGCTGGAAAGAGCGCGAACCGCCTCCGCATCCGAGGCGCCCGCTGCGGCCCCCTTCCTCCCCGTCCCCCCCGCCCCTTCTCCCCCCGTACAACCGGGCGATGCGCTCCAGGCCGCCCCGGAAGCGCAGGGACCGGTGAAACGGCAGCCGGCCGAACCCACCCCCGGCACGAGGGAGGAGAGACCCGGGGCGGAAGCGCGGGCACGGGAAGAAGAGTGGGAGAGCAGGGTGTCGGCCCTCTTCGCCGCCGGCGAATATGACGAAGCCGGCCGGCTCCTCGATGAATGGAAGGCGGAAAGCCCCGGAAGCGCCGGGGCCCGGTCGGCCGGGGATCGGATCGGGAAGATGCGCCGAAGCCTCGAGGCCTATTCCGAGGCCATGGCCGGGGCCCGCTACCTCCAGGCGCTTGCGGCCCTCGACGAGGCCGCGCGATTCAATCCCCTGGATCCCGGGCTTGCCGGGCTGCGCCGGCAGGCCGAGCAACGGCAGGCGAACGCCCGGGCCGTCCTGACCATCCTCCGCCTGGGCCGCCCGGGCACCCTGCTCCTGGACGGCCGCCCGATCGGCGCACAGGGAGAGGCCCACAACCTGCCGGTCCCCATCGGCCCCCATACCCTCGCGGTGGAAACGGACGGGAAACGGGTGGCGTCAAGAATCGAGGACTATTTCGAGGGGCAGCGGATGACCCTGGTCTACGACTCCGGTCAACTCCGCCCCATGGCGGAATCGGACCGGGAGCGGATCGCCCGGAGAGAGTTTCTCGAAAAGACCCACAGCTTCGAGGCGGAGCACACCCACGGCCTGCTGCGCGGCAGCTGCCGCGGCATCCTCGCGATCGACTCCGCCGACGTCGTCTACACCCCCGAGTCGGGCGATCACGGCTTTCGCGTCCCCTTCGGGCTCCTCGAACTGGGAAAGGCAAAAGACCGGGACTTGGAACTCCGCTACGGCGCCGACAACCGCCGCTTCCAGTCCTTCCGCTTTCCGGACGGGCAGGCCGCCGCGCGGTTCGTAGAGGTCTGGAACGAGCTGAAGACCGCCCCGTAAACCCGCGTCACCCCCACCCCGCTCAAAAACCCCCGTTTCTGTGACCCCCATCACCGCGCGCGCCCGGAAACCTTTCATAATGGATTCAACGGCGCCTCACCCCCCGCTCGGGACGGACCGAAATCGGGCTAAAGATATCCTTTCTCCGGAACGATAAGGGGAGCGGATCCTTTCCGATTCGGGACCGGGTTGTCACGGGCCGGGAATTCACACCGGGGAGACTATGCACGGAAACCACCTGAAAACCGACCGGGGTTTTTCCCTGGTGGAACTGAGCATCGTCCTCTTGATGATCGCAGTTCTGGCTTCATTTTCGATTCCGATGCTCAACTCAAGTCTGCGGGACATGAAAATCATATCGGACGCCCAAGGTATCGCGACGACACTGACCTACGCGAAGCTGCAGGCAATGGCCCAGATGACCAGCTGGAAGCTTTCCTTCGACCTGGCAAACAATCAGTGGCAGATTGAGCGCTTCGACCGCGACACGGGCCAGTATGTCATGGAGCAGTCGGTCAAGACTCTTTCCGAAGGGGTCTCGAACAGCGGTATCGTGTTTGTTGCTGAGTCCGCCAGCGCGCCGACGGGGTTCCCCACTGAATCATCGACGACCATCACGTTCAACTCCAGGGGTATTCCGATCCAGAGTGAGGGGCCTGGGATCGTCTATATATCCAACAATAACAGCCACTACGCGGTGAGTGTTTCCATTTCCGGCAAAGTGGACACCTGGAGATTGCAGAATCAGCAGTGGGCCTCCAAATAGGAACGGAATAGACAACATGATGAGAAGCATGAAAGACCAGTCGGGTATAACGATCGTAGAATCCATGATAGCTATCCTGATCCTGCTGTCGGGTCTTCTCGCCATAGCGCAAGTGATGGTAGTCAGTGTCATGGCAAGCAAGACCTTCGGCAGGGATGCGGGCAAGACCACGGCGGCCGCCCACGACAAGATGGAGGAACTGGTGGGGCTCCAGTTCACCGATATATCCACAAACGTCACCGTGACGCCGCCCTTTTCAACTGACGGTGTGGGCCTGACGGCAGGTGGCACTATCCATCCTGACGCTCCGGTCACGGGATATGTCGACTACCTCGATCATGTGGGGGTCCGGACTTCGGCCGGCGACGCCGCTTATACGCGACAGTGGCGCATTGTCAATGAATCGGCCTCGCTGAAAAGGATTGTCGTGTCGGTCAGAAGCAATGAAAGTTTTCAGTATGGCACCGCGCCGTCGACGGTTCTGGTAACGCAAAAGGCGCCTTGACGGACATTCATCGGATTACGGTCAATCGTGGCCGACTGTGTTGCGGTTTACCTGGAGTGTTTCCATGAATCGAAAATTAAACGCCGGACCGGAAAACGGGTTTTCGCTTGTGGAGGTGTTGATCGCCGTCCTGATCATGATCCCGATCATGGGAGCGGCGGTGAGTCTGTTCAATGTCGGGACCAACCAGAACGCCTCGGAGCAGAGCAGCATCAGCGC
>JAFGSS010000021.1 GCA_016934555.1 Acidobacteriota bacterium | reverse complement strand
GGGTCCATCGTATAGTAGTCGATGAATACGAGCGAGACGCTCCGGCCGCGCAGAAGGTCCAGCAGCGGCGGCCGGATCCACAGGGGGTTCCGGATCTCGATCCCCCACCGGAACCCGGACGGAAGGAGCGGGAGAAAGCCTTTCAGCCTCCGGACGAAATCCTCGCCGGTCCGGTATTCCTGGGGGTCCTTCCCCTTGGCGACATAGGGGAACTGCAGGATCATCGGCCCCAGCCGCTCTCCCAGGCCGGACATCACGGAGATGAACTCTTTCAGCTCCGCCTCGCACCCCTCCAGGTACTTGTCATGGCTGATGACCCTGGGGACCTTCGCCGAGAAGATGAATCCCGCGGGCGTCTTCGTCTTCCAGCTTTCCACCGTTTTACGGCTCGGCGTGCGGTACCAGGTGGAGTCCACTTCCACCGTCCGGAGCTTTTCCGAATAGGCCCGGATCATCTCGCCGGGATCCACGGAATCGGGATAGAAGGAGCCGCACCAGTCCGGGGAACTCCAGCTCGAAGTCCCCACATGCAGATTGGGCGGAAATGGTGCCGGCATCATGGGCCTCCTTCATGAATTCTATCCCCGCTTTTTCATGCTTTCCATCGGGTTCCAATTCCCGCAGCCGCCGTGCCAGGGAATGAGGGGGTCCGGTCGGCATCAGGCTTGCGGCTTTGCCCGCGGCGGCAGGAAGGCGAGAATCGACTGGCGTTGTGCCACGTATCCTTTGGGCGTCAGTGCCAGCAGCCCCATCCTGACCAAGGCATTGACGTCGCGCGAAAGGGTTTTGGCGGTCCTGAGGGCATACGCCCTGGCCAGGCGCGGTGATATTTCCGGCAGTTTCGCCATGGGAACCGGCTCCTGCCTCCGCGACAGGTCCAGCACCAGATGACGTTGACGCTGCTGACTGGGATTGCCCCTGTCCCGGAAGAGCTCGTGCACGTAGTTTCGCCAGGCAACGTCCCACTGCTGGCTCCAGATGGTTTCCAATTGGTTCTGGAGCCCGTCCAGAAAGCCCTGGATGGCATAGGCCACGAAGGCGGTTACCTCGCCTCCCGATCTGCCGGCGTGGTCCAACTGGCGGTAATACTCGGTTCGGGTCTGGTTGTAATGGTTGCTCGGCAGGTGCGCGGCCGGCGCCGGCACCCCCGAACGGATGAGGATCTCGAACTCCACCAGGCGTGCGGTGCGCCCGTTGCCGTCCCCGAAGGGATGAATCCAGGCGATGTACAGATGCGCGAGGATGGCCTTCAACGTCGCGAATGCGATGTCCATTCCCTTCTGCGGCCGGAAGTCCGGCCCGTTCAGCCATTGGCATAACCGGTCCAGCAGGTAATCGCAGTCTTCCGCCGGCGCGCCCCGGTATTTGCCCACCAGCACTGAATGGGTGCGAAGTTGACCCGGTTGCACCCCTTCCTCCAGTTTCAGATTCGCCAGTACCTCCCGGTTGTGTGCCTGAATGCCCGCCACAGAGAGCGGCTCGCCCCCGCCCGTTGCCATGTCGTCCAGGATGCGGTTGCAGGCGGCAAGAACATTGTCGATTTCCTGTTTCTGGTACTCCAGCGAGGGCGGCACCTCCAGGTTACCGTCCAGATGCCTGCGGACCTGGTCTTCGGTGAGCGTGTTGCCTTCGATGGCCGTCGTAGCGGCGATCCCCTTCGCCAGAAACAGCTTGTAGAGCTCCTCCGCCGTCGAAGGACGTAGCGGCACCCGTGCGATATGCTCGCACTTCGACTGGCATTCCCCCAGCGCTATCCAGGTCGACGGCGACAGCTCGTGCAGGTCCGCCTGAAATTTCAGCCAAGGGTGTGTCCTTTCGTATGTCCTCATGCATGTCCTCCGTATCACGCGTATTCATAATATATAACGGAGAATATGACCTCTGCAATGTCCATACCTGAAATACCCTGTCGCCTTTTCGGGCGCACTGCACGACGGAACGGTTTACGGGCGATTCCGACCCACAAACAGGAATCCGATGAGACTCTCCGCGACCGGCCTCCTTCATGAATTCTATCCCCGCTTTTTCAGGCTTTCCATCGGGTTCAGGTTCAGTTCGAGGCGCTCGATGATGGCGGCGAACCGTTTGTGTCTGCCCTCGTCGGTCTTGGCGCCCAGAAAATACGACTTGGCGTAGGTTTTGCGCGCGGAGGGCGCCATCTTCATGAAATTCGCGCAGGCGATGGCGTGAGGCTTGAGCATATCCTCGAACGACCGTGCCTGGTCGTCCGTCAGGGCGCCGGGTTTCGGTGCGGTCCAGCGTCCGTTTTGTCGGGCGATTTCGATCTTCGTCCGGCCGAAATCGGTCATCAGGCCCAGCGACTCGAGCTTCCGGACGAGGCCTTTGTTTTTGTCCGACCAGTGGCTCGCGACGTCGCGCTGCTTGAAATATTTTACATAGGTGTCGTTGTCGACACTCCGTATCTGGCCATCGATCCAGCCGAAGCAGAGCGCCTCCTCCAGGGCTTCGTCCGCCCTGATGGTTTCCACCCTGGCGCTTTTGCCGAAGATCAGCCAGACGCCTTGATCGGCTAGGGCGTTTTTCGTCAGCCATGTCCTGAATTCGGCACGATTTGTAAACAGCATCCGGTTCATGAGGCTCCTCTCCCGGTTCTTGAGATCTGATCGGGACCATCGATGTCCCTACTGTATAGACCATGCCTTGGGTTTTCGTCCAGAAGATGTCTTCTTGCCCGCAGATGAACAGGAATTGGCCATCCGCTTCGGACCATTTGGGGTTTCACGGGGTCTGCGAGGGTGGAGTGTTACTGGTCTGTCCGGGTTGGACCCATGGGATTTGGTAGCGACGGGTGGAATCGAACCACCGACCTTGGGGTTATGAATCCCACGCTCTAACCGACTGAGCTACGTCGCCACAAGATCGAAGCCCGGATCGGGGGGCGGGGGTGACCCGGGGCCCGGCAATCCGGCAGGCCACTCATTTTGCTGACTTCCGCGCCGCTTTTCAAGTCCAAATCGCGCCGGGCGCGGGGCTCGGTGTTACCCCCGGCTGTAGCGTTCGCCCGATGCGGGGCGTAATGAAGGCCGAGAGGCGGGCAAAACCCGCAATCACACCAAAAATTGCCGATCGCCGGACCGGGCGGACGGGGCGGGAGCGGGGCCGGAGGGCCGTCGCCGCGTGGCGCCCGGGACGGGCGAGGGGGGGAGCGCATGGCGGACGAGGCCTGGACCTGGAAGGTCCCGGAAGCGAGCGCGCAGATCAAGCGGGACATGACGCGGCAGGACGCCTTTGACCGGGTTTCCGGGCGGGCGGTGTTCACGAGGGACATCGCTCTGCCGGGGATGCTTTATGCCAAGATCCTGGTTTCCCCGCACGCGCACGCGCGCATCGTGAAGATGGATGTGGGCCGGGCGAAGGAACTCCTGGGGGTGCGCGACATCCTGACCTGGGACGACCCCGACATCGCCACCGACAGCGGGACGGGGGCCGACATCTCCGCGAGCTACAGCATCCTGACGCTGCCCGGGACGGCCGATTTCTACCAGCACCCCATGGGGGTGGCCGTCGTGGCCGACAGCGAGGAGATCTGCGACCGCGCGCTCGGGCTCATCGAGATCGAGTGGGAGGAGCTTCCCTTCATCCTCGACATGGAAGAGGCGGCCAGGGAGGACGCCCCGAAGATCATGCCCGAGGTGCGGCGCATGATGCCGTTCTTTCCCGGGGCGGGGGCCAAACGCGGGCCCAACGTGATCGGAAGCGAGGACCGGAAGATCGGCGACGTCGAAAAGGGGTTCGCCGAGGCGGACAAGGTCCTGGAATACACCATCCGCCGGGAGATGAACACCCCGGCAGGGGTGGAGGCGATGGTGTGCGTGGCGCAGTGGAAGGAGGAGGGGCTGGACCTCTGGGTGCACCACCAGGCCAACCCCCAGAGCGATCTGAGTTCCCCCCGCGGCATGGGGGGGATGGGGATGTTCCCCTTCGGGGGCTCCCAGGCGGAGCCCGCCTTCACCCACTGGTCCAAAATCAGGGTCACCTTCCCGTACCAGGGTTCCTGGTACGGGGGGCTGGCCTGGCTCGCCTACAGCAACTCCTTCGTGCGCCTGGCCGCCGTGCTGGCCCGGCGGGCGGCCGGCCGGCCGGTGAAACTCCTGTACGACGAGAGCGGCTTCTACTGCGGCGGGGACGAGGCGGGGACCTACGCCTGCAAGGTGGGGGCGAAGAGGGACGGGACCATCACCGCCTTTCACTGGCACATGACCGGGGCGCGCAACCCGGGGGTGGACAAGACCTACGAGTGCACCAGAATCCCCAACATCCGGGGGTCCCAGACCTGGCCGCTGACCAACAAGGGGTTCCAGGAGTGCTTCCGGCACGGGGCCGCCGCCTGCGTCCCCCACAACGTGATGTTCGACCTGGTGGCCGCCGAGTTCGGCCTCGACCCGACCGAGGTGGCCCTCCTCAACGACGGCTGCCAGGGGAACGACTGGGATTTCATCACCCGGTACCAGGAGGAGAACGGCTTCCCCCGGCGGCACAGCCTCAGGGAGGTCGTCGAGATGGGGAAGGAGGCGATCGACTGGGACCGGAAGTGGCACCCCCCGGCGGCGCGCCGCCTCCCCAACGGGCGGATGCACGGGATGGGGTTCACCTCCATCAACGAGTGGCACTGGGGCGCCGGGATGATGTCGTTCGTCAGCAACTCCCACGCCTGCCTGATGCTCCAGAACGGCAAGGTCACCATCGTAGGGCTGCGGTGCGACATGGGGATCGACACCGAGTCCGCCTACCGCCACTCGGTGGCCGCGGAAATGGGGTTGAAATACGAGGATGTGCTCATTCAGGAGCGGAGGGTGGACAACGGCGCGTGGTCGCTGGCCCAGCCCGCGGGGTCGAGCGGGACGGTGAACGCGGTCAGTCAGCTCGTCGTCGCCGCCCGGGAGCTGAAGGGGAAGATCCTCGAGATCGCGGCGGCGACGGGCGCCATGCCGATGGGGTTCATGATGGGAGCGCCGGGGGCCGCGAAGACCCCGCAGGCCAAAAAGCCGGAGGACTTCGACATCCGGGACAGCATGATCTTTGAAAAGGGGGACCCCGAGCGGAAGCGCCCCCTGGCCCAGGTGGCGGGGGGCTTCATGAGCCAGAGCCCGGTGGTGGCCCACCCCGAGGTCCGGCCGCCGATCGCCATGATGACGGAGATGATGGGAGGGGGGCGGAAGTATTACGTCATGGGGCGGCAGGCGCACTTCATCGAGGCCGAGGTGGACGTGGAGACGGGGATGATGCACGTCACCGGGATCGTGTGCGTCAACGACGTCGGGCACATCTTCAACCGCCGGGGGTGCGAGGCGCAGCAGTACGGCGGCGCCGTCATGGGGCTGGGCAAGAGCGCCACCGAGGAGAAGGTCTTCTGCCCCCGGACGGGGGTCGGGCTCAATTTCGACCTGGCCCACTATCATTTCGCCACGATGAACGATTACCCCGCCGTCCGCTGCCTGCTCAACGAGAGCCACCTCGGGTACGGGGCCTACGGGTCGTTCGGGATCGGGGAAAACGTAGGGGCGGCGCTGGCGGCCATTACCTCGTCGGCCATCCACAACGCGACCGGGAAGTGGATCCTCGACCACCCCATCACGCCCGACAGGGTGCTGCGGGCGCTGGGGAAGATCTAGGCCCCTCCCCGCGCCTCGGTCACGGCGCGGGTGAGAAAAAAGGCGAGTCCCAGCACGATCAGCGCCCCGATCCCGGACACCATCAGGAAGTTCGCCGTGATCGAGGACTGGGCGTCCAGCAGCGGCTTGTCCGAGATCCCGACGCACAGCATCCCCACCACGGCGTTGCGGCGGTTGCGCAGGGGCTGGCAGGCGGCCAGCTGCCGGTCTTCCCCTGCGTGGACCCGGCCGAAAAAAGTCTTTCCCAGGGACACGACGGTGCGCCCGATGTCCCCGTGGGCGCGCGTGCCGGTTTCCCCCTCCCCGTCCGGGGTCGCGGCGTTGGTCGCCACCCGCACGTCGCCCAGGTGGAGGGAGACGATCCCGTCGGAGGCGTCGTCGGCGTGGCGCGCACCGAACACGAAATCGCCGATCCGGGTCACGAGCCGGGTGTCGCGGTTGAGGAGGATTCCCCCGTAGAGCACTCCCTTGAAGCCGGAGCGGGTCTCCACCGGCGCCGCCGCCAGCAGGGTCAGCCCGCTGTCGACCTCGGGCCGGGCGTCCGGGGACGGGGAGGGATGGATCGGGATGCGCGCCTGCTGCGCCAGCGCCTGCCCTTCACGGCGGAGCGACACGGGCGGCAGCACCTCGGTCCCCGCCGAGGTGCTGCCGGACAGGGCGTGCTTGAGGTAATCGAGGATGGGGAGACGGTCGGCCCCGGGCTGCTCCAGGTCCCTCTCGAGCGCCCGCAGCATCCTCGGACTCCGGGTGTCCACGAAGGTCAGGAAATGGAGGCGCTGTTCCTCGCGGATGCGCGCGAGGAGGGCGGGGAGCTCCTCCCTCCCTCCCGGTTCCAGCGCGATGGCCAGGCGCTCCGAGCGCGCCGCCCCCTGGACCGATTGCCGGACGGAGTCCCGGGTGAAGACGTAGACCATCGAGGCGGACCGGAGGCTCTGGCGGAGCTGTTTGAGTTCCTCTTCGAGCATCGCCCGGCTGAGGATCCTGGACCCCACGAACGCAGCCAAGGCGGTGCTCAGGGTGACGATCAGGATGAACCCGGCCGCAACCCTGGCCCGCAGGGACACGCCTTGAAGGAGCTTGGTCATGGTCGGAATCCGGCCCATTGGTCAGAGCATATCCCGGGATTCCCTCATTTTTCAATCAAGATCGATATCCCGGGTGGGCCGGGTCACGGGCCGGCCCCGGTTCTGGTCCAGCGATTCCTCGAATTTCCGCTCGAGCAGCTGCGAGTGGGTCTCGAGGTCCTCGGCGCTCCGGCGGAAGACGGCCTCCCGGTCCTCCGCCTGCCGGCGCAGGAGTTCGGCCGCCTTCCCGAGGTCCAGAGAATTCTTTTTCGGGGGGGGGAGTTCGTGCCGGATCACCTTGCCAAGGTTCGGGTCGATGACGATGCGGGCGCCGCAACAGGGGCACTCTACCGAAAGGGTGTGGTTCTGCCGGGACATGATTTCGCCTCCTGATTCCGTCCATTCTATACCGGGCGGTCCAGCCCTGCCAAGATGAAACCTTTTTTCGAAACAGGTGTTGCCTCGTCAGTCAATCCAGATTATGGTTAAAGCTATTTTTGTCGTGCCCGGTCTCGGGCTAGAATGTGATTTGGAGGGGAGTATGTCGGATCGCGGCGATGTCGTCATCGCGCACCATCTCTGCAAGGGATGCCGCCTTTGCACCCTCTCCTGCCCCGCGAAGGTGCTCGAGCAGGGGACGGTGCTGAACCGACAGGGCTATTATGCGGCGGTCTACAAGGGGAGCGGGTGCACCGGGTGCGGCATCTGCTTTTACGTCTGCCCCGAACCCGGGGCCATCACCGTGCGCGTGCGCAAGCTGGGTGAGGGTAAGCCCGCAGCCTGAAAGGGTTTGTGGCTGCCTGGGGACGAGGCTGAGCCGGGGGCCGTTTTGGATCGTGGAGGCGGCGCATGCGCCTGTTGATGAAGGGGAATGAAGCGGTGGTGCGCGGCGCGGTGGCCGCGGGGTGCAGGGCGTACTTCGGCTATCCGATCACCCCGGCGAGCGAAATCGCGGAAATGGCCTCCCTTCTCCTTCCCGATTCCGGGGGCGTCTTTGTCCCGGCCGAGAGCGAGATCGGCGCCATCCAGATGCTCTTCGGCGCCTCGGCGGCCGGTGTGCGGGCCATGACCGCCTCCTCCGGCCCCGGCATCAGCCTGATGCAGGAGGGGATCTCCTACATGGCGGGCGCCCTGCTGCCGGGGGTGATCGTGGACGTTCAGCGGGCGGGGCCGGGGCTCGGGAACCTCGGCGTGGAACAGGGGGACTACCACCAGGTCGTCAAGGCCGGTGGCCACGGCTGCTACAAGACCCCCGTCTTCGCCCCCAACAGCGTCCAGGAGATGTGCGACCTCACCATCCATGCCTTTGACGTGGCCGACCGCTACCGCACCCCCGTGATGGTACTGGCCGACGGGGCGCTCGGGCAGATGATGGAGCCCGTCGAGATCACCGCCGGGGCCGCAGAGGCGCCGGAAAAGCCGTGGGCCGTGACCGGCACCGCCCGGACGCGCAAAAATCTGATCACTTCGATCCTGCTCGAGCACGAAAAGCAGGAGATCCACATCACCGGGCTGGAAAAGACCTACGCGGAAATAGAGAGGAACGAGGTCCGCTGGGAGGAGATCCGGACGGAGGACGCCGAAATCCTCGTCGTCGCCTTCGGCATCAGCAGCCGCATCGCGCGCGCCGCGGTGGACATGGCCCGCGCCCAGGGGGTCCGGGTGGGCCTGCTGCGCCCGATCAGCCTCTTCCCGTTCCCCGCCCGGCGGTTGCGCCAGCTGGCCGGCAAGGTGTATTCCATAATGGTACTGGAGCTCAACAGCGGCCAGATGGTGGATGACGTCCGCCTGCACGTGGGCGGGATCACCCCGGTCGAGCTGATGCGGCGGACCGGGGGGATGATGCCGGCGGCGGAGGAAGTGGCCGAAGCCCTCAGAAAGATGGAGAAAGAGTGTGTGGGAAACAAAGCATGACCGATCCGCATCTTTTTACGACCGTTTCGAGCGCAAGGGGGGGGATACCGAAATCACCCACTACTGCCCCGGGTGCGGCCACGGGGTGCTGCAGAAGCTGATCGCGGAGGCTATCGACGATTTCGGCATCCAGGACCGGGCCATCCTCGTCGGTTCGGTCGGCTGCTCCATCTTCATGTACTACTACCTGGACGTGGGCAATATCTCCTCCTCCCACGGCCGCGCCCCCGCCGTGGCGACCGGGGTCAAACGCGCGCGCCCGGAGGCCGTCGTTTTCTGCTACCAGGGGGACGGAGACCTGGCCGCCATCGGGGGGAACGAAATCCTCCATGCGGCCAACCGGGGGGAATCGATTGCGGTCTTTTTCGTCAACAACGGCATTTACGGCATGACGGGGGGGCAGATGGCGCCCACGACCCCGCTCGGCGAGCGCACCACGACCTCCCCCAGGGGGCGTTCCTTCGAGGTCGAGGGGCCGCCGATGCGCATGTGCGAACTGCTGGCGACGCTCGACGGGCCCGCCTACATCGAACGGGTGGCCCTGACCGACGCCCGGCAGAACATGCGCGTCCGCAAGGCGGTGCGCAAGGCGCTCCGGAACCAGATCGAGGGGCGCGGGTTCTCCTTCGTCGAGGTTCTCTCCCCCTGCCCCAGCGGCTGGAAGGTCCCGCCCGATGAGGCGATGCACTGGGTGGAGAAGCACATGATCCCGGTTTTCCCGCTCCAGGTCTTCCGGGACCTCGACCGCAGCGGCCATCTCCCGAAGGGGATCGGCGCGCGCAAGGGGGGCGGGAGCCCGCTTGCGGCCGTCCCTGCGGTGCCGGGGCCGGAAGCGGAGGCGCCGGCGACCGGAAGCGTGGCGCGGGGCGAGGTCGGGGAAGAGGCTCTCACCCTGAGCGGGTTCGGCGGACAGGGGGTCCTCTTCACGGGGCTCGCGCTGGCCGAGGGGGCGATGCGCGAGGGGCTGGAGGTCACCTGGATACCCTCCTACGGGCCGGAAATGCGCGGGGGGACGGCCCACTGTCACCTGCACCTCTCCCGCAGTTCCATCGCCTCTCCCTGGGTCAGCCGCCCCACGAGCCTGATCGCCTTCAACCAGCCCTCGATCGAAAAATTCGCCCGCGCGGTCCGTCCGGGAGGGCTCCTGCTGGCGAATGCGTCGATGGTGAAGGAGGTCCCGGACCGGAAGGATATCCGTATCGTCAGGATCCCCTCCTACGAAATCGCCGGCGAGCTGGGGAACGCCAAGTCGGCCAACATGGTCATGCTGGGCGCCTACCTGGAGCTGACCCGGGCGGTGGACCAGGAATCGATCCTGGCGGCGTTCGCCGAGAAGGGGACCCGGCCGGGGATGCTCCAGGGCAACCGCCGGGCGATCGAAGCCGGACGTCGGGCAGCGGCGGAAACGGCGCAACCCTGAACTCATTAAGATGTGATAAATCAGTGACTAATGCCGTTTCACCCCTTTTCCCGAAGCGGCCGGACCGGCCGGAGAAATACCGGCTGGTAATACCCCCCGTATTATTTTAGAATGAGCCTGTTTGCCTCCCCCCGGACGGAAAGGTCGCCGGGGCGGATGGACATCATCGGCAAGCCGATCACACGGGTGGAAGTGAACGAGGGATCGAAATGGCCCCTGCCCGGCGCCTCACGCCCCACCTTGACTCGCAGAGGGTGAACCATGGAAAGAAAAAGGGTTACCATCGATGGTAACGAGGCCGCAGCCTATATCGCCTATCGCACGAGCGAGGTCATCGCGATATATCCCATCACCCCGTCGTCCCCGATGGGGGAATGGGCCGACGCCTGGACTGCCCGGAAGGTCAAGAATATCTGGGGGATGATTCCCTCGGTGACCGAGATGCAGAGCGAGGGGGGGGCGGCCGGGGCCGTTCATGGCGCACTGCAGGCCGGCGCCCTGACCACCACGTTCACCGCCTCGCAGGGGCTGCTCCTGATGATCCCCAACATGTTCAAGATCGCCGGGGAGCTGACGCCCACGGTCTTCAACGTCACCGCCCGCACCATCGCCACCCACGCGCTTTCGATCTACGGCGACCACAGCGATGTCATGGCCGTGCGCTCCACCGGCTGGGCGATGCTGGCATCCAACTCGGTGCAGGAAGTGATGGACATGACGCTGATCGCCCAGGCGGCGACGCTCGAGACCCGCGTCCCCTTCGTGCATTTCTTCGACGGGTTCCGGACCTCTCATGAAATCATGAAGATCGAGCAGCTCACGGACGGGGATATCCGGGCCATGATCGACGACGAGCTGGTCCTGGCCCACCGGCTGCGCCGGCTCTCCCCCGACAACCCCGTCATCCGGGGGACGGCGCAGAACCCCGATGTCTTCTTCCAGGCACGGGAGGCCGCGAACCCCTTCTACCTGGCCACCCCCGCCATCGTGCAGAAGGTCATGGACCGGTTCGGGTCCATAGCCGGGCGGCGGTACCGCCTGTTCGACTATGTCGGTGCGCCGGACGCGGAGCGGGTGATCGTGCTGATGGGGTCGGGGGCGGAAGCGGCCGAGGAGACCGTCGAATACCTCGCTGACCGGAAGGAAAAGGTGGGGGTCCTGAAAGTCCGCCTTTACCGTCCTTTTTCCGGGGAAGACATGATCCGGGCGCTCCCGCGGTCGGTGCGCGCGCTGGCGGTGCTCGACCGGACCAAGGAGCCGGGCGCAGGCGGGGAGCCGCTGTACAAGGACGTGGTCACGGCGATCGCGGAATCTTTTTCCGCCGGCACCCTGCCGTTCGCGGGCTTTCCGAAGGTGGTGGGGGGGCGCTACGGGCTTTCCTCGAAGGAATTCACCCCGGCCATGATCCGCGGCGTATTCGAGGAACTGAAAAAGGAGAATCCGAAAAACTATTTCAGCGTCGGGATCCACGACGACGTCACGGACAACTCCATCGATTACGACCCCGCGTTCAGCGTCGAGGGGGACGTCACCCGCTGTCTCTTCTACGGGCTGGGGGCGGACGGCACCGTCGGCGCCAACAAGAATTCGATCAAGATCATCGGTGAGGACACGCCCAACCACGCCCAGGGGTACTTTTCCTACGATTCGCGCAAGTCGGGGACGGTGACGGTGTCGCACCTGCGGTTCGGGGCCCGACCGATCCGCTCCACCTACCTCGTGGACAAGGCGAACTTCATCGCCTGCCACCAGTTCGTCTTCCTCGAGCGTTACGACATGCTCCGGGACGCCGTCGAGGGGGCCACCTTCCTCCTGAACAGCCCCTACGGCCCCGATGAGGTCTGGGACCGCATCCCGCGGAGCGTGCAGCAGCGCATCATCGACAGGAAGATCCGCTTCTTCGTCATCGACGGCTACAAGGTCGCGAAAGAGACGGGGATGGGGGCGCGGGTCAACACCATCATGCAGACCTGCTTCTTCGCCATTTCGGGGGTGCTGCCGCGCGACGAGGCGATCGAAGCCATCAAGAAGTCGATCCAGAAGACGTACGGGTCGAAGGGGGAGGAGGTCGTCCGGAAGAACTTCCGCGCGGTGGAGGAGACGCTGGCCAACCTTTTCGAGGTCGAGGTCCCCGCATCGGCCACCAGCAGCATCGAAAAACCGCCGGCGGTGCCGGAGGAGGCCCCCGATTTCGTGCAGACGTTCACCGCCCGCATCATTGAAGGGGAGGGGGACCGCCTCCCGGTGAGCGCCTTCTCCGTGGACGGGACCTTCCCGACGGGGACCGCCAGGTGGGAGAAGCGCAATATCGCCCTGGAGATCCCCTCGTGGGATCCCGCCACCTGCATCCAGTGCGGCAAATGCGCCATTTCCTGCCCCCACGCGAGCATCCGGATCAAGGCCTACGACGCCCGGCACCTCCAGCAGGCGCCCCCCACCTTCAAGCACATGCTGGCGAAGGGGAAGGATTTGGAGCCGGGTATGATGTACACCGTCCAGGTCGCCCCCGAGGACTGCACCGGCTGCGGCGTGTGCGTGGAGATGTGCCCCGCGCGCAACCGGAAGGAGACGAATCTCAAGGCGATCAACATGGTGCCGCAGCCCCCGGTCCGCCTCGCCGAGCGGGAGAATTTCCAGTTCTTCCTCGAGTTGCCGGAGTACGACCGCCGGCTGCTGCGCCTGAACAGCGTCAAGACCACCCAGCTGCTCGAGCCGCTTTTCGAGTTCTCCGGGGCCTGCGCCGGCTGCGGCGAGACCCCCTACATCAAGCTGCTGACGCAGCTTTTCGGCGACCGGGCCCTCATCGCCAACGCCACCGGGTGCTCCTCCATCTACGGCGCCAACCTCCCGACGACCCCCTATACCCGCAACAAGGATGGGAGGGGGCCGGCCTGGAGCAATTCGCTTTTCGAGGACAACGCCGAGTTCGGCCTGGGCTTCCGGTTGACGATCGACCAGCACGCCGAAGTGGCGCGGGACCTGGTCCGGGCTCTGGCCCCGCAGATCGGCGACGAACTGGCCGGGCAACTGCTCGGTGCGGAGCAGTCGACCGAAGCCGACATCTTCGCCCAGCGGGAAAGGGTGACGGCGCTCAAGGACCGGTTGCGGGGGATGGATTCCCCCGAGGCCAGGAGCCTTCTGACCCTGGCCGATAACCTGGTGAAGAAGAGCGTGTGGATCGTCGGCGGGGACGGCTGGGCCTACGACATCGGCTACGGCGGGCTCGACCACGTCCTGGCTTCGGGCCGCGACGTGAACATCCTGGTGCTCGACAGCGAGGTGTACTCCAACACCGGCGGGCAGATGTCGAAAGCCACGCCGCGGGCGGCCGTGGCCAAGTTCGCCGCCGGGGGGAAGCCCGCCTCCAAGAAGGACCTCGGGATGCACGCGATGAACGCCGGAAGCGCCTACGTGGCCTCGGTGGCCCTCGGGGCCAACGACGTACAGACCATCCGGGCGTTCCAGGAGGCCGAAGCCTATCCCGGCCCCTCCATCATCATCGCCTACAGCCACTGCATCGCCCATGGCTACGACATGATCCACGGCAATCAGCAGCAGAAGGCGGCGGTCAACAGCGGCCACTGGATCCTCTACCGGTACAACCCGCTCATGGCGGCGGAGGGGAAGAACCCGCTGATCCTCGATTCCCGGCCTCCGACCATCCCGGTGAAGGACTACGCCTACGCCGAAACGCGTTACAAGATGCTGACGCTGAGCCAGCCCGAGGAGGCCAAGCGCCTCCTCGCCCTGGCCCAGGGCGACATCCGGGCCCGGCAGCAACTCTACCGGCAGCTGGCGACCCTCGACTACGGCGTCGAGGAGGAGTAGGATCCGGTCATCGGGCCGGGGGGGTCAGCGGAGAAGCCATATGCCCGCGGCCATCGTCAGGAGGGTGAGGGGCAGGCCGGTCCGGAAATACTCCCCGAAGCCGATCCGCGCCTTCCGCCCCGCTTTCTGGACGACGATCAGGTTGGCGACCGACCCCAGGAGGGTCAGATTCCCGGCCAGGGTGGACGCCATCGCCAGCAGCAGCCAGGCGCGCTCCGGATCGCCGAGGGCGGGGATCAGCGGCTTGAAAAGCAGCACCGCCGGCACGTTGCTCACGAGGTTGGACAGGAGCGCGGCGGCGGCGCTGAACACGACCGGGTGCTCCAGCCCGTTGCCCGCGGCGCGCACCAGCGCGTCGGACGACAGCAAAGTCTTCTCGACCCCGGCGACCACGATGAAGAGCCCGATGAAGAGCACCAGGAGCGAAAAATCGATCTCCCGGTAGATCCTCTCCGGCTTGAGCTTCCGCGTCAGGAGCAGGAGCGCCGCGGCCACGATCGCCACCTCCGCGACCGGCCATCCCGCGAAGAAGCCGATGAGCATGAGGGCGGAGACGGTGAGCGATTTCCAGGCCAGCGGGCGGTGGATGCGCGTGCGGCGCGGTGCGACCGCGAGGGTTTCGGCGCGGCGGAATTCGCTCCGGTAGACGAGGGCGATGACGAGAAACGCCAGGACCAGCCCGACGGCGGCCACGGGGCCGAGCGCGGCGGCGAAGGTGCGGTAGGGGATGCCGGAAAAGGCTCCGATCATCATGTTCTGGGGATTCCCCGTGATGGTGGCCACGCTGCCGATATTGGATCCCATGGCCACCGCGAGGAGGTAGGGGACCGGGTTGCGGCCGAGGGCAAGGGCCATGTCCAGCACGAGGGGGGTCAGGACCAGGCAGACGGTGTCGTTGACGAAAAAAGCGGAGAAGACGCCGGAGACGAGGATGACGGCGCCCAGGAGCGTGAGCGGGTGGCGGGCGTGACGCACCGTCCACGCGCTCACGGCGGCGAAGACGCCCGAAACGCGAAGGTTGGCCGCCACGATCATCATCCCGAACAGGAGCAGGATCGTGTTGTGGTCGACGGCGGCGTAGGCCTCCTCCAGGGTGAGCACCTCGAACGCCATCATCAGGCTGGCGCCGATGATGGCGGCCCCGGTGCGGTCCACCCGGAAGCCGGGCAGCCGCCCGAGCGCAAGCACGAGATAGGTCCCCAGGAAAATCAGAGCGGCCGCGAGCACCAGGCTATTTTGCTCCTTGCTTTTGCGATTTCAAGCGGATAAATGATAGCCAGGGGATCCGGAGGGCGCCATGAAACGCATCCTGCTGTTCGGAGCCGGGAAGGTGGGGGCGCTGATCGCCTGCCTCCTTTCGGAGTCGGGCGATTACGAACTGGTCGTGGGGGATTCGGACCCGGAGGCGGTGCGGCGCCTCCGGGAGACCGCCTGCGCCGGGGTGGAAGTGCACCAGGTCGACGCCTCCGATCCCGCGGCGCTCGAGCGCTTCATCGGCGCCCACCCGGCCGAGGGCGTCGTCTCGTGCCTCCCGTACTACGGCAACTTCGCGGTTTCGGAGGCCGCGGTGCGCCACGGCCTGCACTACTTCGATCTCACCGAGGACGTGGAGGTGGCGCGCCACATCGCAAAAATCAGCGCGGGCGCGCCGGTGGCCTTCGTGCCCCAGTGCGGCCTGGCCCCCGGGTTCATCAGCATCATCGCCAACGAGCTCATGAAGCGTTTCGACGAACTGGACACGGTGAAACTGCGGGTGGGAGCGCTTCCGGTCAACCCCGGCAACGCGTTGAAATACTCGTTGACCTGGTCGACCGACGGTCTGATCAACGAGTACGGCAACCTCTGCACCGGGGTCGAGGAGGGCCGGACGACGGCGCTGGTGCCCCTGGAGGGGTACGAGACGATCACGGTGGACGGCCTCCTTTACGAGGGGTTCAACACCTCCGGCGGCCTCGGCACCCTGGCGGAAACCTACCGGGGGAGGGTGCGGACGCTCAACTACAAGACGCTGCGCTACCCCGGGCACTGCGAGAAGATGCAGTTCCTGATGCAGGACCTGAAGCTCAACCGGGACCGCGGCACGCTCAAGCGCATCCTGGAGGCGGCCGTGCCCCGGACCCACCAGGACGTGGTCCTCGTGTACGTTTCCGTGACCGGGAAACAGGACGGTGCGCTGTTCGAGGAGAACTACGTGAGGAAATTCTACCCCCGGGAGATCTCCGGCCGCCCCTGGGCCGCCATCCAGGTCACCACGGCCAGCGCGCTGTGCGCGGTGGCGGACATGGTGCTGCAGTCGGGGCGTCCCCCGCGGGGGTTCGTCACCCAGGAGAGCTTCGGGTATTCCGATTTCATAGCCAACCGTTTCGGGAACGCCTACGCCTGACCCGCGCGCCTTCAAAGAGCTTGCGTCCCTGCCGGAATCCCCTATAATGAAGTGCAAAGGCTCGACCGGACATCCAAAGTCCGGGATCTGACGCATTTCAGAAAGGCGGTACCATGAAAACG
>JAFGSS010000130.1 GCA_016934555.1 Acidobacteriota bacterium | reverse complement strand
GGGGAGGGGGCGTGGGGCGTCGCACGGTCGCTGAGGGGCTTCTGGACCGGTTTCACCGCTGGGGCGCGAGGGTCATCTTCGCCGTCCCCGGCGCGCAGGTGGACCCCCTGCTGGTGGCCGCGGCGCACGACGGGCGCTTCCGGCTGGTCCTGGCCGCACACGAGCAGGGGGCCGGCTACATGGCCGACGGCTTCGCCCGCATGACGGGCGGACCGGCCGTGGCGGTGGCCATCAACGGGCCGGGGGCCACCAATATGGTCACCGCCGCCGTCACGGCGCGCATGGACCGCAGCCCGGTCCTGTTTCTGACCGGGGACTCCCCGTCGGGGCTCCGGGGGTGCGGCTGCTTCCAGGGTTCGGACGCCATCGCCGGCAACGCCATCCTCCGGGCCGCCGTGGGGGACTCGGTCCACGCCACCCGCGCCGCCCGGCTTTTTGCCGCTCTCGACCGGTTCGAGCGGAGGCTCGCGTCGGCCCCCCGCCCGCTGCACCTGAACGTTCCGGTAGACCTCCTTGCCGCCGGTTGCGATTCCGTCTCCTGCTTCGACGCGGGCGGAAACAGCGATGACGCTGAAACCGGGCCTGGGGCGGATGCCGGGATCCTCCCCCCAGATCCCGGTGAGAAGAGCGCCCTGCTGGTGGGCGAGGAGGTCCGTTCGCGGGCGGAGATGGACGCGCTCGCCCGCTTCGCCGAGGATTTCGACATCCCGGTGGCGTGTACCTTCGGGGCCAAAAGGACCCACGCGCTGCTCCCGGAGCGGCTGCGTCTCGGACTGTTCGGTTACGCGGGGGGGCCCAGGGCCTACCGCGCCCTCCTCGATCCCGAAATGGAGTCCCTCTTCGTCATCGGTGCGCCCCTGGACGAGCGGAACACGGCCGCCTGGCACCCCGGCTTCTTCCACCCCGGGCGGAACGTGTGCCGCTTCAGCGCCGATCCGGAGAGCCGCCGGCGCGCCCCGCGCCCCGTCACCGAGATCGCGGCCGGGCCGATGGAGGCCCTCCGGCTCCTGCGCGCGCACTGGGACCGTCCTCCCGGCCCCTGCTCCCAGCGGCGTCTCCGCCGCCGCGATTGGTGCCTCGATCTGAACCGGCACCCCCTCGAACCCGCTGTTCCCGCCTCGGGAGCCTTCACCATGAGCCGGGTGTTCCTCGCCATGCGGGAGGTTCTGCCGTCCGACTCCGTTCTTTTTCTCGATTCCGGTGATCACCGCATCCACGCCGGCTTCTTCTGGTGGCCGGACGCCGAAGGGATGCTGGCCACGTCACCGCAGTACGGCGCCATGGGTTGGGCGATCGGGGCCGCCATCGGAGCCTCCTTCGCCGCCGGGGACCGGCCCGTCTGGGTGATTACGGGGGACGGTTGCATGCAGATGCACGGACTGGAGATGGCCGTGGCCGCCCGCTACCGCCGGCGCGTGGTCTTCCTCGTGAGCAACAACCGGGCCTACGGCCGGATCGCGGCCCGGATGGGGGCGGAGCCGGCCGGGGTGAGGGAGGCGGTTTCGGCCCTTCCCGAAATCTCCTGGACCGGCCTGGCCGAAAGTACCGGGGTCCGGGCCCACGCGGTCGCCTCGACCGGGGAACTCCGCGGGGCGCTCGCGGCCGCGGCCGCGCACGACGGGCCCTCGCTGGTCGAGATGATGACGGCGCCGGACGAAAGTCCCCTCTTCGAGCCGGCGGTCTTCACTTCCTGCGTTCCGGGAATCTACAGCGAGCGCGTCCGGGCGCTCGGGCAACCCGCCGGGCGGACGTAATCGAAGAAGGAAACGGCGAGGGGAAGGGGCGAAGGGAAGGGGCGAAGGGAAGGGGAGAGATGAGCGTACGCTTTCACATCATGATCCTGAGCGGCGGCAGCCTGATCGGGCAGAACATCCTGGACTCGCTCGAGGGGCGCCGGGACCGGGTCCGGTTGACGGGGGTCAACCGGGACGCGGACCACCCGCGCCTCTTCCGCTACGACCGGGTGCATCTATGCCCGCCGCTCGAGGCCGACTCCTTCCGCCCGTTTCTCCTCGACCTCGTCGAGCGGGAGCGGCCCGACGCCATCCTCCCCGGGCGCGACCACGACACGGTGGAGCTGGCCGAGCTGGCGGCCGCCTTCCCGGAACTGCGGAAGCGGATCCCCTGCGGCGACCCGGAGGCCGCCCGCACCCTGAACGACAAGGGGCTGAGCTACCGGTTCGCCGAGCGGCACGCTCTCCCCTTCGCCCCCACCTGCCTCGTCGAGGACGAGGGGCGGGAGGCGGTCCGGGCCTGGGCGGCCGCGCAGGGGTTTCCGCTCCTGGCCAAGCCGCGCCGGGGGTACGGGTCGCTGGGGGTGCGGATCCTGACCCGGCCGGAGCAGCTGGACGCCTTTCTCGATCGGCACGGCGAAGGGTACATCCTGCAGAAGTACCTCGACCTCGATCCGGAGCGGGAGCGCTTCATCGAAGAGTACCTCCGGGACCTCGACTGCGGCGTCCCGCTGTTTGCCCACCTGCCGGAGGAGCGGCAGTACGCGGGCCAGGCCGTCATCGCGCCGGACGGCCGGGTGGGTCGGGTGTTCACTTCGGTCAACCGGATGGTGATCGGGCGCTGCGAGCGTTCCGCCCCCCACCCCGACCCGGAGCTCGAGGCCGTCACGCGGGCGTACGCCGAAGCGATGGCGGCTTCCGGCTGGCGCGGGATGTTCAACCTGCAGTGCCGGCGCACGCCGGACGCGTACGCGGCCCACGAGATGAACGGGCGGATGAGCGGGTCCACCTCCGCCCGGCGCTGGCTCGGCTACGACGAGGTGCGGGAACTGCTGTCGACCTGGTTCGGCGTCGACATCGGGCCCGATGGCCGGGAAGGTGGAGCACGCGGCGCGGAATCCGGGGAGGGAACGGTATGCCGCTCCCTCAGCGACGATTTCGTAGCGCGCCGCGACGTGGAGCGGCTGGCGCGCGAAAGGGTCTGGGACCGGGATTCAAATCCTGGACACCCACCAATTCGGGCCCGGGTCCGGGATGCGAATCCTGGACACCCACGAAATCGGGTTCGGGATTCAGACCAGGGGGAGGGCGGGCAAGAGCGGCGGGGCTGACCACCGGCGGGACGGGGATCGGGCTGCGATCCCGGAATGTGGACACTCATGCGACCGGGTCCGGGACCGGGATTCAAATCCTGGACACCCACGAAATCGGGTTCGGGATTCAGACCAGGGGGAGGGCGGGGAAGAGCGGCGGGGCTGACCACCGGGGAGACGGGACCCGAGATCGTGGACATCCACTGAATGGGCCCGGGGATTCCAGGCAAGGTGATGGCATGAAGGGGCGACGGGTGCTGATGACGGGGGCGACGGGCTACATCGGGCGGGAGCTCGTCCGGCGGCTCCTCGGGGAGGGGGACGAGGTGGGCGTGGTCACAGGCGACCGGGCGCGGGCGCGCGAGATCCTGGGAGACGGCGCTCCCTGCTGGAGCCGGGAGGAGGCTCTCGCCAAGGGCGGGCCGATGGAAGGGGAGCCCCTCCTCCTGCACGCGGGTTTTGCACGGCCCTATGCCGGCGAGGCGCAGATCGCCCGAAGCCTCGAGTTCACCGGGCGCCTCTTTGCCCGGGCCGCGGAGGCGCGCATCCCGGCGGTCCTTCTGGTCTCATCGCGCAGTGTCTATGGTCGGGCGACCCCCCCTCCCTGGCGCGAGGAGACGCCGACGGCGCCCGACAATCCTTACGGCGGGGCCAAATTCGCCTCGGAGGTGCTGCTCGGCGTGGCGCGGCGCTTTTCCCCGCTGACCCGGACCTGCTCGGTCCGGCTGGGGACGGTGTCGGGAGGCGGGGAGGGGTTGGTCGACGTCTTCGTCCTCTCCCGCTTCGTGCTGGCGGCGCTCCGGGGGGAGCCGATCCGCATTCTGGGCGGGAGTCAGGAGTTCGACATCCTCGACCTGCGCGACGCGGCGGACGCCCTGGCGCGCCTGGTCCGGGAGCCGGCCGGGAACTGGCGCCCGGTCTACAACCTCGGCTCTCCTGTTTCCCATAATATCCGCCTCCTGGCCGAACGCTCGGTAGCGCTTGCGGCCGAATACGGTCGGCGGGGATCAACGATCACGATCGAACCGGCCGGGCCGGACGGGACCCCGCGTTACGGCATGGACTGCGCCCGGTTCTGCGGCGACCTGGGCTGGTGCCCCCTCCGCTCGCTCGACGACACCATCCGTTCCCTGATCGAACACTACCTCCCCCGCCTCAAATAATGGACATCCACCAAATGACCATATTCCGCGCCGCCAAATCCTGGCCAAATCCTGGACATCCACTCACTGGCTCAAAACCCAATCCTGGGCATCCATCCACCTACTGCCGATCCGATCGTAAGCGCACTCCTGGACATCCACTTATTGCCAATCGTGTGTCAAATGGGTGGATGTCCACAATTCTGTCATGGGGAAAGTCCCTGGACCGGAAGGGCGGCGGGGGCGCCTCAATGGGTGGATGTCCACAATTTGATCAAAAGGTGGATGTCCAGGATTTGGGGCGGTGAACACGAATCACCGGCGCTATTCCACCAGAGGCCGCGTCAGCCGGGCGGAGAGGAGGGCCAGGAGACAGGGGAGCAGGGCCGAAAAAGCGACCCCCAGCGGCTGGGGCATCGAGAGTCGGACCGCCGCCCCGAGCGGACGCAGGGCGATCCACGCCCAGAGCATTCCCAGAGCCAGGGCAAGGACCAAGGTGCCCCTCAGGACCAGTTCGGCGATGGCGAGCGGGCGCAGGGCGCCCGCGTACTTCTTGACCGCGGCCGCGTCGCGGGCGGCGTGGTAGACCTGGTGCGGATCGGGGAGGCGCGAGGGCGCGCCGTCCAGGGTGCCGGCGGTCCGGATCATCCAGCCGGCGACGAAGGCGACCT
>JAFGSS010000129.1 GCA_016934555.1 Acidobacteriota bacterium | reverse complement strand
GGCTCCCTGATCGGGATCTCCGAACGCGCCCTCGACGGGGCGGGGAATATCGCCGCCTTCATCCTCGGCGGGCCCCGGCCGGGCGTTTTCCACATCCGGCGCTCGGACGACTTCGATGTGAGCGACGCCGCGCTCCTCCCCGGCGGCGACCTCCTCCTGCTCGAGCGGCGCTTCACCCTGACGGCGGGGATCTCGGCCCGCATCCGCCGCCTCCCCGAAGCCCTGCTGCGGCCCGGGGCCCTGGCGGACGGACCCGTCCTCTTCTTCGCCGACCGCCGCCACCGGATCGACAACCTCGAGGCGCTCGACGTGCACCGCTGCGCCTCGGGCAGACTCCTGCTCACCCTGCTCTCGGACGACAACTACGCCCCCATCCAGAAAACCCTCCTCCTCCGGTTCGAACTGGAGGAGACGCCCTGAGGCCTCCCGGGACGGCAAAAAAAAGGGGGACGGCGCGCCCCGCCCGTAACGGGCGGAGGACCGTCCCCCCCCAGCGCGTGCGGCCCGGCGGCCGCCGCAAGCCGGTTACTTCTTCCGGATCCTCACATCGACCACCTTCACCCCCTCCCCCTCGGGGTAGACCATGACGGGGTTCAGGTCCATCTCCTCGATTTCGGGGAGGTCGACCGCCAGCTGCGACACCGCGAGCAGCAGCCGCTCGACGGCGCCCAGGTCTGCCGCCGGCACCCCCCGGGAGCCGGTCAGCAGCGGCAGGGAGCGGATGTCGCGCACCATCCGGGCCGCCCCGGCCTCCGACAGCGGGGCGAGGCGGAAGGACACGTCCCCAAGCGCCTCCACGTGGACCCCCCCCAGGCCGAACATCAGGACCGGGCCGACCCCTTCCTCCCGCTTGAGCCCGACGATGATCTCCGTCCCCCGGGGGCACTGCTCCTGGACGACGAACCCGGCGCCGGGGAAGGCGCCCGACATCCTCTCCCAGGCTTTTTTGAGCCCCCCATCATCCGCGATATCCAGCTCGACCCCGCCGGCGTCGCTCTTGTGCACGACGTCCGGGCTGTCCACCTTGAGGACCGCGGGATAGCCGATCCCCTCCGGCGCCCGGCCGCCCTTCATCGGCGCCGTCCGGGCCGCCGGGATCCCGTAGGCGTCGAGCACCCCGTAGGCGTCCGCCTGGGGGATGTAGCCCCCCGGGGCCGCACCCAGGATCGCCGCGGCCGCCGCCCGGTCCCCCGGCACCGTCGCCGGGGGCTCCTCCAGCCGCTTCTGGACCTCGCGGTAGCGCGCCATCGCCGCCACCACCCGGGCGCCGGTTTCGGGGAAGTCGTACACCGGGATCCCCGCCCCCTTGATCTTCTCGACGGTGGAGGCCCAGGTCTCGTTCGTCATCACGACGCACACGATCGGCTTGGTCGCCCGCCCGGCGCACTCGGCGATCGCGTCGGCCACCGCCTCGCAGTCGACGAAGGGGGGGGTCACCATGGTGACGAGGATCGAGTCGACCCCCGGGTCGGCGTCCAGCGCCGTCAGCGTCAGCCGGAAATGTTCGGCGTTGGCCGTGGCGGCGACGTCGACCGGGTTTTCCACGTAGGCCTCGGGGATCAGCCCGGCGCGCAGTTTCGCCTTCGTTTCCTCCGTGAGGGTAGCCAGGGTGAGGCCGCATCCGACGCACTCGTCGATGGCCATGATGCCGGGGCCCCCGGCGTTGGCGACGATGGCCACGTTCGGCCCCGCGGGCACCGGCTGGTTCGCCAGGGCGTACCCGGCCGAGATCATCTCCTCGGTCGTCTGGAAGCGCATGACGCCGGCGTACTCGAAGATCGTGTCGGTCAGGGAGTCCTGCTGCATGAGCGACCCGGTGTGGGAGCTCACCGCCTTGGCCGCCGCCTTGCTGCGCCCGGTCCGGATGGCCAGGAGCGATTTTTCCTTCGCGATGCGGCGGCAGCTGTCGATGAAGTGCCTCGTGTCCTTCATGCTCTCGATGTGCATCATGATGGTGCGGGTCCCCGGGTCGGCGCCGAAATATTCGAGCAGCTCGTTGGTGCTCACGTCGGACGCGTTCCCCTGCGACGCGTACATCCGGAAGCCGGAACCCATCCGGCGCAGGTTCAGGTTGAGCAGCTCCGCCACCCCCCCGCTCTGGGCGAGGATGGAGGCGTTGCCCGGCCTCATCGGCGTGAAGGTGAAGTTGGCGTAGACCGACACCTCGGGGTCCGAATTCATCACCCCCTGGCAGTTGGGGCCGTACACCCGCACCCCGTATTTCCCGGCCGCCTCGAGCAGGGCGTCCTCCAGGCGCGCCCCCTCCCCCCCCATCTCGCGGAAGCCGGCGGTGTGGATGATGACGAACTTCACCCCCTTCTTCCCGCAATCCTCCACCATCTGCGGGACCAGGGTGCTCTTGACGGCGATGGTGACGACATCGACCGGCCCCGGCACGTCCAGGATGCTCGGGTAGGCCTTGAGCCCCAGGATCTCCTTCTCCTTGGGGTGGATGGGGTAGATCGGCCCCTTGAAGTTGTGGGTGATCAGGTTCTTCACCACCCGGTTGCCGATCGAAAAGGTGTTGTTGGACGCGCCCAGCACGGCGACGGCGCGGGGGCGGAACAGGGTATCCAGCATGGCTACTCTCCTTTATCAGATGATTATGGCCTGACGGCCGGCCGAATGATCCGGACCGTTTATTCCATCTCCGCGGCCAGCAGGGCGGCCCCGAAGGCCCCAGCAAGCTGGGCGTCCGGCAGGATGTGCACGGGGTGGTGCACGTGCCGCCCGAGCATCTCCCCCAGCATCGGGATGTGGGCCACGACGCCGCCCGTCAGCACCACCTCCCCCGCGAGCGGGTCCATTTCCACGATGCGCTTGACCACCGACTCGACGAGCCCGGCCACGATTTCGGGGACCTTTTCCCCCGCCCTCATATGGGCGAGGATTTCGGTCTTGGTGAACACGGTACAGTAGCTCCCCATGTGCACCGTGTGCGACGCCCGGCGCGCCAGTTCGTCGATCCGTTCGAGCGGCACGTCCATGCGCTGGGCGACCTCTTCCAGGAAGGCGCCGGTGCCGGCGGCGCACTTCCGGTTCATCTTGAAGCTGTCCCGCCGCCCCTGGGCGCTGACGTGGATGATCTTGTTGTCCTGCCCCCCCACGTCCACGACCGTGATGCGGCGGGGGAAGTGAAAGTGCGCCGCCCGGGCGTGGCACGCGATCTCGGTCCGGGTGGCGTGGGCGAAGTCGACGTTGTGGCGCCCGTACCCGGTCGCCACGACGCGCCGGAGCCCCTCCATCCGGAGGCCGGCAAGGGCCAGGGCCGCGCCCATGGCGTCCGCGGCGCTCGCCTCGAAGCTGACGCCCGTTTTCCTGACGTCGGAGGCCAGGATCTTCCGCCCCCCCCCGACGAGGGCCACCTTGGTGGCGGAGGCCCCGATATCGATCCCCCCGTAGACGGCCTCCGGCGTCACTGTCCCCTCTTCTCCGCCAGCTGCTCGATATAGGCCTCGATGTTCGTGCGCGCCTGCTCCTCCGAATAGCACCGGAGGTCGTTCAGGTCGCCGTGGATGACGAGCGCCGGGATGTCGAACCGCTGCGAAATCCGTTCGACCATCCCGTAACGGTCGTTGGAGTTGTTGGGGCAGGTCTTGGCGTCGTGGAAGATCATGCCGTCGATGCCGTAGTGGCGGATCTGCCGGGCGAAGTACTCCTCCTTGTAATCCTCGTCGCGCACGATGAAGAGCTCGATGTAGGCCCGCGCCATGCTGTCGAAGGGCTCGTCCGCATCGAGCGCGGGGAACACCCAGCTGCTGCAGTAGGTGGAGGCGAGGACGCAGGCTTCGAGCTCGGCGAACTGGGTGGAGAGTTCGCGCAGCTTCCCCCAGATCGGCATCCCCTCCCAGTAGATGCGGTATTTCTCGCCGTCCACCGCCGCCACCCCCTCATCGACCCGCTGCTCGAGCTCCGCCAGGAGGAGCTTGTAGTAGTCGACCGCCCGCTGCTCCCCGCGCATGACGACCGCGGGCCCCATCTGGACGGTGCCGTCGAAGAAGGTCAGGGGGGAGGGCTTGTGGGCGGCGATTTCCAGGACCTCCTTCCAGAGGTCGGTGCACTGGCGCGACAGGCCCACGACGCGCTTGAACTCCTCCATGTCCAGCTTCTTCCCGCTGATCTCCTCGAGTTTGGGGACCATGGCCTTCAGCTGGTCCGCGATCGAGTCGATGTGGGCGCGCGTGATCTCCCCCACCCCCCGGTGCGTCTGGATGCCGATGACGGGGACCTTGAATTCGCGTCCGTAGAAGTTGAACCAGTCCTGCACGTCGCGGCACTGGTTGGTGTTGAAGACCAGGACGTCGGGCCGCGGCGGCCCGTCAAGCCCGGGGTAGGCCTTGGAAATCGGGCTCTCCCCCTTGAGGTACGACCCGATGTCGGCCGTCAGGTAGGAACAGATGTCGGGCGAATAGCCGATGGCGTTGGCCAGCGGGATGAGGTCGGTGGCCGTGCGGGTGGCGCCCAGCATGGCGCCGTGGTTTTCCGGGTAAAAGACCTGGAACCCCATCCCCTTCAGCAGCTCGGCGGGGCCCACGCTGGTGCACCAGGCGACCTTCTGCTTCTTGGTCCTGGCCGCCTCGTCCAGCTCCCGGAAATGGGCTTCCATGATCTCCTTCATCCTGCCCGACGCGTGTATCTTCTTGAAAGTCTGTTTGGGTCGATCGCTTTTCACTCGCTGACTCCTGTTGTGGAATGTAGTTCCCGTTGGCGCCGCCCCCGCAGCTCCAGCCCCTCGATCACGGCCGCCAGGGTGCGGTGCAGGGGGACGGGGACCCCCTCGAGGTCCCCGTATTCGGCGATCCGCCGGACCAGGAAATCGTTCTCGGTCCTGCGGCCTTTCTCGATGTCGGCCAGCATCGACGGCCGGTGAGGCCCGATGTGGCGGTGAAACTCCCGTACCTGCTCCGCGAAGCCGGGGCCGAAGTCGAAGCCGCGGGCGGCGGCGACCGCGATCGATTCCTCGAGCAGCCCGTCCGCCAGCCGCTCCGTCGGGCCGAACTGCATGATCTCCTGCATGTTGAGCCCGGTCACGGCCGATACCGCCATGATGCAGGTGTTGAAGACGGTCTTGCGCCAGGCGTGCCGCTGGATCTCCCCCGTCGCCTCGGTCTCGAGGCCGGAGGCGCTCAGCAGTTCCGCCGTCTCCCGGCAGGCGGTCTCGGCGGCGGGGTCGAGCCACCCCAGGTAGTTGGGGGGGTTCAAAAAGCTCACCCGGATCTCGCCGGGCGCCGTGAGCACCCCCGCGTAGTGAACGACGCCGCGCAGGACCCGTTCCCGCCCCAGGCGCGCCGCCATCCCCGCTTCGGTGTCGATGCCGTTCTGGAAGGAGACGAAAAGCGCGCCCGACCCGCCCAATCCGGGGCCGATGTCGTCGAGGACCTCCCCGAGGCTCGAGGCCTTGGTGCAGACGAAGACCAGTTCCGGAACCCGCTCCTCCAGTTCCCGGACCGAGGCGCACACCCGCGCGGGGCGGACCCGGACCTCCCCCGGCCCGGTGATGCAAAGCCCCTCCGCCCGGATGCGGTCCAGGTGCTCCTTCCACACATCCACCACCGTAACGGAGTGGCCGGCTGAAATCAAATGCGCCGCCAATATGCCGCCGATCGGCCCGGCGCCCACCACGGCAAGGGTTCTGGACATCATGGAATCAATCCTAGACTGATGCCGTCGGCATCGGTAGCGAAAACCATATGCAGCCGGCCGCGGGCTGTCAAGCTAAAAGCGGGGGCGCCATCGCAAGCGACAGCGCGGCTCAGCGGAGGACTCCCGATTCCCTCAGGCGGAGGATGCGCTCCCGGGAATAACCCAGATCGAGCAGGATCTCCTCGGTATGCTCCCCCAGCCCGGGCGCCGGCCGGCGCCAGGACGCCGGGGTGTCGCTGAAATCCCAAGGGAAGCCGACCTGGCGGCTCCTCCCCAGCTTCGGGTGGTCCACCTCGATGACGTACCCGTTGGCCAGCGCCTGCGGGTCGGCCGTCACCTCCGTGAGGGTCTGGACCGGGGTCGCGATGCACCCCGCCTCCGCCAGCCGCCGCATCCACTCCTCCCGCGTCCGGGAACCGAAGCGTTCATCCAGGACCCGGATCAGCTCCCGGGAGTTTTTGCCCCGCGCCTCCATCGTGTCGAAGCGCGGGTCGTGCTCCAGGTCGGGGATCTCCAGGGCCTTGCAGAAAGCGGGCCAGTAGCGGTCGGGCTGCAGGTGGGCCACGACGATCCACCGGTCGTCCCGGCAGCGGTAGTGGTTGTACATGGGGTTGCCCGCCGCCTCCCGGCTCTCGCGCGGGTACTCCTTCCCCAGCATCGCCGGCGCGTCGATCATGAGCCCGGCCAGGTTGATGATGCTGCCCATCAGGGAGGTGTCCACCACCTGCCCCTTCCCCGTCCTTTCCCGGGCGAAGAGGGCGGCGGTGACGCCCCAGGCCAGCATGAGGCCGCCCATTTCGTCCCCCATCCCCGGGAGGAACTGCCCCGGGGGGCTCCCCTTCTCCCCGGCGCACATCATCAGGCCGCTGCGGGCGATGCCGGTGTAGTCGAACGACAGCTCCCGGGCGTCGGGCCCTTGGCGCCCCCAGCCCGAGGCATGGGCGTACACGAGGCGCGGGTTGCGCGCGAGCAGCTCGTCGGGGCCGAAACCGATCCGGGCCGGCGCGTCGATGCTCATGTTGGTCAGGAAGACGTCCGCCCGGTCGATCAGGTCGAGGAAGATGTCCTTCCCTTCCGCCGCTTTCAGGTCGATCGCGATGCTGCGCTTGTTGCGGTTGTGGCTCTCGAAGTAGAAGTTGTGCCCCTCGAGGCCGACCGTGGCGCCGATCAGGCGCATGAAGTGCCGTCCCGGGTCCCCCTCCTTCGGCTCCACCTTGACGACGTCGGCCCCCAGGTCCCCGAGCCGCGTCCCCGCGATCGGCCCCTGCTGGAACATCGTGATCTCCACCACCCGTACTCCGCTGAGCGGTCCCGCCATGCCCGTCCTCCTTAGGAAAAGGGCCCCATCATACGACCGGAGGGGAACGGGGTCAAGCCGGCGGCCGGGACCCGGTGCCCGGCTCCCGCGCGCCCTCCGCCCCGTCGGCCGCCCCGGGCGCGCCGAACTCCGGCCCCCCCTTGTCGTAGTGCCCGCTCAGTTCGTCGCCGAGGGTCCCCTTCCAGAGCGGGACGCCGGCGTAGAAGGCCGCGCGCGCCAGCACGTGGGTGGCCACCGGCGCCGAGATCAGGAGAAAGACGATGGCGGCCACCGCCTTGGTGTAGCTGATCAGGTCGCCGAAATGCACCGCCGCCCCCAGCATGATGCAGCTCACCCCGAGCGTGGCCGACTTGGCGCTGCAGTGCATGCGGAGGAACAGGTCGGGGAAGCGCAGCACGCCGATCGCGGCGACCAGGGAGAAGAACGCACCCAGGGCCAGCAGGACCGCGCTCACGACCTGTCCCATGGCAGCCCCCCCTTGGCGATGAAGCGCGCGAAGGCGACGGTCCCGAGGAACGCGATCAGGGCCAGCACCACGGCCAGGTCGAGAAAGCGTGCCTCGCTCGTCATGACGGCGTAGACGCCGATCAGCCCGATGACGATGGTGGCGACCAGGTCGAGTGCCACGGCCCGGTCGGGCAGGCTGGGGCCGCGCGCGAGCCGGATGAAGGCCAGGACGACGGCGACGACGAGGATTCCAGAGAGGATTTCAGTGAACACGGTCGGGATTCCTTTCGCTTCCATGCATCAGCTCCAGGATCCGGCGCTCCAAACCGTCCTGGATCGAACGGCGGACGGCCTCCGGGTCCGAGGCGTACATGGCGTGGATGTAGAGGAAGCGGTGGTCCTCGCTGACGTCCAGCGTCAGGCTCCCCGGGGTCAGCGAGATCAGGTTCGCGAGCAGCGTGATCTCCCCCTCCTCCCGGACGACGAGGGGGAGGGCGATCACCCGCGGGCGCATGCGGTGGGCCGGGGTGAGCACGTCGACGGCCAGCCGCCCGTTCGCCAGGATGAGCTCCCAGAGGAAATACCCGGCGAACTCGAACAGGCGCGGCACGGTGTTGTAATAGCGCGAGGGCCCCAGCACCCCCCGGACCATCCACAGCATCAGGTAGCCCAGGACGAACCCGATGGCCAGGTTCGGCGGGCTGAAAAGGCCCGTCAGGACGGCCCAGAGGAGCCCGAGCCCGATGTTGGCGAGAAAAAGCGTCATCGGCTCCCTCCCCCCAGGACCGCCTCGATGTACCCGGCCGGGTGGGCCAGCTGCGCTCCCGCGCGCTCGGCGACGCCGAAGACGGGGCCCGCGGCCAGGCCGACGACGACCGTGACGGCCGCCAGGAGCGCGACGGGGACGAGCGGGGCCCGGAGGTCGGCGTCCGGCCGCGCCCCTTCCCGCGCCCCGGCCTCCGGCGCCTTCTTCCAGAAGGCCTCGTTCCAAATCTTGGTCATGGAATAGAGGGTCAGGAGCGAAACGGCCAGGGACACGGCCACGATCAGGTAGCGGCCGTCGGCGACTCCCGCCTGGACCAGCCCCAGCTTGGCGAAGAAGCCCGAGAGCGGGGGGACTCCCGCCAGGGAGAGCGCGGGCACGAGGAAGAGCCCCGCCACCACCGGCCGGGTGGCGTACAGCCCGCCGAGCTTCCGGAGGTCGAGGGTGCCGCCCAGGCGCTGGACCACCCCGCTGATCAGGAAGAGGTTGGTCTTCACGAAGATGTGGTGGGCGATGTAGAAGACCGCGGCCGCCAGCCCCAGCGGGGTGCCGAGCCCCAGCCCCATGATCATGTACCCGATCTGGCTCACGATGTGGAACGAGAGGATGCGGCGGAACTCGTTCTGGGAGATCGCCCCGAACACCCCCGTCACCATGGTGAGCCCGGCGATGACGAGGATCAGGGTGTGGGTGTAGGCCGTGTCCCCGACGAAGATCAGGCTGAAGACCCGGATCAGCGCGTAGACCCCCACCTTGGTGAGCAGCCCGGCGAACAGGGCCGAAATGGCGATGGGGGGGGTGTGGTAGGAGGCGGGGAGCCAGAAGAAGAGGGGGAAGGCGGCGGCCTTGATGCCGAACGCGATCAGGAAGAGCATCGGGAGCATCCGCAGCACCCCCACGGGCTGGGAGGCGGAGACCTGGGCGAACTTGCCGGCGAGATCGGCCATGTTCAGCGTCCCGGCCAGCCCGTAGAGGATCCCCAGGGCCACCAGGAAGAGGGTGGAGGAGAGGAGGTTCAGCGTCACGTACTTGACCGCCCCGTCCGTCCGCCGCCGCCCGCCCCCCAGCGCCATCAGCACGAAGGAGGAGACGAGCATGACCTCGAACCACACGTAGAGGTTGAACAGGTCGCCGGTCAGGAAGGCGCCCGAGACCCCCATGAGGAGAAAGTGGTAGAGGGGGTGGTAGCCGAACGATTCCAGGATCGGGTCGATGCTGGTGAGCGAGTACAGGGCCACGGTGAACCCGACCAGCCCGGCCACCAGGACCATGACGGCGCTGAAGAGGTCGGCCACGAAGGTGATCCCGAAGGGGGCGGGCCAGCCGCCGATCTGGCTGGAGAGGATCCCCGGCCCGGACACCTCCGCAAAGAGCGCGACGCCGGCCGCGAGCAGGCCGGCCGCCCCCGCGAGCGACAGGCCCCGCTGCAACCGCCGCCGCCGCCAGGCCAGGAGCGTGAGGATGCCGGTCGACATCGGGATCAGGACGGGGAGCACCAGCAGGAGATCGGTCATGAGAGCTCCGTCTCCCCGATCCGGTCCAGGTCGTCGGTCCCCACCGTCCGGAGGGCCCGGTAGGCGAGCGCCACGGCGAAGGACGTCACCCCGAAGCTGATCACGATCGCCGTGAGGATGAAGGCCTGCGGCAGCGGGTCGGCGTACGGGGGGAGGAGGGCGTGCTCCCCCTCGGGCACGATGGGGATCCGGGCGCGGACCAGCTGGGCGGCGTCGAAGATCAGCAGGTTGACCGACTGGGTCAGCAGCGCCAGGCCGATCAGCAGCTTGACCAGGCTGCGCCGGAGCATCATGTAGATCCCCGCGGCGAACAGCCCCCCGATGACGAATGCCATGACGACGGCCACCCCTACTCCTCCTCCAGGACGAAAATGATGGTCAGCACCACCCCGATGACGGAGAGGTAGACCCCGAAATCGAACAAGAGCGGGGTGCCGACCATCCACGCGCCGTAGGCGCCCAGGTCGAGGGCGCCCCAGAGCCCGGTCAGAAACGGCCGCCCGGAGACCAGGCCGACGGCGCCGCTCGCCAGGATGGTGCCGAGCCCCGCGGCGATCAGCGTCAGGGGGTCCACCCGCAGCGCCCGGCGCGCCGCCCCGGCGCCGTAGACGATGGCGAACAGGGCCCAGGCCGAGGCCGCCACCAGCCCGCCGGAGAACCCCCCGCCCGGCAGGTTGTGCCCGCGCACCAGCAGAAACACCGAAAACATCAGCAGGAGCGGCATCAGCACCCTGACGGCCACCTGCAGGATCAGCGACGTCATCGGCCCCCACCCCCGGTCTTCACGGTTCCTTCCTCTTGAGTTTGATCAGCGCCAGCACCCCGATGGCGGCGATCCCCAGCACCGTCGCCTCGCCCAGGGTGTCCAGGCCGCGGAAATCGACCAGGATGACGTTGACGATGTTCCGGCCGTGGGCCTCGCCGACGGCCGTCCGCACGAAATAGTCCGAAATCGGGTGGTGCAGCTGCAGCCCGGTGGCCACCAGCACGAGGACCGTGACGAGCCCCCCCGCCAACAGCGCCACGGCGCCGTCCCGCACCCGGGCCCGGCGCGAACTGAGAGTCGCGAAGTTCGGCAGCCGGTAGAACGCCAGCACGAACAGGAGCACCGTGAGCGACTCGATCAGAAACTGCGTCATGGCCAGGTCGGGGGCGCCGTAGCGCAGGTAGATGGTGGCCACCGCGTAGCCCACCGCCCCCATCGCCGCGATGGCGCCCAGCAGCGAGCGCGACCGGACCGCCAGGCCGGCCGCCATCAGGATCACCGCCGCGATCCCCATCTCCCCGAAGCGCAGGTCGTAGGGTGTCTCGGGCCAGTGGACCCCCTGAAAGAGGAGAAGGGGGGTCGCCGCCAGCCCCACCAGGGTCAGCACGATGATGACGAGGTAGTTGCGCAGCCGCCCGCTCTGCAGCCCGCGGGTGAGCCCCGCCGCCGCCGCGAGCGTGCCGCCGAGGAGCGCTTCGTAGGCCGCTTCCGGCCCCCGCCGCCACGTCAGGCGGGCGGCCGATTCCCGGACGCGGGCGCGCAGGGCGTAGAGCCCGGCGCCGGCGGCCAGGGTCGCCAGGCTGAGGCCGAGGGCGGGCCCGAACCCGTGCCAGAGCTTGAGCTGCATCCCCGGCGCTCCCGCCGCTGCGGCCGCGGCCCCCAGCAGCCCCGCCGCCGCTCCCGGCCGGAGGCCCAGGAGGAGGCCGCACCCCGCCAGGGTCCAGACCCCCGCCCACATCCGGCGGGGGACCTCGTGCGCCGCGGCCGGCGCCCGCCCCCGGAAGGGGCCGTACCCCGCGACGGCGGCCACGAAAAAGAAGCCGAGCCCCCCCGCCACGGCCGCGGCGGCGACGCCGAGGCCATAGCCCAGCCCCGCCTCGTACGCCATCTCCTTGCCGATCCCCCCCAGGAACGGGAGCACCCCCGCCATCGAGAGCGCGGCCGCACCCGTCCCGAGCGCCGTGCGCGGCATGGGGGCGAAAAGCCCGCCCAGGACCCGGACATCGCGCGTCCCCGCGCCGTGGTCGACCGACCCGGCGGCCAGGAAGAGGGCTCCTTTATACAGCGCGTGCGCCGTCACGAAAACGACCGCGGCCCCGAGCGACGCCGGCGTCCCCAGCCCGATCAGCAGCGTCATCATCCCCAGGGCGCTCACGGTGGAGTACGCCAGCAGCCGCTTCAGGTCGGTCTGCCCGAGCGCCATGAACGCCCCGAGGAGGAGGGTGACCAGCCCCGCGCCCCCCACCCCCCAGGTCCAGACGGCGTTCCCCCCCAGGAGCGGGCCGAGGCGCAGCAGGAGATAGATCCCGGCCTTGACCATCGCCGCCGAATGGAGGTAGGCGCTCACGGGCGCCGGGGCCACCATGGCGCTCGGGAGCCAGAAGTGGAAGGGGAACTGCGCCGACTTGGTGAAGGCCCCGACGAGGACCAGGACCAGGGCGGGGAGGAAGAGCGGGTGCGCCTGGATCCCCTCGCGCCGGGCCAGCAGGGTGGAGATTTCGAAGCTCCCCCCCGCGGTCCCCAGCAGCACCACCCCCCCGAGGAGGCAGAGGCCCCCCGCCACCGTCACCACGAGCGCCTCGAGGGCGGCCGCGCGCGCGTTCGCCTCCTCGTGGTCGAAGCCGATGAGGATGTAGGAGCTGACGCTCGTGATTTCCCAGAAGACGTACAGCAGCAGGAGGTTGTCGCTGAGCACCACCCCCAGCATGGCGGCCATGAAAACCAGCAGCCACCCGTAGAAGCGCCCCAGCCGCGGGTCCCCCCCGAAATAGCCGGAGGAGTAGACCGCGACCACGGCGCCGACGCCGCTGACGATGAGGGCGAACAGGAGCCCCAGCCCGTCCGCCGTAAAGGAGAGGTGGAGCCCGAGGGAGGGGGCCCAGGGAAGAACGCGTGCCACCGCGGGTTCGGAGCACGCCAGTGAGAGGTAGTACAGCGCGAGCGCGGCCGGCACCAGGGCGGTCCAGGCCGCGGCGCGGGGCCCGAACCGGCGCACGAACGCCGGAGCCGCACCCGCCGCCACAAATCCGGCCAGTATCGACGCCGCCAGCATCAGCGCCGGCATCAGGATTTCGTTTCCCGGGAAAAGGCGCGGATGATGTCGCTCCGCGTCAGGATGCCCCGGAACCCGCCCCCCGCCTCCTCGATCACCGGGAGGTGGGCGCAGCCGTACTCCGCCATGACCCGGATGGCGTGGCGGATGTTGTGGTGCTCCTTTACGCTGACGGCGCACGGGACCATGATGTCGGCGGCGACGCTTTTCGCGGCGATTTCGGCGTACACCTCCGGAAGCCGGTCGGGCTTCACCGGTTCCCTGAAAAGGGACGGGTAGGAGACATCGGCCCTCGGGAGCCGCTCCTGTTTGAGGAACAGGTCGCCTTCGGTGATCAGGCCCTCGAGCCCCCCTTCGTCGTCGGTGACCGCCACGCAGCCCGCGCCCCCGGCGAGGAGCCTTTCGATCACCTCGGCCACCGGGGTGTCCCGCCGCACGCGCGGCGTGTCCCCCTTCATGATCTCCCCGACCCGGGTGCCGCCGGCGAGGTAATCGGGCTGGGGGATGGTGGTCTCGGTCTCGTCCACCATGGCATAGAGGTTGAGCAGCGGCGTGAGGGCCCCCTTGGCCCCGAGCGTGAGGGCCCAGGCCAAAACCAGGGCCGCCGCCATCGGGATCACGCCGAGCTCCGTCTCCCTGGGCCACACGAGGAGCGCCGGCAGCAGAAGCAGCCCGAGGGGGAGGAGGCTCCGCCGGTAGGACATCTTCCCGCCGAAGCGGCTGCCGCCGAAGCGGCGGCCGAGCGCGATCCCCAAAAACCCGATCCCGATCCCCAGGGCGCACTCCGCCAGCAGCTGTGCCGTCAACGGGACGTGGATCTGCCAGCCGGTGTAGGCCAGCACCGCCACCGCCCCGATGAAAACGGGGCGCGCGTCGAGCGGCTGCGGCCGCACCACGCCGTCCGGAAAGAGCCCCCGCCTGGAGCCGTAGGCCACGTAGACGCAGATGCCCAGCGCGGCCGCGACGACCCCGGAGAGCCCGAACAGCACCCCCAGCCCGTAGGCGACATAGGCCTGGACCGGGCCGGCGGCCAGCCGCCAGCCCGACTCCGCCCGCACCCGGGCCAGGTGGACGAAGAGGTATCCGCACAGCGCCCCCAGGGCCGCCCCCCCCGCAAGGCCGACGAGGTAGCGCCCGGGAGCCTCGACGAAGGGGGCGATCTCGGCCAGCAGGAAGCAGAGGGCGAGCGTCCCCACCTGCCCCAGGTGGCTCGCCGGGGCGGGCGCGTCCTCCGTCCCCCGCCAGAGGATGCTGGCGGCCAGCACGCCGAAAAGGAGGGCGGCCGACGTCCGCATCCCGGAGACCGCCGCGAGCATGAAACCGATGGCGGCCGCGATGAAGAGCCAGACGGCGATTTCGGCGCGGCTGACGGGCCAGCGGGCGTTGGCGAGCCGGTGGGCCGACTGCCACAGCAAAAGCGGGATCAGGGCCGCGGCCAGCCACGCGGCGGGAAAGCCGAGGGGAACCGCGGGGGCGACGAGCGCCAGCAGCACGGCCGCGGCTACCCCCAGTCTCGCCCAGACGCTCATGCGAGGCCTGGCGTAGAGCAGGCCCGCAAGCAACAGCAGCATCAGGATTCTCTGCTCAAGCTCAAACATGGGCCGCGTCCTTTCCGGAGTCTTCTCATGTCGATGTTGGGCAACAACGTCCTGACCCGCGCCGCGCCTAGGCGGGCGCAGATGGTTCTAACTTAGCATTGCCGCGGGGTTAATGCAAAAAAAGCGGGAGGGAAGGGCCGTGGGCTAGCGCCCCATGCGGGCGGCCTTGGCCAGGATGTCGGGCCGCGCCTCCTCCATCATTTCGCGGAAATCAATGTACCGCATCGTCCGCTCCTCGAACGTCCGCTTCCCGAGCGCACCCAGAAAGCGCGTCTCGAACTCCCGGGCGTTGGAGCCGTAGATGTGGTAGCTGTCGGCCATGTGGCAGTAGCGCCCCACCCCGAGCGGCTCCCCCGAAAGACGCTCGATCCGCTCCGCCATCCGCTTCTGGAGCTCGACCAGGGCGAAGATGTTCATGAAGGCGGCCCGGTAGGCGTCGTTGGACCGGAAGCGCGCGTTCATGCTGAGCCGGCGCCCCCCCTCCCCCTCGGTGATGCGGCACCAGACGCTCTGCAGGCAGGGGGGGTCGAAGCAGTCGTTGTCGGCGCCCACCCGCCAGGTGACGGCCTGCGCCCTCCGGGTGTAGGGGACCTCCGCCAGGCTGCGGCACATCGCCTCGATCTGGTCGACCGGCCCCCCCGCGGGGGGTTCGTAGGCGAAGAGGCGCTGGTGGTAGGTGTAGTCCCAGCGCGTGTCCGCGGGGTCGGCCGGGTCGCGGACCAGGTGGTCCTTGATCCCCTCGCACACCTCCATCACGTATTCCTGCAGCTCGACCGGCCCGCCGGGAAAATCCTTGTGCATCATCGGCTCACTGAGCGGGTCGCGGATCGTGAGCATCATCGTGCAGTCCCGGCTCGGGGGGTCCCCCTCCCGGTCGTACTGGGTGCGGACCACGGCCCCCTCCCGGTGGAGCGCCACGAGCGACTCCTCCCACCCGCGCGCGATCGAGTCGGCCTCCACGTGCAACACCGGTATCCCGTTCATTCCCCCCTCCGTCACAGGCGCCTGAAGCCTTTATATAGCACGCCCGCCCCTCCCGGGGGGAAAAAACGATCTTTTTCCTCGCGAGGCTGCGATCATGCTAGACTTAGGCGTTTAACGAGCCCCTGACCCATGATGAACGAGGCATCGAGCGAAGAACCGGTCGTGCGCGCGGATACGCCGTGGGAGGTCCAGTCCGACACCCTGCTCGGGCAGACGCTGGCGCCCCAGGTGGTGGAGCACGCCGTCGGCCGCCTCTGCTGGATCTGCCTCCTCTGCGCCATCCTGGCGACCCTCTCGATCCTCTTCCAAAGCTGGATCCAGCCGGAGTTCGTCGACGTCTTCCGCCACCCCGCGGTTTCCGTCACCTGGGCCCTCGTCATCCTGGTTTCCTTGGCGCTCGGACTGATCCGGCACTTCCGCCTCCTCCCCCCCGCGAAGCTGCTGAACCTGGGGCTCGGTTTCGAGGTGCTCGTCGCCTTCGCCATCGCCTTTTCCGAGACCTCCCTCCCGCTCGACCTGGACGCGCCGGTGCTCGGAATCTCCAAGGTGGCGCTCTGGATCGCCGCGGTGGGATTTCTGATCCCGAACCGCCCGTGGGTCAAGCTGACGACGGCCCTCGTCTCCGCCTCGATGTGGCCCGCCGCCTACTACCTGAACCTGCAGCTGTACGGGTTCGACCCGCTTCCGGCCAACCGCCTCATCGCGTGGGTCCACGTCCCCTACCTGATGGCGCTGGTGACCTACGCCCTGGCGCGCCGGATGGTCGTGATGGAGAGCGCGGCGGAGCGGGCGCGCGCACTCGGCTCCTACAACCTCGTCTCCCTGATCGGCTCCGGCGGCATGGGGGAGGTGTGGCGCGCCGAGCACCGGATGCTGGCGCGCGACGCCGCCATCAAGCTGATCCGCGAGGACCTGGTGGCCGGCCGCGGCGGGCCCTGGTCGGACATCACCCGCCGGCGCTTCAAGCGCGAGGCCCAGGCGATCGCCTCGCTCGGCTCCCCCCACACCGTCTACCTCTTCGATTTCGGCGTGGCGCAGAACGGCTCCTTTTACTACGTCATGGAACTGCTCGACGGCATCAGCCTGCAGCTGATGGTGGACCGGTTCGGCCCGCAGCCCGCCCCCCGCGTGGTGCACCTTCTCGGGCAGGTGTGCGAATCGCTCGAGGAGGCGCACCGGCGCGGCCTGGTCCACCGGGACATCAAGCCGAGCAACATCTTCGCCTGCAGCGTCGGCATCGAATACGACTTCGCCAAGGTGCTCGATTTCGGCCTGGTGAAGAACGTGGCGCACCGGGACGCGCTGCACCTGACGACGGAAGGAACCTCGGCGGGGACCCCCGCCTACATGGCGCCCGAAATCGCCCTGGGGGAGGAAGCGCTCGACGGGCGGTCCGACCTCTACGGGCTGGGGTGCGTGGCCTACTTCCTGCTGACGGGGAGCCCCGTGTTCGAGGAGAAGACGGCCACCGCGACCGCCCTGGCCCACGTGCAGAAGACGCCGCTCCCCCCTTCCCTGCGGAGCGAACTCCCCGTCCCCGGTGCCCTCGACCGCATCATCCTCCGGTGCCTGGAGAAAAAGCCGGAGAACCGGCCCGGCTCCGCCCTGGAGCTGCGGCGCGCCCTCGAGGAGTGCGGCGCCGGCGCCTGGAGCCAGGAGCGGGCGGCCGAGTGGTGGGACACCTACCTGCCGGCGTCCTCCGCCCACCGGGCGGCGCGCCGGGCGCGCCCGGCCCCGCCCGATTCTCAAACGTAGCCGAGGAAGACCACCGTGCCGGAACGAAGGATGACCCTCATCGCCATGGCGGGCGCGGCCCTGATGGTGGCGCACCAGGTGGCCGGAAAGGCCGTCCGGGACTCCTTCTTCCTCTCGCATCACCCCGCGTCCGACCTGCCCCGGGTGGTGATGGCCGCGGCCGCGGTCTCCATCATTCTCGTCCTCCTCTCGGCCCGCCTGATGGGGCGCTTCGGCCCCTCCCGGACGATCCCGGCGGGGTTTCTGCTGAGCGCCCTGCTCCACGCCCTCGAGTACGCGTACATGGGCGGCTCCCCGGGGCGCTGGTCGGTCTTCATCTACTTCCACATCGTCGCCCTGGGGGCGATCCTCCTGTCCGGCTTCTGGTCGCTGATGACCGAGTCGTTCGACCCCCGGAGCGCCCGGCGCCTGTTCGGGCGCATCACCGGCTTCGGCACCCTGGGCGGCATCTCGGGGGGACTCCTGGCCGAGCGCCTGGCGACCCTCTCGGCCCCGGCGGACGTCCTGCTCCTGCTGGCGGCGCTGCACCTGGCGACGGCCGCGGTCCTGGCCGCGGCCCCCGGGACCCCCGCGCGCCCGGGGGAGGGGCGGGCCATCCCCCTCCGCCCGGTGGCCCTCTTCCGCCGCGCCCCCTACCTGGTCCTGATCGCCATGACGGTGCTGGCCGGCACGTCGTCGGCCGCCATCCTCGATTACCTTTTCAAGGCGGGGGCGAGCGCCGCCTTCGGCGGCGGCGCCGGGCTGCTCCGCTTTTTCGCGCTCTTTTACATCTCCACCCAGGTCCTCACCTTCGTCGCGCAGACCTTCCTGGCCCGCCAGGCGCTCGCGCGCCTGGGGATCGGGCGCACGATTTCGGCCCTCCCCTTCGGGGTGGGGGCGGGCGCGCTGGTCGCCCTGATGGTCCCGGTCTTTCCCGTCTTCGCGCTGGCCCGCTCGCTGGAGTTCGTCCTGCGCGGGTCGCTCTACCGTTCCGCCTACGAACTGCTCTACACGCCGGTGCCGCCGGAGGAGAAACGGGCGGCGAAAACCCTCGTCGACGTGGGGTTCGACCGCGCCGGCGACGCCCTGGGGGGCGCCTTGGTGCAGCTGGTGCTCTGGATCGGCGCCGCCTACATGACCTCGGAGCTGCTGGGCATCACCCTGGCCCTGGCCGCGGCCGGCATCTGGATCTCGCTGCGCCTCGACGGCGCCTACACCCGCCTGATCCAGCGGCGGCTCCTCGACCACGCGGTGAGACTCGATCTCGACGAGATCCCCGACTCGACCACCCGCAGCGTTTTCATCACCGTCCCCCGGCCGGGGCCGGCGGCGGGACCGCCCGCCCCCCCTCGCCCGCCGGCGCCGCCGCGGCCGGGGGAGATCGACGACAGCGTCAAAACCCTGGCCGAACTCCGCTCCGGGGACCGTGAACGGGTCCTGGCCGCCATCGCCGGCCTCCCGCGCGTCACCGCGCTCGAGGCGGCGCAGCTGGTGCGCCTGCTGGCCTGGGACGAGGTGAGCGACGCGGCGCGCGCGGCCCTCGCGCGGGACGCCGGGCCCATCACCGGGCTGCTCGTGGACCAGCTGACCCACCCCGCCGTCCCCTTCGGCATCCGCCGGCGCATCCCCCCCATCCTGATCGGCGGCCGGGCGGAGCTGGCCGTCCCGGGCCTCCTCGCCGGGCTCGGGGACGAACGCTTCGAGGTGCGCTTCCGCTGCTCGCGCGCCCTGGACGCGCTGCGGCTGCGCCACCCGGAGTTCCGGATACCGTCCGAGACCGTCTTCGCCGCCGTCGAGCGGGAGCTGGCCGTGGCCCAGCCTGTCTGGAACTCGCGCCGATTGCTCGACCGGCGCGCCGAAAACGACCGGGAGTCCTTCCTCGACGAAGTCCTCCACCGGCGCGCCGACCGGAGCCTCGAACACGTCTTTTCCCTCTTCGCCGCCGTGCTGCCGCGCGAACCGGTCAAGATCGCCTTCCGGGCGCTGCATACGGAGAACCCCGCACTCCGGGGCCTGGCGGCCGAGTACCTGGACAGCGTCCTCCCCGCCGGAATCCGCGAACGCCTCTGGGCCCTGGTGGCACCGGGAACGGAGCGGAAAAGGGAGGGGGACGCCCCCGCAGGGGAGGCGCTCGACCGGCTGCTCGAGTCGCACCAGTCGCTCCTGCTCGAGATCGACCGGGGGCGCCCGGAGCGGGAGGAGGAGGAGTAGCCCGGCCTACGGCGCACCGGGGGCGGAAGGCCAGGTGCGCTCCACCCCGACCACGTCCAGCCTTTCCCCCTTTTTCCTCAGGTAGACCGCGACCTCCTGGCCCGGCCGCCCGGCGGCCCCGAGGATGGCGCGCCAGTAGCCGTCCCCCGGCATGGGCGGAAGCTCCGGGCCGGCCCCCGCGACCGGCGTGCCCCGCTCCGCGGCGTTGTCGAAAGTCTCCCAGCGGACGGTCACCTCGAGCGGCGGGCCGAGGCCCGCGGACGCCGCCACGTCCTCCCACCGGAGCCGGCCGCCCCCCGCCTCGAAGCGGTCGAGCGGCAGCACCCGGGCGAAGGCCGCCCGGCCGATCCTGTCCCGCCGCTCCATGAGGCAGCGGGCGATCCATTCCGCCGCCCGGGGATCGCTGTAGCGCGCCGTCTCCACGATGGCGTCGATATCCCCGTCGCGGAGGTGGACGATCTGCTTCGCCATCCAGAACTCGTCGTCGGGGAGCCGGTTCAGAAACGCGGGGTTGGGGTACTCGGGCACCCACCGGTCGGGGTCGAACAGGGCGCTTTCGAACCTCCCGACCGCCTCGATGCCGGGGTAGCGCGCGCGCGCCCAGGGGGGGACCGCCAGCCCCAGCGTCACGAGCTGGACGGCGGCCGAGCGCCAGCCGAACAGGTACTCCCCGCCCGAGCGCGGGCTGTTGACCTTGTCGCTCCCGCTCCCCAGAGTCGATCCGAAATCGAGCTGGTAGTGCCGGATGTGTCTGCCCGAGGGGGCGTCGACCAGCACGTCGATCGTGTTGATGGAGCGGCTGTCGTCGTGGTTGACCCAGGCACAGGCCAGGTGCATGGCACGCAGGTCGCGCCGGTGCTCGTGGGGCACGGTGTCGTTCGGGTCGTCGGAGCGGGTGCCGTAGTAGCGGTAGGGGCCGAGCGTCTTCCCCGGCAGGGCCCGGCTGGCGGTCGCGCGGTAACGGCCGTCGGCCGAGCGGTGGACGCGCATGAGGATTTCCGAGAGGTCGCGCGGCGTCATCCTGCGCTTGCGCCCGAGCCGGTCCTCGACGCTCACGTCCTCCCCGAGCTCCAGGATATCGGGGGGGAAATGGATGACGTAGTTGTCGGGCACGTGATACCCCAGGGCGTAAAAGATCTTGGAGGCGATCTGGTCCGCCCCGGTGGCCATCTCCGGGTTCGATGGCGGGTCGAATTTGATGAAATAGCGGCGCCCGAGCCGGTCGAGGATCACGAACCCCGGGGTGATCCCCTCGGTCTTGGCCGAAACCACCTTCCAGGGGCCGTCCATCGCCGGGGGGGAGCCCCCCCCGGGGCCGCGCCGGAGCTCGTCGGCCGTCATCCGCCGGTAGTAGTGGCGCCGCTCCCACCACGCCCCCTCCATCGGCTCCCCGAGGGTGTTGACCCCCATCGCCCCGATCTTCCCCCCGGCAGGGTGCTTTTCCCCCGGCGTGGCCAGGGTGTGCGTCAGGATGTCGTAATAATCGCTCAACTTGCGCGCCCGGGCGTTCTCCACCGGCCGGGGCGCCGGCTCCCGCACCAGCGGGTCGTCCCCGTAAAATTTCACGCAGACCCCCTCCCCGGGGAGGAGGGCCATGAGGATCAGGATCGCCGGGAGTCTCTTCACACCCACCTCAGTAGAGCGGTTGCCGGGTGCCGGCGCCGAACAGGCGCGGCAGAAACGGGTCGTTGAACTTGAGCCAGACCACGGCCCCCTCCTCGCTGACCCCGATGTCGATGCGGGTGAAGGTCCGGTTCCGGGCGTTGAACCGGAAACCGATGCCGCCGGAGGTCCGCAGCCCCGAAAGGCCCCAGTGCCCCCAAGAGGACATCGTCTTGCCCGCGTCGAAAAAGAGGGCGCCGTCCAGCCCCGAGAAGATCTCCCACCGGTACTCGGCGTTGTAGACGATGGCGTTCGGCCCCGTGAAGCGGTAGGGGCGGAAGCCCCTCAGGTCGTCCGACCCGCCGAGGTAGGGCTGCAGGTAAAAGGGCACCCGCTGCCCGTCGCCGGGATGGGTCAGCGTTGCGCGCGCGCGCAGGGCGAAGCGGCGGCTCCGGTTGAAGAAAGGGAGGTACTGCTGCACGTCGATGTCCCAGCGCCCGAAGCCGTAGGCGCCCAGCGCCCGGTCCCGGTGCCAGGTGTACTCCGTGACGTAGTTCCCCCCCGCCTTGGGCCCCGCGGGGTCGTCCCGGTAGTCGAACTGGCCGAAGACGCTCGACAGGAAGTAGTCGGGCTGCCGGTCGAGGCCGGGCGCGGAGGCCTCCCCGAAGACCTCTTCGATGCTCGGGATGTCGTCCCCCTCCCCGGGGCCGATCGAGGGCCAGAGGGCGCCCAGGCTCCCGCCGAGGCGGAACCGGCGCGTGGGGCGCCAGCCCGCCCTCCCTTCCAGGCTGGTGTCCCGGAGCCGGTAGGCGGTGCGGTCGCCGCGCGGGGCGCCCGCGCCCATGCCGTAAAACTCGAGCGCCCGGTAGTCCCTCCGGATGGCCTCCGCCTCGAGCACGAGGCGGCCGCCGGCCAGGCGGGGGGCGGCCACGCTCGCCCGGTACTTCTGCCACAGATGGGTGGAAAGGGAGGCCGAAGCCTCGACCCGCAGCCGCCCGTCGAGGAGGTCGCGCCGGGAAAATTGCGGTCCGGCGGCGAACCCGCTCCCCGTGGCCATGTCGCCCATCTGGAAGCGCAACCCGTTGTAGCCGGCCGCCATCCGCTCGAGCACCTTGCGCTCCTTGAACTGGAGCGCAATATCCTCGACCCAGGAAACGGTTTCCGGCCGGAGCGCGCGCGCCTTCTCTTCCCGCCCGGCCCCGATCTCCCCCGCCCTGGTCTGCGCCGGCGCGTCCGGGTCCGGGTCCGGGGCGCCGAGGGCCGGGGCGCCGAGGATCAGGGCGCCGAGGATCAGGGTACACAGGAAGGCTGCGGGCGATCGGCGCTTCATCGGCATTCGGGCGTCCCGAGCTTCAGGCGGAAAGTGATGGGATAATGGTCGCTGGCGTCCACCTCCCGGTGCACCAGCGCGCGTTCGACCTCCACGGGGCCGCGGACAAAAACCCAGTCGAGCGCCTTCCCGCGCCGGGTGGTGACCTCCCCCCCGGCCGCGATGCGGAACCCCGCGTCGAGGAGGGCCCGGACGACGGGGGAGTCGTCCGCGCGCGTATTGAGGTCGCCCGCGACGAGGATGGGGGTTTCGGCCGGATAGCGCCCCAGGTCGGCCGTCACCTCCTCCATCTGCCGGAGCCTGAGCGTTTCCTCCCCCCGGCTTTCCAGGTGCACGTTGTAGACCACGAGGCGGCGCCCCCCTTCCCCCAGTTCCAGGGCCAGGGCGTTACGCCCCCCCCGCCGCCGCTGCAGGAAGGCCCAGTTGGGCAGGTACCAGCGGGGGCGCCAGAAATCGCTCCGGGAGCGGAAGCGGAGGATGCGGGCGGAGGAAACGGGGAGGCGCGTCAGCACCGCCTGCCCGTGCCAGGCCGGCCGGCGGCCGGAACCCTGCCCCAGTTCCTCGAACTCGGGGGCGAAAAGGTAGTGGGCCCCCAGCCCGGAGGCCAGGGTGCCGGCCACATGCACCCGGCCGGAGCGGGAGGCGTCGACGTCGACCTCCTGCAGCAGGGCGAGCGCCGGCCGGTGCTCCTCGAGGAAACGCGCGATCCCCGGGAGGTTCTCCCCCCGCTCGATGTTCCAGCTCAGGGCGTCGAAGGCGCACTCCATCCCTCCCGCGGGGGCCGGCCCGCCGCGCCCGATCCTCTCGAGCGGGTCGCCGTCGGAGGGGGCCGCGGCGGCGACTCCGAGAACAGCCAGAAGGACCAGAATCGTTGTCCCGTGTCTCATCATTCCGTATTATGCCGCCAGTCGGGCCATAATCGAACCGGAATCTGCCTGCGGACTTCTCCCCCCGGGATGCACGAACCCTTGACATTGTGCGCTTTAAAGGTTATTTATTGTGACTTATATCTCTCGTGATCGTGGGATGTGGACCTTTGCCGTTGCCTCAAAGCCAGAATCGGATTCCTGAACGCAGGCCTCACTCTGTCCCATACCCGAACGCACTCATAGTTTTAGAAATATTCGGTCCCACTCCCGTCTCCCGGGGGTCCGGATCTAATTCAGGAGGAATGAATGTCAGACGTTAACGAAACGCAGCCCGCAGCTGAAAACGCTTCCCCCGCGGAAGCCGGTACCAGGGAGGAAGAGGCCTCTTTCGAGTCTCTCCTGGCTGCGTATGAAGGCAAGACCCAGACCTTTTCGGAAGGCGAGGTCATCAGGGGCAAGGTCATCGCCGTGACCGGAGGCGGCGTCATTGTCGATGTCGGGTTCAAGTCCGAGGGCATCATCCCGGCCGAGCAGTTCCTCAACGAGCGCGGCGAGGTGGCGGTCCAGACGGGGGACGTCGTCGACGTGTTCCTCGAGCAGACCGAGGACTCCCGCGGCCACGTCGTGCTGTCGCGCGAAAAGGCCGAGCGGATGAAGATCTGGGACGAGATCGAGCGCGCCTATCGCGAGGGGAGCGTCGTCAAGGGACGCGTGATCGAACGGATCAAGGGCGGCCTGGCGGTGGACATCGGCGTCCGCGCCTTCCTCCCCGGCTCGCAGATCGACGTGCGCCCCGTGCGCAACCTCGACAGCCTCCGGGGCGAAGAGTTCGAGATGCGGGTGATCAAGGTGAACAAGAAGCGGGGGAACATCGTGCTGTCCCGCAAGGCCGTCCTCGAGGAATCGATGAAGGAGGAGAAGGCCAAGACCCTGGAAATCCTCGAAAACGGCAAGATCATGGACGGGGTGGTCAAGAACATCACCGACTACGGCGCCTTCATCGACCTGGGGGGCGTGGACGGTCTGCTCCATATCACCGACATGTCCTGGGGCCGCGTCAACCACCCTTCCGAGCTCTTCAACGTGGGGGACAAGGTCAAGGTCAAGGTGATCAAGTTCACCCGCGAGGACGGCAGGGTGTCGCTCGGCTACAAGCAGTTGTCCGAAGACCCCTGGATGGCGGCCGACATGCGCTACCCCAAGAACATGCGGGTTTCGGGCAAGGTCGTCAGCCTGACCGACTACGGCGCCTTCATCGAGCTGGAACCGGGGGTGGAGGGGCTGATCCACATCTCGGAAATGACCTGGAACAAGAGGGTGAAGCACCCCTCCAAGATCCTCAACGTGGGGGACCCGGTCGAGGCCGTGGTGCTGGACATCGACGTGGAATCCCGCCGCATCTCGCTCGGGCTGAAGCAGACCGAGCCGAACCCCTGGGACGTGATCGAGACCCGGTACGCCCCGGGGACCGTCATCACCGGGAAGGTGCGCAACATCACCGATTTCGGCGCCTTCATCGAGGTGGAGGAGGGGATCGACGGCCTGGTGCACGTCTCGGACATCTCCTGGACCAAGCGGGTCAAGCATCCCTCGGAAGTGCTGAAGAAGGGGGATGACGTCCAGGCGGTTATCCTCAGCATCGACGCCCCCAACCAGAAGCTCTCCCTCGGGATCAAGCAGCTGGAGCCCGACCACTGGGAGGACTGGTTCAGCCGCCACAAGGTGGGGGACCCCGTGAAGGGGCGCGTGGTCCGGATGACCAATTTCGGCGCCTTCGTGGAGCTGGAAGAGGGAATCGAGGGTCTCTGCCACGTTTCCGAGCTGGACGAGAAGCACGTGGAAAAACCGACGGAGTTCCTCAACATCGGGCAGGAAATCGAGATGAGGGTCATCAAGCTGAACCTTCAGGAAAAGAAGATCGGTTTGAGCCTGAAGGCGATGAAAGAGGATGAACCGCGGGTGGAGTTCTCCTCCTACATGGCTTCCGCCGATTCGGGGAACGCCTCGATGGGTGAGCGTCTGGGCGAGCAGCTTCAGCGTTTCAGAAAAGCCGAACCCGAAGCCGAAGCGGAACCCGCAGCGGAACCTGAGACGGAAACCGAGACGGAATAACATTCCGCGCACCTTGCGATTGTGGAGATGGCACAGAAACGATCCAACCTGCTGCTCTGGATTATCCTGGGAGGGGGGGCCCTTTTCTTTTTCGTCCTCTGTCTCCTGGCCCTGGCCGTGGTTTTTACGGACGGGGCCTCCTCCCGCCTCTCCCTTTCCTCCAACCAGCTGGCCGCCCTCGAGCTGACCGGGACGATCTCCGATTCCACGGAATTCGTCGAACAGCTCAAGGATTACGGCAACCGCCCGGGGGTCCGGGCGGTCGTGGTCCGCATCGACAGCCCCGGGGGGGGAGTCGCGGCGACCCAGGAGATTTACGAGGCGATCCTCAAATTCCGGGAGGATTCCGGCAAGAAGGTGGTGGTCAGCATGGCGTCCGTGGCCGCCTCCGGCGGTTACTACATCGCCTGTGCCTCCGACCGGATCTTCGCCAACCGGGGGACCATCACCGGCAGCATCGGCGTGATCGCCCAGTGGTACAACTACGGCGAGCTGCTGCGCTGGGCCAGGATGCAGGACGTCGTCATCAAGAGCGGGAGCCTGAAGGACGCCGGCAGCGGGTCCCGGCCGTTGACCGAAGAGGAAAAGGCCTACTTCCAGTCCCTGATCGACAACATGTACGGACAGTTCGTCGCCGATGTCGCCAGGGGGCGCCGCCTGCCGGAGGAGGAGGTCCGCGCCCTTGCCGACGGGCGGGTGTACACCGGACAGGAAGCCAGGGAAAACCACCTGATCGACGAGATCGGCACCTACCAGGACGCCATCGACGCCGCGGCGAAGCTGGCGGGCATCAGCGGTTCCCCGAAGATCCTGAAACCGGTCCGGAAGAAATTTTCCGTTCTCGACGTCGTTCTGGGGGACGCGAAGGCCTCCCTCCCGTTCGATGCGAACCGTTCACAGTCCCACATCCGATTTGAATATCTCTGGAGATAGAGCGCCATGACCAAGGCAGAATTAGTCGAAGAAGTCGCCAATGAATCGGAACTGACCAAAAAAGACGCCGAAGTGATCGTTCAGACCGTTCTCGACAGCATCACCGAATCGCTGCAGCGGGGAGAAAAAGTGGAACTGCGCGGCTTCGGCTCCTTCCGGATCCGCAACCGCTCCTCGCGCCAGGGGCGCAACCCCAAAACGGGCTCGGGCGTCAGCGTCCCGGCCAAGAAGGTGCCCTACTTCAAGCCCGGCAAGGAAATAAAGGACCTCGTAAACCAGTAATGGACCGGTTCTGGACCCCCTGGCGCTTCGACTACATCCGCGGCGCCGATTCCGCCCCCTCCTGCGTTTTCTGCAGGATCCTGGGCGAACGCCGCGACGCCGAAAACCTGGTGCTTTACCGCGGCCGTGCGGCCTTCGTGCTGCTGAACCTGTTCCCCTACACCTCCGGCCACCTCCTCGTGGTGGCCAACCGCCACATCCGCCTCCTGGGCGACACCCTCCCCGAAGAGCTCCACGAGATCATCGACCTCGGGCGCCGGTGCGAGCAGGCGCTCCAGGCCGAGTACGGCCCCGAGGGATACAACCTCGGATTCAACCTCGGCCGCTCCGCCGGGGCCGGCGTCGAAAACCACCTTCATATGCACGTCCTGCCCCGCTGGACAGGTGATTCGAATTTTGTTTCAGTTGTGGGTGAGACCCGCGTCCTGCCTGAAGAATTGCCCCGGACCTACGAACGTCTGCTCCCCCACTTCGGGCCCTGCTGAGGCGTTTCCTCCCGTTTTTACTGTGATTTTCGTCATACCCCGCGCACGCCCGGCGGGAAGACGGAGTCGGTTTCCGGCCCGTTTTTCCCTTCCCCCCCTCCCCCCGCCTTGCCCCGTCCGGCCGCCGGGCGGCGGCGCCATCCGCGCACTTTTTTTTTATATAATTTCCTATAAAAAGTCTGATAGGAATTCATATTTATTCAACAGTTTTTTTATCCTTTGTTTTCCGGCGTTTGAGCGGGCCGATGCGCTTCGCGCCCGCATTTTTACTGGGTTTTCAAGCCAAAAAACAATTTTTGGCGCTAAAACTTTTTTTTGTTGAATGTGCTCGCTCCCGTGTGTTAACTTTCGCCCCGTTGTTGAGAAAACAACATCATCGAAATCCTGACATTCAGCGTTTCAGGGACAGCGTGGCGTGAACCACCCCGCTGTTCGGGGCTGTCTGTCTGTTTTCCACAACTGTGGAAAACCTGTGGAAAAAGATTTGCACTGCGGCTGAAAATTGACCCCCGCTCCCAGGTCGCCCTATTATGAAATTCTGGAACCAGGTCCTCTCCACCGTTGAAAAACACCTGAATCCCCAGTGCTTTGACACCTGGTTCCGCCCCATAGTCTATCAGGGGAGCGACAACGGCGTTCTGCGCCTCCTGGTCCCGACCGAGAGCTTTCGTAAAGGGTTGACGGAAAACTACTCCACCCTCCTGCTCAACGCCGCCGGGGCCATCACCCACGCCGCCTTCTCCCTGGAGATCACGGCCGAAAGCGCGCACGAAGCCCAAGATCTCCTCTCCGCGGCGACGCCTCCCCAAAGCCCTGATTCCACGCCTTTTTTGATTCCCAAATACACGTTCGACACCTTCGTCGCCGGCGCCAGCAACCAGCTGGCCCACGCCGCCGCGCTTGCCGTCGGGGAACGACCGTCCAAGGCCTATAATCCACTTTACCTGTACGGGGGGGTGGGCCTGGGTAAAACGCACCTGATGCACGCGATCGGCAACATGATCCAGGCGCGCAACCGCTCCGTCCGCCTGGCCTACATGTCGTCGGAACGGTTCATGAACGAACTGGTCAACGCCATCCGCTACGACCGCACCATCCAGTTCCGGCAGAAATACCGGAACATCGACGTGCTGCTGATGGACGACATCCAGTTCATCGCGGGGAAGGAAAGGACCCAGGAGGAGTTTTTCCATACCTTCAACGCCCTGTACGACGGCCAGAAACAGATCGTGATCACGAGCGACTGCCCTCCGAAGCAGATCCCCACCCTCGAGGAGCGGCTCCACTCCCGCTTCGAGTGGGGCCTCATCGCCGACATCCAGCCGCCCGACCTGGAAACCAAGCTGGCCATTCTCAGGAAAAAGGCGCATTCGGAGATGCCCAACCTCCGCGACGATGTCTCCCTCTTCATCGCGGGCGGCATCCGCTCCAACGTGCGCGAACTCGAAGGGGCCCTGACCCGGCTGAGCGCCCGGGCCTCGCTCGACGGGCTCGATACGGCCGATATCGACATCACCTACGCCAGGGAGGTCCTGCGGGGCTTCACGACCGAAGAGAACTCCGCCGTGTCCCCCGATGCCATCCTGCGGGCCGTCGCCTCTTTCTTCTCCCTGAAGCCGGCCCAGTTGAAAGCGAAAAGCAATTCCCGGCCGATCGCGGTACCGCGCCAGATCGCCATGTACATCTGCAAGGAACTGACCCACCAGTCCCTCCCGCAGATCGGGAAGGATTTCGGGGGAAAGCACCACACGACCGTCCTGCACTCCATCCGCAAGATCGACTCGTTGCGCAAGAAGGACCCCGAGATTTCGGCCGCCGTCAACGAAATCGTCAAATCGCTGAGATAACCCCCCCTTTTTCGTTTCAGGTCCCCCGGCGTACCCTTTCGTCTCGTCTCCCTTTCGCTTGCCTGTCCCCTTCGTTTCTCCCTTTCGCCGCCGTTCGTTCTTTTTCTATATATTTAATCCGGATATATACCCGTAGTAGAAGAATGTCCTGTGGATATGTGGAAAAGCCCCTGGCCGCCGGTACCGGGGCCGGTGGGGCCGGTGCAAAAAACGGCGCCCCCCCTGTGAATATCGGGGGCGTTCTGTGGAAATTTCCGTTCCGGGTGAAATCCACAGGTCCTTCCACCGGGGTCGGCTGTGGAAAAACCGTGAAGTCTTTAATGAACGGGTATTTAGGCTGTGAATAGGCCGGTGGAAAAGGCGCCGGCGATTTCCCTTTTTTTTTGGGCCGCAATCGAACCGAAAGCTGTATAATCGCCATGGCGACGGCCAGTGTCTCTCTTCAAATCTGCAAGGAGCATCCTCGATGAAATTCACGGTGACAAGGAATTCGCTGCTCAACGAGCTCAACCTGGTCCAGGGGGTGATCGAGAAAAAGAGCACCATCCCCATCCTGTCCAATATCCTGGTGGAAGCCTCGGGCGAGCACCTGGATATCGCGGCGACCGATCTCGATGTGACCATCCGCTGCGGATGCCCGGCCAGGGTGGACGCCGAGGGGACGACGACGATTTCGGCCCGCCGGCTGTTCGACATCGTGCGCCTCCTTCCCGACGGCGCCGACATCGAGGTGTCGCTGCTCGAAAACGATTGGGTGGAACTCCGCTCGGCCAGTTCCCACTACAAGATCGTGGCGCTCCCCAAGGACAACTTCCCCTCCATTCCCGAAGGGGCCCCCGTCATCGCCCATATCCCCGGGAACCTGCTGCGCGGCATGATCCAGCGCACGATGTTCGCCATCACCCAGGAGGAATCGCGCTATTCGCTCAACGGCGCGCTCCTGTCGCTTCTCCCCGACCAGATCCGCATGGTGGCCACCGACGGGCACCGGCTCGCGATGGTGAACCGCAGCATGGAGATTCCGGGGCTGGACGCCGAGACCAAATCGCTCATTCCGCGCAAGACCCTGGTCGAGATCCTCAAGCTGATCGGGGACCAGGATGCGGCCGTGGAATTCGGGCGCGACGACAACAACCTCTTCTTCGGGGTGGGGAGCAAACGGCTCGTTTCCAGGGTGCTGGCCGGCCAGTTCCCCAACTACGAGCTGGTGATCCCGCGCGAGAACGACAAGTTCGTCATCGCCTCGGCCAAGGCGTTCGGCGACGCCATCCGCCGGGCGGCCATCATGTCGGATGAAAAGCTGAAGGCCATCCGGCTCGCCTTCCGGAGCGGGGTCCTCGAACTGAGCGCCAGCTCCGCCGACGCCGGGGAATCGCGCGAGCAGCTCGAGGTGGAGTACGACGGGCCCCCCCTGGAAATAGGTTTCAACCCCGTCTACCTCCTGGACTTCGTCGGCGCGTGCGCGACCGATTCCATCTCCGTCTCCATCAAGGATTCGGAAACCCAGGGGCTGCTCAGGCCGATCGGATCCCCCGACATCGACTATCAATACGTGGTCATGCCCATGAAGTTTTAAGCGTGCGCATCAGCCGGCTTCGACTGTTCCACTATCGCAACATCGGGGAGCTGGACATCACCCTCGGACCCGGTGTCACCCTGTTTTCGGGCCGCAACGGGCAGGGGAAGACCAACATCCTGGAATCGATCTATTTCCTGGCCTACGGGCGCAGCTTCCGCACCTCCACCCCCAAAGACTGCATCCGGCACGGGGAGACGGAATGCCGCATCGAGGGGGTCGTCGAGCGCGGCCGCCTGGAGCGCACGCTCGGCGTCACCCTGCGGGGGGCGGAAAAGACTCTCTCGCTGTACGGCAAACCGTCGCCGCTCGAGGACTTCGTCGGCAACCTCCACCTGCTGGCCTTCACCCATGCCCATCTCGGCGTCGTGCGCGGCGGCCCGGCCGACCGCAGGGCTTTCCTGGACCGGGCCATGGTCTCCCTCTACCCCGGCCACGTCCGCGCCCTCGCCTCCTACGGACGCGCGCTCAGGCAGCGCAACCGGGTGCTGGCCGAGCTCGGTGCGGGCGCCCGCCCGGCCGATGCGGGGCTGCTGGAAAGCTGGGACGAGGCGCTGGTCGGCGAGGGGGTGCGGATCCTGGCCAACCGGCTGCGCTATGTCCGGCGCATGAAGAGCGAGCTGCCGGAGGGGCTCTTCGGTTCGGAATCGCTCAGGATGCACTACCTGTCGACGATCGGGGCGGAGGACCCGGACCCGGCCGCCCTCGGCGACCTCTTCCGGAAGGGGCTCGGGCGGGCGCGCGAGCGCGACCTGAGGACGGGGACCACCTCGGTGGGCCCGCACCGGGACGACCTCAAGCTCTACGTCAACGGCAAATCGCTCGGGGAATTCGGTTCGGCGGGACAGCAGCGCTCGGGCCTGCTGGCGCTCTATTTCTCCCAGATGGAGATCCACGCGAAGGAGCAGGGGTTCTACCCGGTCTTTCTGGTCGACGACGCGGAAGCGGAACTGGACCAGGAGCGGCTCCACACTTTTCTGCACTACCTGGCGCGCAGGACGCAGACCATTCTGACCTCGGCGAAGGACTTCCTGGTCCCTTCGCTGGAACTCGATCCCGTGCGGTTCGAGGTGCTGGGCGGGCGTGTCCGGACCCCCGGCCCCGGATCCGCCCCCGTGACCCGGTGAGGGCGGCATAAGTTGTTGATATAAAACAACTTAAATTAACAGAATTACCGATAAATTCCTTCCTTTTTCCGGCCGCGCCGTGCTATACTTCATGGGTGTTTTTGGATGAAATAATTTGTTGGAAACAATAAGGTTGCATGGCTTTCGCGGACCGTTTCCACTCTCAATCGAATATCCGGCATGAGCGAAAATATTTTGCCTCCAGAAAATGAAAATGTCGGTGCGCCCGACGAAGGGATCCTCCCGGTGGAAAAATACGGCGCCGACCAGATCCGGGTCCTGGAGGGGCTGGAGGCCGTGCGCCTGCGCCCGGCCATGTACATCGGGTCCACGGGGGTTGAGGGGCTGCATCACCTGGTCTACGAGGTCGTCGACAACTCCGTCG
>JAFGSS010000128.1 GCA_016934555.1 Acidobacteriota bacterium | reverse complement strand
GTGTTGAATTCGGCGGAGGCGCCGCCGGCATGGTCGTCATAGACGGAAAAGAAGGCGTACCTTTTCGTGAGCGTCGTGTAGGTCTCGTCGTCGTAGCTCCCCAGCGAGTTCTTGAACTGGTCGTAGTAAAGGCGGAACTTGACGGAACTCGCGTCGCCGATCCCGGTGTTGGTGATGACGTAGTAGCTGGTCTTGTTCCATTCCGGCCATCTCCAGTATTTATTGCGGGCGTTGGTCCCGTAGCCGGTGTAGAGCGGCTGCCCCTTCTCCCCCTTCTGGTTGATGTAGCTGAAGACGTACTGGTCCTCGCCCCGCGGGGTGAGGCCGATGCGGCCGCTGTATTTCGCATCGCGCGAATCGGAATGGTTGAGCTTGAAGTCGGGCTGGTTGGGCGCCGGCGCCGCAAAATCGCCCGAAAGGGGGATGTAGTCCTTCTGGTTCCAGTCGAGCGACCCCTGGAGGTAGAACTTTTCCCAGCGGGAGCCGAGACGCATCGAGGCCAGCAGGGCGTCCCCGGAGCCGGTCCCGATCATGGCCTCCCCGTCGAGCTTGTCCTCCGGCTGCTTGGTCACCAGGTTGATCGACCCGCCGAGGTTGTTGGCCCCCATCAGGGGGGAGGAGTACCCCTTGGCCACCTGGATCTCGGAGATGTCTCCGGTCAGGAAGCGGCTGAAATCGAGGGTTCCGTCGTAGGGCACCTGGATCGGGATGCCGTCGAGATAAAGGGGGATCTGCCCGCGGTTGGAAAACCCGCGCAGGCGGATCTGGGCCTCGTTGCGCGTGGCGCTCCGGTCGAGCGACACCCCGGGGACGTAATCGAGCGCCATCCCCACGTTGGTCAGGTGGAGCTGCTCCAGCTTCTGCTGGTCGACGCTCTCGGCGACCGGGGAAAGGGGGGAGGCCTCGGAAGTCACGCTCACCGTGGTGACGCCCAGTTGGAACGGCCGGGCGGGGTCTTCCTCAAGGATGGCCTCTACCGCCTTTTTCAGCTCCGTGACCTCGTTGCGCAGCGCGGCCGCGTCCCAGGGGCGGGCGGGCGCCGGCGCAAGCGTCACCGCCGTGGCCGGGTGCATTCGGATCCAGAGCTCCACCCCGGAGCGGATCTGTTCGATCCCGTCGGCCTCGCCCGCCAGATTTTCATCCGCGGCGCGTTCGAGGTAATTGAGGTCCTGCACCCAGGTCATGAACTGCTTGGTCTGCGCCTGGAGACCGCCCCCCCCCGCAACCATGAGCAGGAATGCGGACAGAACCAGGCAGGAACGCATTTTGTGGCTCCGATACATAGTCTTTTCTCCCCGTAGTCTTATTTAATGACTAAAGGGGACTATTAATAACAAATTATGACTGAATTGCAATAGCCAAAAATCATGCGGGGGGGGGCTACTCCGGAACATCCGGAAGGGTGAAGTAGAAGGTGGACCCCTGCCCGGGCTCCGATTCCACCCAGATCCTCCCTCCGTGGCGCTCCACGATCTTTTTGCACAGCGCCAGCCCGATGCCGGTCCCGGGGTACTTCTCCCGGGAATGCAGCCGCTTGAAGATGACGAAGATCCGCTCGCCGTGCTCCCGCTCCATCCCGATACCGTTGTCGCTGACCCCGAAGAGCCAGCCGCCGCGCTCCCGCCGCGCGCCGACGTGGATCCGCAGGGGGTCGGCGGAGCGGAATTTGATCGCGTTTTCCACCAGGTTCTGGAATACCTGGCAGAGAAGCGTCGCGTCCGCGTGCACGACCGGCATCGGGTCGGTCGTAATCACGGCCCCCGATTCCCCGACCATCCCCTTGAGAGCGTCGAGCGCCCGATCGAGGGCATCCCGCGCGTTCCAGGGCTGGATCGACAGCGCGCTTCCCACCCGCGCGTAGGCGAGCAGGTCGTCGATCAGCTGCTGCATGCGCCTTGCGCCGTCGACGGCGAAACCGATGTATTCGCGGGCCCGGGCATCGAGCTGGTCGCGGTACCGGTCCTCGAGGATCTGGACGAAACCGGTGACCGTGCGCAGCGGTTCCCTCAGGTCGTGACTGGAGACGTAGGCGAACTGTTCGAGGTCCCGGTTGGAGCGGGCCAGTTCCTCCGCCGTGCGCCTCAGCGACAGCTCCCCCTGCGTGCGGATCAGGGCCGCCGCCACCTGGCCCCCGATCGCCTTCATGAGAGACACGTCATCGGGGCGAAAGGCCCCCTTTTCGCGCGTTCCGAACGAAAGCGTCCCCAGGACGCGGCCGTCGGCGGCCTCGAGGGGGTGGCAGGCGTAGGCGCGCAGGCCCGCGCCGCAGAGGAGTGCGAGTTCCCCTTCGGGTTCCGCAGGAATGTTCTCGGCCACGACGCGGCGGCGGTCCCGGGCGGCCACGCCGCTGATCCCCTGGCCGTAGTCGAGCCACTCGATCCGCTCCCTCTCCTCGCGCGAAATGCCCAGGCCGACGGTGAGCCGGAGCCGACCCGATCTTTCATCCGCGAGGAAACAGAGCGCCACCTGGCAATCGAGGTGCTCCATCACCCTCCGGCAGATCGACTCCACGGCCGGCTGCAGCTCGGCCGACCACAGCAGCTGCTCCGCCGTCCCCGCCAGGAGTTCAAACCGGCGCATGCTACGCTCGAGCGCCTCGTCGGCCAGTTTGCGCTCGGTGATATCGAGCACCATACCGACCGACCGGGTCACCCTTCCCGCCCCGTTACGGGTGTGCTGGCACTTCTCCTGCACCCAGCGGATTTCACCCGTCTTCGGGCGGAGCACGCGGTAGGCGATCTCGTATCCACCGCCCCCCGGGCGCAGGGAGCGGGCGTAGGCATCCCGCGCGCCCTCCCGGTCCTCGGGAAAAACCCTTTCCACGAACGCCTCGTAGGAGGGGGTGAACTCCCCCGGCTCGGCGCCGAAAATGCGGTAGGCTTCGTCGGACCAGGAAAGGGTGCCGCGGACGAAGTCCAGTTCCCAACTCCCCATGTGGGCGATGGCTTCGGCGCGCGCGAGCTTCAGCTCCTGCGCCCGCGGCGGGGATCTCCGCCGGGTGCCCTTTCTTCCGGTTCCGCCCTCTGGGGTGTTCTGGTCGGGCATACGCGTCTCCGCGCACTCGTGGACATTCGGCCCATCGTATCACGGGTCCGGTTCCGGTTGACAGCGTGAAGGGGAGCCGTTATATTGTTCCTGTTTTGGGGAACTATATAACTATGCAACATGGAAACCCTAGCAAGTCGGTGATGGACAAAATTTTCCGGATGCAGTGCTCCATATGCAAGGCACTCGGGCACCCCCTGCGGCTGGCCATCGTGGACCGGCTCAGCGAGGGGGAGTCCCCCGCCGCAGACCTGATCGCCGACCTGGAGCTTTCGAAAGCGACGCTTTCAAAACACATGTCGCTGTTGACGCGCGAGGGGATCGTGGAGCCGCGGCGTGAGGGGAGGCGCATCTACTACCGCCTCACCGACCCCGAGATCCACAAGGCCTGCGCCATCATGCGCTCCATCCTCTACCGGAGGCTGAAAGCCGGAGAGAGGCTGGCCTCCGCGATTCATCCGGCCGCAGTCTGACCGCCGGAAAAGATTCGAACCCATCGTTCAGGTGCGACCATGCAAATGAAGACATCCGCGGCCCGAACCTCTCGGGCCCTGACCCTGGCCCTGGCCCTGCTGCCCCTGCCGCTCGCGGCCGGGACGCCGGCCGAAGAATCCCTCGGCCTGGCCGAGGCGGCCGAGCGGGCGCTCGCGCACAATCCGGACCTTGCCGTCGACCTGCCGGGACTCGAGGCCGCGAGGCTCCGGTACGAAGCGGCCCGGGCGGGATACCTCCCCCGGGTCGATTTCGAATACGCCTACGAGGCGGGCGACAACCCGGTGTTCGTCTTCAGCACCCTGCT
>JAFGSS010000020.1 GCA_016934555.1 Acidobacteriota bacterium | reverse complement strand
GCTTTCCATGAAAGGGTCTCCGTCAGAAGGGCCAGAACCTGGGGATGAAGATCGTGGCCAGGATCCAGAACAGGATGTTCAGCGGGGCTCCCACCCGCATGAAGTCGGTGAACTTGTACTGCCCGGCGGCGTAGATCATGGTGTTGGTCTGGTAGCCCACGGGGGTCATGAAACTGGCCGAGGCGGCGAAGGCGATGGCGAAGAGGAAGGGGCGGGGGTCGACCCCCAGGGATTGCGCGCCGGCGATGGCCACCGGCACCAGCAGCGCCGCCGTGGCGTTGTTCGACATCATCTCGGTCAGGAGGGACGTCAGCAGGTACAGCGCCGACAGCATGGCCACCGGGCCGAGAGTGCCCACGGTGTCGACCATGAGGTTGCCGATCAGGGCCGCCATCCCCGATTTTTCCAGCGCCATCCCCAACGTCAGCACGCCGGCGAGGAGGAAGATGATCTTCCAGTCGATCGAGTCGTAGGCTTCCTCCAGGCTCAGGCACCGGGTCAGGACCATCAGCGCGGCCCCGATGACGGCGGCCACGACGATGGGGAAAAGTCCCGTGGAGGCGCTTGCGATCACGCCGGCGATGATGAGGAGGGCGGTCGCGATCTTGCTCTTCCGGTAGCGCGGGACGGGGGCCTCGGACACCATCACGAAGGCCCGGTTGCGCCGCAGCCTTTCGTACCCCTCGTGGTCCACCTCCACCAGGAGGGCGTCGCCCGCCCGCAGCGGCACCGAGTTCATGTTTTCACGCAGCACCTTGCCCCCGCCCCGGCGCAGGGCCAGGACGATGGCGCCGAAGGAGATCCGGAACTGGATCTTCTTGAGCGACTTCCCGACCAGGATGGAGTTCGGGGCCACCACCGCTTCGGCCAGCATCAGGTCCTCGCTTCGGAGGTCCTGCTCGCGCAGCTGCATCTGCGACTTGATCGACACCCCCTCCCGCTCCTCCAGCTTCTTGATCTTGCCGATGTCGCAGCGGACCAGCAGTTCGTCCCCCCCCAGGATGACGGTGTCGGCGTGCGGGAGCCCGAGCGAAACCCCGTTACGCCGCATCCCCACGATGGTGATGTCCAGGTCCTTCACGATCGGGGCCTCGCGCAGGGTTTTCCCCACGCTCTTGGCATCGGTATGGAGCACGATCTCGGTCAGGTAGTCCTTCATCGCGAAGTCGGCCGTGAGGTCCTCCCCCCCCCGGCGGTTGGGGATCAGCCGGATTCCGAAAGTGAACATGTAAAGGGTCCCGGCGGCGAAGAAGATCAGGCCGAGCGGGGCGAACTCCAGCATGCCCAGGGGGCGCTGCCCGTGAGCGGCGGCCAGGGAACTGACAAGGATGTTGGTCGAGGTCCCGATCAGGGTGCAGGTGCCGCCGAACATGGAGGCGAAGGAGAGGGGCATCAGGAGCTTGGAGGGGCTGGTGCCGCTTTCGCGGGCCATGGTCATCACGATCGGGATGAAGACGGCCACGGCCGGGGTGTTGTTGACGAAGGCCGAAATCAGCCCGATGGGGATCATGATGATGGCCAGGCTGAGCCAGAAGCTCTTCTTGCTCAGGGCGGCCAGCCGGTCGCCGAGCGAGTTCACCGCCCCGGTGCGCAGCAGCCCGGCGCTGAGGATGAACATCGCCCCGATCGTCACCGTCGCGGGGTTGCTGAAGCCCGCGATCCCTTCCTCGGGGGTGATGACACCCGATATGAGGAGAAGGCTCATGAGGATGATGGCGGACAGGTCGACCGGGAGCTTCTCGGTGGCGAAGAGGTAGACGGCGAGAAAAACGGCCGCCGTGGCGATCATCATTTCCAGCGTCATAGGTTCATTCCCCGAGAATCTGTGGTCCGGTTCAGGAGGTTATCCCAGCCATGGCGGCGGAAGCGCGCTCCCCGGCTCGAGGCGTCTTTCGGCGGCGGCCGCGATGCGCTCCATCCAAGCGATGGTCTCCACCGGGTAGTCCCCCATGGCCGTTTCCTCCGACAGCATGACGGCGCTCGTGCCGTCGAGCACCGCGTTGGCGACGTCGGCGACGTCGCTGCGCGCCGGGCGGGGGCTGTGCATCATCGATTCCATCATCTGGGTGGCGGTGATGCCCGTCCGACCGGCTTGGCGGCAGCGGCGGAGCAGGTCCTTCTGGATGAAGGGGATCTCCTCGAGCGGCAGCTGCAGCCCGAGGTCTCCCCGGGCCACCATGATCCCGTCCGAGGCCTCGAGCAGGGCGGGGAAGGCCGAGAGGGCCTCCTGCCGTTCGATTTTCGAGATCACCCGGATCTTTTTCCCCAGGCCGGCGGCGAACGCGCGCAAGCGGGCGATCTCCGCGGGGTGCGCCGCGAAGGAGACCCCGAAGGAATCGAGGCCCGCCGACAGCCCGAACCGGGCCCATTCCAGGTCGGCGTCGGTGACCGCATCGACCCACATCGGCGCCCCCGGGATGCTGAACCCCTTCCGTGAGAAGAGTTCGCCCCCCGCCACGACCTCGCACACCGCCTCCCCCTCGCGGGGGATGTCCAGGACCGCGAGCTGCATGAAGCCGTCCGCGAGGAAGACGCTGCTCCCCTTGCTGAGGCTGTCGGTGAGGCGCGGATACTGGACCGGGAGGATCCGGGCCGTTCCGGGGATGTCGCGCACGGTGAGGCGCACCCGGCCCCCCTTTTTAAGGAGGGTGGGATTATGCTCCAGGTCCCCTATCCTGATCTTGGGGCCGGGGAGATCGGCGAAAATCCTTTCTGGCTTCCCCGCCTCCCGGAACGCCCGGCGGAGGCTGCGGATCAGCCGGCGGTGCTCGGCGGCGGTGCCGTGCGAGAAGTTCAGGCGCGCCACATCCATCCCGGCCGCCATCATGCGCCTCTGCACGGCCGTCGTGCGGCTCCGGGGGCCGATGGTGGCGATGATCAGGGTGCGCCGAGTGGTCATTCCGTCTCCTCTGCTTTCTGCCGGACCAGAATAAATCACAGGATCCGAATCGGATAATAGAAAAATGAGGGACGGCCGCGGACGGCGCCTACTCCGCCGCGGATGGCAGCACGGCTGCCGCGGCTTCCTCCGGCGGCAGGTCGGGGAGGAAGGTGTCCCTCCGGCGGAACCATTCGAAAACCGCCAGGGTCGCCGCGGCCGCGAGGACCCCGGCCGTGACCGATAACCCGTAGGGGAGCCGGAGGCCTTCGGGCGCCATCAGGATATAGGTGGTGATCACGGCCGTCATGAACAGCGCCGGAACGAGGGTGACGACCCAGGCCTTCTTCGCCCCCGCAAGATAGACCGTGATGGTCCAGAGCACCACCGTGGCCAGGGTCTGGTTCGCCCAGGCGAAGTAGCGCCAGATGACGGCGAAGTCGATCTGGGTGAGGACGTAGCCGGCGGCGAAGAGCGGGAGGCTGATGAGGAGCCGGTTGCGGATGGTCCCCTGTTTGAAGCGGAGGAAATCGGCCACGATCAGCCGGGCCCCGCGAAACGCCGTGTCCCCGGAGGTGATCGGGGCGGCGACCACCCCGAGCAGCGCGAGCAGCGCGCCGAATTTCCCCAGCAGCGTGTGGGACACCTGGTTGACCACCACGGCCGCGTTCCCCTGGTTGGCCGCCATCGCCTCGTTCAGCTCCCGGACCCCGCCGAAGAAGCTCATGCCGATGGCGGCCCAGATCATGGCGACCACCGCCTCGGTGATCATGGCGCCGTAGAACACCCTCCGCCCGTAGCGCTCGCTGGTGATGCAGCGCGCCATCAGCGGCGACTGGGTGGCGTGGAAGCCGGAGACGGCGCCGCAGGCGATGGTGATGAACATCATCGGGAACACGGGGAAGCTCCCGGGATTGCTGTGAAAATTCCTGAAGTTTCCGAGGCTCAGCTCCGGGATCGGCATCCCCCTGACGAAGAGCGCGATGATGAGGGCGAAGGCCATGAAGAAGAGGGCGAAGCCGAACAGGGGGTAGAGCCGGCCGATGATCTTGTCGATCGGGAGCATGGTCGCCAGGATGTAGTAGAGGAAGACGACCCACACCCAGAAGGTCATGGTGGCGAATCCGGGCGTGATGCCGGCCAGGATCTGCGCGGGGCCGGTGATGAAGACGGCGCCCACGATCACCATCAGGACCACGGTGAAACCCCGCATGCACTGCCTGGCCACCGGCCCGAGATAGATGCCGACGATTTCGGTGATGCTCAGGCCCCGGTGCTTGATCGAGAGCATCCCGGCGAAATAGTCGTGCACGGCCCCCGCGAAGATGGACCCGAGGATGATCCAGAGGAAGGCGACGGGGCCCCACAGGGCCCCGGAGACGGCGCCGAAGATCGGGCCGAGGCCGGCGATGTTCAGAAACTGGATGAGGAACACCCGCCACCAGGGGAGCGGAAGGTAGTCGACCCCGTCGGCCATGCTGGCGGCGGGGGTGGGGCGCGCGCTGTCGGCCCCGGCCAGCCGTTCAATGAAGCGCGAGTAGAAGACGTAGCCCAGGATGAGCAGGACGATGCCGGCGATGAACGTCATCATGGCGGAGAGCCCTCGTTTTTCGAATCAGGCAGTGAACCCCGTATTTTCCCCGACCCTGCCCCCAAATGCAACCCTCGGCATTGCGGTTGACAACCCGCCCCGCCTCCTCTACATATTGGAGCGCCACTCCGGCCAAAGTGAAAGGATCCGCCATGCCCCGCTTCCCGATGAAGTCCAGGAACGAACCCCCCCGAATCGTCGGTGTCGGCTCGGCCCTGATGGACATCCTCCTCTTCGAAAGCGACCGTTTCCTGGCCGATCACGGCGTTACCAGGGGGGGGATGCAGCTCGTCGGACCGGGCCGGGCGGACGAACTCCTGGCGGCGTCCCCGAGCCGGCCCAGGATGGTGCCCGGCGGCTCCGCCTGCAACACCACCATCGGCCTGGGGCGACTCGGCGCCCGGGCGGAATTCGTGGGGACGCGGGGGGACGACGAGGTCGGGCGGACCCTGGAGGCGGCCCTCCACGCCAATAACGTCGTGCCGCGCCTGGAAACGGTGGCGACCCCCACGGGGCGGGTGCTCTCGATCGTGACCCCCGACGCCGAACGCTCCATGCTGACCTGCCTGGGCGCCTCGTCGGAGATGTCCCCGCGGGTGTTCACCCCCGAGCTGTTCGCCGGGGCCGACCTGGTGCACGTGGAGGGGTATCTCCTGTTCAACGAGGCCCTCATCCGCTCCGCCCTGGAGGCGGCGCGGGGGGCCGGGATCCCGGTCTCGCTCGACCTGGCCAGCTTCACCGTGGTGGACTCCAACCCCTCCCTGGTCCGCGCCCTGGTGCGGGAGTATGTCGACGTGCTTCTGGCCAACGAGGACGAGGCCCGCAGCTATACGGGCGTCCGGGAGGAACTGGAGGCGCTCAGGATCCTGGCCGCGGACGTCGAATGCGCCGCACTCAAGGTGGGGGGGAGGGGGAGCTACGTCAGCCTGGGCGGGGAGACGACCGTGATCCCCCCCTGCGGGGAGGGGGGGGCGGTCGACACCACGGGCGCGGGAGATCTCTGGGCTTCGGGGTTCCTCTTCGGGCTCGCCTCAGGCCTCCCGGTCGGGGAGTGCGGGCGGATCGCGTCGATGTGCGGGTACGAAGTGTGCCGGGTGGAGGGCGCCCACATTCCCGATGAGGGGTGGGGGCGGATCCTGTCGGTCCTCGGCCGGTAGCTATTCGAGTTCGACGAGCACCTGCCCCTTGGAGACCTTTTCGCCGGTCTTTACCCTGAGCGATTTGACGGTGCCGGACGCCGGCGCCGCGATCCGGTTGAGCATCTTCATGGCTTCGAGGGTCAGCAGGACCTCCCCCTGGCCGACGGTCTGCCCCTTCCGCACGTGGATCTCGGCCACGACCCCGGGGATGACGGCCTTGATGATGCGCGGGTCCTGCCTCTCAAACAGGCGTCGCTTTTCGAATTTCCGGGTCAGCCGGGTTTCATAGACCCCGTTTTCCAGCGCGAGCTGGCCGAGCTTGTCCTGTCCCATCACACCCACTCTCCTTGCTTAGAACGGCGGGATCCCGTGCTTGCGCGCGGGCCGGCTCTCCTGCTTGTCGCGCGTCAGTCGGAGCGCGTGGACGATGTAGCCGCGGGTCTCCTCCGGGGCGATGACGGCGTCGACGTAGCCGCTCGAGGCCGCCACGTAGGGGTTGGCGAACTTGTCGGTGTACTCCTTGACCTTCTGCCGGCGCGTCTCCTCCGGGTTTTTGGATCCCTGGATCTCGCTGCGGAAGATGATGTTGGCCGCGCCCTCGGGGCCCATGACGGCGATTTCGGCCGTGGGCCAGGCGAAGACGAAGTCCGCGCGCAGGTGGTGGCTGCACATGGCGATGTAGCCTCCGCCGTAGGCCTTGCGCAGGATCACGGTGATCTTGGGGACCGTGGCCTCGCTGTAGGCGTACAGCACCTTGGCGCCGTGGCGGATCACGCCGCCATGCTCCTGGTCGGACCCCGGGAGGTAGCCCGGGATGTCGACCAGGGTCAGGAGCGGGATGTTGAAGGCGTCGCAGAAGCGGATGAAGCGGGCGATCTTGTCGGAGGCGTCGATGTCGAGCACCCCGGCCAGCACCAGCGCCTGGTTGCCGATGATGCCGACGGTCTCCCCGCCGATGCGGCTGAAGCCGATGATGGCGTTCGGGGCGAACTGCTTCTGCACCTCGAAAAATTCCGAATCGTCGACTATGGCGCGCACGATGTCGCGGACGTCGAACGGGATCTTGGAATCGCCCGGGATCAGGGTCTCGATCTTGTATGTCGGCCGGGGCTCCTTCTTTTCGACGTCGGCGGCTTTCCGGCGGTTGCTGTCGGGGAGGTAGCTGACGAGCTTGCGGATCTGTTCGAAGCATTCGTGCTCGCTGCGGGCGAAGAAGTGGGCGTTCCCGGCGGTCTCGACCTGCACGCGGGCGCCGCCGAGTTCCTCCATGGAGATCTCCTCCCCGAGCACGGTCTTGACGACCTCCGGCCCGGTGATGAACATCTTGGAGATCTTGTCGACGACGAAGACGAAGTCGGTCAGGGCGGGGGAGTAGACGGCGCCGCCGGCGCAGGGGCCGAGGATGACCGAGATCTGGGGCACGATGCCGGACGCCAGCGTGTTGCGGTAGAAGATCTCCCCGTAACCGGCCAAAGAATTGACCCCCTCCTGGATGCGGGCGCCGCCCGAGTCGTTGATGCCGATGATGGGCACCCCCATCTTCATGGCGTGATCCATGACCTTGGTGATCTTGCGCGCGTGCATGAACCCGAGCGAGCCCCCGGCAACGGTGAAGTCCTGGGCATAGATGCAGACCGGGCGTCCCCCGATGGTGCCCGAACCGGTGATGACGCCGTCGGCCGCCAGTTCCTTCTCGTGCATGCCGAAATCCTGGCAGTTGTGTTCCACGAAGAGGTCGTACTCGTGAAACGACCCGTCATCGAGGAGGGCGGCGATGCGTTCGCGCGCCGTCATCTTGCCGCCGGCCTTCTGCTTGCTGATGGCCTGGTCGCCCCCCCCCTTGGCCTTGCTCGATTTCTTTCCGAAGAAATCGATGAGTCTCTGCATGAACGTCATCGTCGTCACCCATGAATGCGTTGGTCAATAAGTCCGGCCCGAAGGAATGCCTTGGGAGCGGTCCGGAGGGTAAGATTACATTCTACCTTACGCGGCCCCCATTGACGCAGAACTATATGGCCGTTAAAGTGTTAAACAATACCCGCAAAATTGGGGAAAATCCAGTGGGTCACCGATTTAAGGGAGGTTTCATGAGTCGTCGAAAACAATGTTCAGGGAGGGGGTCCCGGCCTGGGGCGATCTGTTTCGGGGTGATCTGCCTGGGACTGGCGGTCCTGCCGGCCTTCCCGGATGAAGCCGGGGGGAAATCGGGGATCGAGGGAATGCTCGCGCAGCTCGAGAGCCAGGATTCCTACGAACGGCACCGGGCGGTGGTCGCCCTGGGCAAGTCGGGTGACCGGACGGCGGTCGAACCCCTCATCCGGTTGCTCGGGGATTCCGACTACTTCGTGCGCGCTTTTGCCGCGAGCGCCCTGGCCGACCTGGGAGAACGGGAAGCGGTCGACAGCCTGATCCGGGTGCTCGGGGATGAGAGCGATCGGGTGCGGCGCTCCGCCGCCGAGGCCCTGGGGCGGTTGCGGGATCCGAAGGCCCTGGACCCGCTCGCCGCCCTGCTCGGGGATCCCGACGTCTTCGTGCGCCGCACCGCGGCCATGGCGCTGGGAGACCTGGGGCATCCGGATGCGGCCGGGCCCCTGGTGCAGGCGCTCGCAGACCGGGACGGCTACGTTCGAAACGGCGCGGCGCTCGCGCTCCGGAACCTGGGGAGCGGGGCGGTCCCGGCGCTGGTCGGGGCGCTCGGGGACTGGAGGGCGGGTCCGCCGGCCGCAGAGGCGTTGGCGGACCTCGGCTGGGAGCCGGTTACGATCGAGGAGAGGGTGCGCTACAATGTTGCGGTCAGGGACCGGGCCGCCCTGCTTCGAAACCGGGAGGAAACCCTGGGCGTCCTCCGCGCCGATGCGCGGGACGGAAACCGGCGGCAGCTCGAGTGGGCCGTGTACGCCCTGATTGGAATCGGGGAGGACGCCGTCATCGGCGAGCTGGAGGGCATCCTCCGGGCCAAGGGCGACCCCGGGATCGCCCGGGCACTGGTGGAGAGCGGAAACGCCCGCCTGGTTTCGATCGCCCGCAGCTGGGCCGAAGCCGAAGGGGTCGAGATCCCGGTTTCCGGGGAGGGTGCCGCCGTCGGTTGGGGGGGCATGTAGATTACGGGGGTGGTCGGATGGGTGTGCATGAGGTGGTGGTCGTCGGTTCGGGAATCAGCGGGCTGAGCTTTGCGTGGTGCGCGGCCGGGGCGGGGAAGAAGGTCCTGGTGCTCGAGCGGCGGGAGCGGATCGGCGGTTGCGTCTATTCCCGGCGGAGCGACGACGGCTACTGGTACGAACTGGGCGCGCACACGGTTTACAATTCCTATTCACGGCTGCTGGACATCGCCGTCGCCGCCGGGCTGGCCGACCGGCTGGTGCGGCGCGGGCCGGCGCGCGCGCGTTTCGGGCTGCTCAAGGACGGCAGGGTGGACTGGCTCACCCCTCCCAGGGTGCTCCTCAAGCTCAACTGGCTGGAGGCCGCGCTCTGCGGACCGGTCGGGATCTTCCGGGGGAAGGAAGGGCGCACGGTGGAGGAATACTATTCCGGCCTCGTCGGGCGGGGCAACTTCCGCCGGGTGCTCTCCCCGTTTTTCGCCGCCGTTCCTTCCCAGCGGGCCGACGCCTTCCCCGTGTCGGGCCCCGGGTCGCTGTTCAAGAAGCGCCCCCGGCGCGAGGAGTTCCCCCGGAGTTTCGGGCTCCCGGGCGGCCTCGGGGAGATCTGCGCCGCCGTCGCCGCCCATGAAAACATCGAAGTCAGGACGGGGGTAGGGGCCGAATCGCTCCGTCCCGTAGGCAGCGGCTTCATTCTCCGCACCGACGGCGGGGAGGAGATCGAGACCCGGGTCCCGGCGATCGCGGCCACGCACCGGGAGGCCGCCCGGCTGCTTCGCGATTCCTTTCCGGAACTATCGGCATCGATCGCGGCTGTCGGGGAGGTGGCCGTCGAGAGCTTCGGCGCGCGCGTCCGGCGAGACCGGTGCTGGATGCCGGAGTGCGCCTTCGTGGTGCCCGTCGACGACGTTTTCTACTCGGTCGTCACCCGCGATCCCTTCCCCGACCCCCACTGGCGCGCCTTCGCCTTTCACTTCCGGGACCGCGTCGGGCGGGAGGAAAAGATCGCCCGCGTCTGCGACCTGCTCAGGGTCTCCCCAGGGGACCTCGAGGAGCCGGCCGAGGAGCGGACCCTTCTCCCCGCCCCCCGGATCGGGCATGCCGGGATCGTGGCCGAAATCGACCGGCGGCTCGAAGGGCTGCGGCTGGGGCTTACGGGGAATTACTTCCAGGGGCTGGCGATCGAGGACTGCATCGCGCGCTCGGAAGCGGAATGGGAGCGGCTGAAAGCGAGGGGCTGAAATGCCCGCGCCGGAGCGAGCCGCTCGCGCCGGCGCGGGATCGTGCTACAGCTCGAGCTCGACGGGGCCGCCCGTGACGGTGAAGTGCCCCGAGACCACGCCCGTGGTCGCCGCGTCGGCCGTGCCGGAGAACCCCGGCTGCTTTCCCCCCACCGAGAGATCGAAAACCCCCGGCTCGATCACCCGGCGCGTGTCGTCGGTGATGAGCGACAGTTCCCGGGGGTCGATCGAAAACGTCACCCGCCGCGCCTCCCCCGCCTCGAGATGGACGCGGCGGAAGCCGGCCAGTTTCCGGATCGGTACCGGTGCCGAAGCCTCCCGGTCGGTGACGTAGAGCTGCACCACCTCGTCTCCCGGGCGCCGCCCGGTGTTGGTCACCGTGACGGAGACCTCGACCGGATCCCCCGCCTTGACCGCTCCGGGGACCTTCAGGCCGGAGTAGGCGAAGGAGGTGTAGCTGAGTCCGTGGCCGAAGGGGTAGAGGGGGGTCCCGGTGAAGTATTTGTAGGTGCGTTCCTTCATCGAGTAATCCTCGAACGGGAGCATTCCGTCGAGCGACCGGTAGAAGGTGACGGGGAGGCGCCCGGACGGGTTGCAGTCCCCGAAGAGGACGTCGGCGATGGCGGTGCCGGCCGCCTGGCCCGGGTACCACGCCTCCACGATGGCGGGGATGTGGGCGTCGGCCCAGTTGACGGCCACCGCGCTGCCGCTCAGCAGCACGAGCACCGTGCGGGTCCCCGTCGCGGCGACCGCCTGCATCAGCTCCTCCTGCACCTTCGGCAGGTCGATCGTCAGGCGGTCCCCCCCCCGGAACCCTTCGACCTGGACCGGCATCTCCTCTCCCTCCAGGCGCGGGGAGAGCCCGAGAAAGAGGACGGCGACATCGGCCGAGCGGGCGGCGGCGACGGCCTCGGCCTGGAGGTCCCGGCCGCGCAGCGACCACTGGAGTTCGATGTTCATCCCGCCGAAGCGGTCGGCCGCCTCCACCGTGATCGGGTAGGGCCGGCCCGCCTCGAGCCGGACGTACTCGGGCGGCGCGCCCCGGGGCCCGCCGAGCGGCCGGCCGTCGACGAGGAGCCGGCCGAAGGCGCCGTTGGCCCTGAGGGTGTATTCCCCGCTCTCGGGCACCGTGATCCGTCCGCTGAAGCGGACGGCGAAGCGGTCGTCGGTCAGTTCGGGGTAGGGGACGTCGTTGCCCCACCCTGCCCGGATATTGGGAAGATTCCGGGTCCGGACCGGCTTTCCCTCGAAGGCCAGGTTGTCGAAGAACTCGGCCGTGATCCCCGCTTTCCCCGCACCCGCGGTCAGGGCGGAATCGGGCACCGGTTCGTAGGCCACCATCCCGGCGGCGATGTCGCAACCGCGGGCGTAGAGCACCCGCCCCGAGCCGCCCAGTTTGGCCCGGATCCCCTCGAGCGGGGTGACCGGGCGGGAGGGCGTTCCGTTGTAGTTGCCGAGCAGGGTCTCGACGTCGTCGGCGTTCGGCCCGATGACGGCGACGGTGCCGGGCCGCCTGGAGAGCGGCAGGGTGTTCCGCTCGTTCTTCAGCAGCACGATCGAGCGGCGCGCGGTCTCCCCGGCCAGCCGGGAGTGCTCGGGCGAATCGTTGACGGAATAGGGTATGCGGGCCCAGCGCACCATTTCAGGGGGATCGAACATCCCCAGCCGCATCCGGGCGGTGAACAGCCGCTTGACCGAAACGTCCAGATCCCGCTCGGTGAGCAGCCCCTTTTCGATCGCCTCGCCGAGCCCACGGTAGGCGTTGCCGCAATTGAGGTCGCAGCCGCGCAGGATGCCGAGGGCCGCAGCCTCCGCTTCCGTCGCCACGATCCTGTGATTGGCGTAAATGTCCCGGATGGCGCCGCAGTCGCTGACGACGTAGCCGTCGAATTTCCAGCGGCCGCGCAGCAGGTCCCCGAGGAGAAAGGTGTGGGCGCTGGCCGACTGGCCGCGGAAGCGGTTGTAGGCGCCCATGAAGGAATAGACCTTCCCCTCAGCGACGCTCGCGCGGAAGTGGGGCAGGTAGGTCTCGTACAGGTCGCGGTCGCCCGCCAGGGCGTCGAAGACGTGGCGCTCCGGTTCCGGGCCGCTGTGCACGGCGAAGTGCTTGGAGGTGGCGATCACCTTGAAATACCGGGGGTCGTCCCCCTGCAGCCCGCGGATGAAGGCGACCCCGAGCCTCCCGGTGAGGTAGGGGTCCTCGCCGTAGGTCTCCATGCCGCGCCCCCAGCGGGGGTCGCGGAAGATGTTGATGTTGGGCGACCAGAAGGTCAGCCCCTGGTAGCGGCCGCGCTCGCCCCGGCGCACGGCCTCGTGGTGCTTGGCCCGGGCCTCGTCGCTCGTGGCGGTGGCCACCCGCAGCAGCTGCTCCTCGTCCCACATGGCGGCCAGGCCGATGGCCTGGGGGAAGACCGTGGCGACGCCCGCGCGCGCCACCCCGTGCAGCGCCTCGTTCCACCACTCGTAGGCGGGGACGCCGAGACGGTCGATGGCGGGGGCGTTGTTCATCGTCTGGGAGATCTTCTCCTCGAGCGTCATCCTTCCCACCAGGTCGTCCACCCGGACGTCGACGGGAAGGGAGGGGTCGAGGTAAGGCGGGGGCGCGGGGGACTGGGCGTATCCTAGGATGCCCGCCAGAATGACCATGACAAACAGCGCGCCCTGCAGCGTTCTTGTGCTCTTCATCTGTTTCCCCTCCTTGATCGCCCGGCGCCTGCGCGGCTCATGCGTGCAGGGGCGCCGGGGATTCAGCCCACTTTTTCCTGGAACAGGTGGACGTCCCGTTGCGGGAAGGGGATCGAAATGCCTTCCCGGTCGAACGTCAGTTTCACCCTTTCGTTGATGTCGAAATAGACGCTCCAGTAGTCCGCGGTCTTGACCCAGGGGCGGACGACGAAATTGATGGAGCTGTCTCCCAGTTCCATGACGGCGACGGTCGGCGCCGGGTCCGTGAGAATCCGTGCGTCCTCCCTCAGGATTCCCTCCAGGACCGTCTTGGCCTTTTTGAGGTCGTCCTCGTAGCCGATGCCGAACACCAGGTCGATCCTGCGGGTGTCCATGGCGGAGTAGTTGGTGATGCTGTCGGCCGTGATCTTGCCGTTGGGCAGGATCACCTTCTTGTTGTCGGGCGTGGTGAGGATGGTGTTGAAGATGTGGATGGTGTCCACCGTCCCCGCCGTGCCCCCTGTCTCCACGTAGTCCCCGACCTTGAAGGGCCGGAACAGGATGAGCATGACGCCCGAGGCGAGGTTGGCCAGCGACCCCTGCAGGGCCAGGCCGATGGCGAGGCCGGCGGCGCCGATGACGGCGATGAAGGAGGTGGTCTCGACCCCCAGCGCGCGGATGGCGGCGATGATGACGAAGGTCATGAGCGCGATCCGGGTGAGGCTCACGAGAAACTTGGCCAGGGTGGCTTCGACCTTGTGGCGCTCCATCATCCTTCCAACGACGCCCGCGACGATGCCGACCAGGATGCGGCCCAGCGCCAGGATGGCGACGGCGGCGAGGATCTTGAGCGCCAGGGGCGTTCCGTAGGCGATGAGTTTATCCGTGTAGGCTTCCATGCTTCCTCCCATGATGAGACTGTTCCGGTAGACACGACCGGCTCATGGCGAGCCTCGGCCGCAAGGGTCCGATAAGGGCCAGCATAGCGGAAAAACGCGGAATTTCAAACCTCCGCCGGCCGGGGACGGGGAGAGCGGGCGCGGCAGGCGGCCGCCGCGTCGAGCGCGGCCGCGACGACGGCGTCGATGTCGTCGTCGTCGATCCCGTAGTGGGTGACGGCCCGGATCGGCCCGGGGTGGTCGCCGACCAGGACGCCGCGGGCGGCCATGAAGGGCCCCCATCGTCCCCGGAGCGCTTCATCCAGCGTGAAGAAGACCATGTTGGTGCGCGCCCCCCCTCCTTCCACGGCGATGCCGGGGACGCGGCCGAGCCCGGCGGCGAGCCGCTCGGCGGTGCGGTGGTCTTCCGGGAGCCGTTCGACCATCTCCTCGAGCGCCACGATCCCCGCCGCCGCCAGGACGCCCGCCTGGCGCATCCCGCCGCCCAGCATCTTGCGCCAGCGGCGCGCGTCCCGGATGAAGTCCGCCGACCCGCAGAGGACCGAACCCACCGGGGCGGCCAGCCCCTTGGAGAGGCAGACCGATACGGAGTCGAAGGGGCGGGCGATCTCCCGCGCGTGGACATTGAGCGCGACGGCGGCGTTGAAGATGCGGGCCCCGTCCAGGTGCAGGCGCAGGCCGCGGTCCCGGGCGAATTCCCCGACGGCGTCGATGTAGGGGAGGGGGAGTACCTTGCCCGCCATGGTGTTCTCAAGGCAGAGGAGGCGCGTCCGGGCGAAGTGCAGGTCGTCCGGCTTGACGGCGGCCGCCACCTTCCCCAGGTCGAGCGTCCCGTCCGGCTCGAAGTCGAGGGGCTGGGGCTGGATCCCCCCGAGCACCGCGGCGCCCCCCGCCTCGTAGCGGTAGGTGTGGGCCCACTGTCCGGCGATGTATTCCTCCCCCCGCCGGCAGTGGGTCAGCAGGGCGACGAGGTTGCTCTGCGTGCCGCTCGAGACGAACAGGGCCGCTTCCTTGCCGAGCCTTTGGGCCGTCAGCGCCTCGAGGCGGTTGACGGTGGGGTCCTCGCCGTAGACGTCGTCCCCCACCTCGGCCGCGGCCATGGCTTTGCGCATCGTGGGGGTGGGAAGCGTCACGGTGTCGCTGCGCAGGTCGATGGTTTTCATAGACCACCCTTATAGCGCAGATCGGGCCGACACCCCAAAACAATTCTGGCCGGCGGTTGCGTCGATAAAAAAAAGATTATATGAAGATGGAATAGGACTCGATGCATAAGGTTATACATCAGGTCTGGGGCTTTCGCCCCTGCGAAGGCATTTGGCAAACGGAGGGTGTGACGGTATCCTGTTGCGGGAGGAGGATCATGAACCTGGTTCCGTTGGGAAGGGCGGTGGGAAAGGCGCTGGCTTCTTCGTGGCTGCGGGAGGTGCTCCTCTGCCTGCCCCGCATCGCGCTGATGGTCCCGAAGCTGATGGTGGACGAACGCGTCCCCGCGCGGACGAAGCTCGGCCTGGCGGCCTTGGCCGCCTACCTGGTCTCCCCCTGGGACCTCGTCGCCGATTTCATCCCCGGGATCGGCCAGCTCGACGATGCCGTGGTGATCCTCCTGTTCGTCGACGGGGTGCTCAACCAGGTCGACGATGCCGTGCTCCTGGAACATTGGACCGGGGAGGAACGGACCCTGCGGCGGCTCCAGGCCCTGGCCGGCATCGTCTCGCGCTGGACCCCGGAACGGGTGAAGGCGTTCCTCTTCCGCAACTAGCCCCTCCCGCAGGGATTTCGGTTCTTCCAGGCGGGCGCGCCCGGTCTCCCGGGCGGCGCCCGCCTGACGGGGGATCAGCGCCAGTCGTCGATCCGGACCGACTGGGCCGGCACCATCCCCCCCATGCTGAAATAGTTGTTGTTCGACCCGCCGGTGACGATGACGGTGAATGCTCCGCCCGATCTGCGGACGCCGAGGTTGATCTCCGGGCCCGCGGGGGCGCGCTTGGCGCCGGGCGCCTGTCCCGTGACCCACTCGGTGAACTTCTCCACCGTGTCATAGCCGGCGTCCCGGACGAAGTTGGCGATCGGGGGGCTCAGGACCGCGCAGGTCCCGAAGAGGTGCCCGTCCTGGGTGCCGTAGATCTCCTTGATGATCCCGGGGTAGTCCATGTTCGGGCCCCAGACCGTGGCGGCCCAGTTCTTGGCCGACAGGATGCCCCAGCCCATGAAGAGGGTGACGACATTCTCCCCCGCCTTGAACCCGCGCCGCACCGACAGCGGCTTGAAGGGGGACCGCTCCTCGTTTTCCGCCATGATGATGCCGATCAGGTTCATGGGGTTGCCGATAGTGCCCATGTAGGTCGTCCCGACCTTGCCGCAGTTGCCGCCGTTGATCGACAGCAGGCTCCAGGCACGGCCGATCGTGGTGTTGGCCTGGGCGAAGGGCCCCACGGCCCCCTCCTCGTAATTGAGCCCGATCTCGTCGCGGATCGTCCCGTTGATGACGGCGCCCGCCATGAAGCCGTTGTCGGAGACGTTGACGGCCGTCATCCCGGTGGAGCCGAGCGCCAGGATGACGGGGAAGTACTCGGGTTCGGCCCCCGCCATGACCGCGTTGATGGCGGCGGTCTTCACCGTGTAGGTCCAGGTCTCCCCGGCTTCCGATCCCGGGTTCATCCTGCCGAGCTCCTCGTCGGGCCGGCGGCTGGTGAACTTCAGCATCTCGGCGACCCTTTCCTCCGTGGGGAGGACCACCGGCAGGAAGTCGGTGTAGCGCTTTTCGAGGAACAGCCGGTGAAGTTCGTCAGGGGTACCGGTGTAGGTCTCCGGTCCCGCGTCCCGCCGCAACTCGCCCGTCTTCCGTTCCTCGGCGGCCAGGGGCCGGGTCAGCAGTTCGACCAGTTCGCGCATCACGGGTTTGCCCGTGACGGGGTTGTTCCCCTCGATGACCTGCTTCTGGAGCTGTGCGGGTGTTTTCCCCCACACCGGGCCGCGGAAGAACTGCATGCGCAGGCCGGGCATCCCGAGGTTCGAGGCCACCTCCCTTTCCTGCGGCTCGAAGTCGTCGAGGATGAGGGGAACGGCGGGTTTTTTCATTTTGGATTCGATGTCGATGGAGAGGCGGACCGCCCCCGGGGCACAGAGGCTTCAATGCCCCAGGCCCACGATCGCTGCGTCCCCCTCCCTGGTGATTTCGTCCCACAGGGCCGGGCTCAGGGCGGACACCCCTGCGCCGCTCTCCTTGTACACGATCCGGGTATCGGGGTAGTTGGCCTTGAACCAGTCGGACATGACGGCCATGAGCCGGTCGCCGCCTATGAAGCCGGTGTTGACGAAATAGAGTGTTTTCCCCTTCAGGGTGTCCAGGCGCGGAGCCTGCGGCCGCAGGGTGACCGGCGGCGGCGCGCCCATGGGGTTGTAGACCGTGAGGGTCTCCGCCGCGGCCGGCCCGGCGGCCAGGGTCGGGCGGCCGGTCGGGGACACGGCGCAGAACAGACCGAGGCATAGAAGAACGATTCCCGTCGTACGCAGTCTCATGCGCGTTTCCTCCGGATAAGTGGGATGATCCTCCGGAATTACGTCCCAAAAAGGGGGCATTTTCAACTGAAAAGTTTCCGGCGGAAAGGAGTGCGGCGCGAATTTTTCTGGTTCGGGGCGTCCCCGGATGGGGTAGAATCATGCAAAATCCAAACCGCACAGGGAGGAAACTTTCATGAAGGGCAGAATTCTGACGATCGCCGTTGCCGTATCGATGATGCTTGCCGCGGCCTGGGCCGCCGATGTGACGGGGAAATGGGTGGCGACCGCGCCGGGCGGCCAGGGGCAGGGGGAGAGCACCATCACCCTGGTCTTCCAGGCGGCGGGGGAGAAACTGACGGGCACGCTCGACAACTCGGCGATGCCGGGAGCCGTCGCCATCGAGGAGGGGAAGATCGACGGCGACACCCTCTCCTTTTCCCTCAAGCGCGTGATCGGGGAGCAGGCCATGAAGGTTGTCTGGAAAGGGAAGGTCGCGGGGGACGAAATCAGGTTCACGCGCGGCATCGAAGGGGGCATGGGGGGCCCGGGCGGCGATGAGATCATCGCCAGGAGGGCGAAATAGGACCGGCCGGGCCGGGGCGGTTCACTCGGAGCGCAGCTCCCTGATGGCGCCGCCGATCACCCGCAGCGACGACCTGACCAGAAGCAGGGTCAGGCCGAGTGCCACCACGGTGTCGGGCCACGCGCTGCCGGTGAGCCAGATGCCCCCGGAGGCGGCGAAGACCGAGAGGTTCGAGGCGATGTCGTTCCGGGAGCATTCCCAGACCGAGCTCATGTTGATGTCCTCGCGGCGGTGGCGCCGGAGCAGGTAAAGGCAGACGGAGTTGGCCAGCAGGCCCGCGAGGCTGAAAGCTCCCATGACCTCGAAAACGGGGGTCAGGGGAACGAACAGGGACCAGGCGACCCTTGCGATGACGACGAGGGCCGCGACGAGGATCAGTGCGCCCTTGAAGAGGGCGACCTTGGCCTTGACGCGCGCCCCGCGCGCGACGGCCCAAAGGCTGAGGGCGTAGGTCAGCGCGTCTCCGAGGTTGTCGAGGCTGTCGGCCAGCAGCGCCGAGGAGCGGGCGTGGAGCGCGGCCGCGGCGATCACCACGAACATGACGGCGTTGATGCCGAGCACGACGCGCAGCGTCCCCCGCTGCCGCGTCATCAACGCGTCGACCGCAGAGGAGTCTTCACACCCGCATCCACCCATGGCGGCCTCCCCCGGCCTATTTCAGGAAGGAGTAGTCGCGGCCGTAGCGCAGCATCTGCTCGACGTAACCCTCGGTGAGGTCCACTTCGACGTCCACGACGCGCCCCTCCTGGACGACGGGGCGGTAGACCGGGTTGACGAAGCCGCCGTAGGGGGCGATCCGGAGCCGGGCGAAGCGGTCGAGCACCTCCCGGTGGAGTTCGTGGTCGATGCGCACGCCGTAGGTTTCAACCAGGTCCCGGGCCCCCCCGTAATCCCCCTCGCTCGTGATCCGCTGGACCTCGCCGAGGAGCCGGCCGTAGAGCGCCCGCAGCTTTTCGTAATCATTGATGACGAAATAGGTCTTCCCCTCGCGCGTCACGCGCGAGATGACGTTCTCCGGCTTCCCGTGCTCGTAGACCCAGTGGGCGATCAGGGCCCGGGCGCGCATGTGGGCCTGCTCGATCTCCTTCCCGAGTTCGACCCGCGTGAGCTGGGTCTGCAATCCGTTGCGGATCTCGCCGTCGTATTCGGCCCTGGCCGCCTCGAGGTCGGGCAGAAGGCCCAGTTCGACCATCTTGGGGTCCATGATGTAGTAGAGGGAGAACAGGTCCGCCCGCGCCTCCTCGACGGGGGAGCTGTAGTTTCGGAGCGCGTCGTCGCTGACGCCGGGGAGGAGCTGTCCCGAACCGTGGCCGAGGACCTCGTGCAGGTCGGTGGCGATGTTCGAGGCGAGCGACCCGTATTTCCGCGTGCGCTCGAAGGCCTCGTCGCTCGGGGCGAATTCCCGCGCGAAGGGGGACTTGAGCGAGGCCTGGTCGTAGGCGTAGGTGATGTTGGCGATCGTCACGCTCTTGCTGCCGTGGTTCTTGCGGATCCAGTTGGCGTTGGGGAGGTTGATGCCGATGGGGGTCGAGGGGTAGCAGTCGCCGCCGAGCATGGCCGCGGTGATGACCTTGGCCGTCACCCCCTTCACCTGCTTTTTCCTGAAGCGGGGGTCGACGGGGGAGCGGTCCTCGAACCACTGGGCGTTGGCCGTGAGGATCTCCGACCGCCTCGTCGCCTCCAGGTCCTTGAAGTTGACGAGCGCTTCCCAGCTCCCCTTCATCCCCAGGGGGTCGTTGTAGACCTCGATGAAGCCGTTGACGAAATCGATGTGCGAGGCGGTGTCGGTGACCCAGAGGACGTTGTAGACGTCGAATTTTTCCAGGTCCCCGGTGCGGTAATAGTCGACGAGGGCCTCGATCACCCGGCGCTGGTGGCCGTTTTCGGTCACCTCCGCCGCCTTCTCGAGCCAGAACACGATCTTTTCGATGGCGGGCCCGTAGAGGCCCCCGACCCTCGCGACCTCCTCGACCACCTTCCCGTCCTTCTTGACCACGCGTGTGTTCAGCCCGTGGGAGACCGGGGTCTCGTCGGACCGGTCGACGGCGCGCGCGTAGTAGCGCTCGACCTCCGCCTGGGTGACCCCCTCGTAGAAATTGACGGCCGAGCGGGCTACCAGGTCCTGGTCCGGGTCCTGGATGAACTTCTTCGGCGCCACGGCCGGGTCGAAGAGGATGGGGGTGAGGAAGGCGACCAGGTCGCCCGCTGTCTGTCCCGCGGCCAGCGGGAATTCCACCCCCCGGGATCCCTCGACCAGGGACTTGAAGTAGGCGGCGTCGAAACCGGGGGTGAACTTGTCGTTCGAATAGTGGTGATGGATCCCGTTCGAGAACCAGACCCGCTTGGTGTAGGTCATGAACTCGTCCCAGCGGGGATCGGTGCGGTCCCCGGCGTACCCGGCGACGATGGCGTCGAGCGTCCGGCGCACGGTCAGGTTGTGCCGGTAGTTCTGGTCGAACAGGATGTCGCGGCCGCAGAGCGCCGCCTCCCCGAGGTAGTAGACCAGTTCCTTCTGCCGCGGGGTGAGCCGGTCGAACCCGGGGACCTGGTAGCGCAGGATCTTCAGGTCGGCGAACTGGTCGATCTGCCACTGGAACTCCCCGACGGCGGCCGGTTCGGGCGCCTTCTTCCTGCAACCGGAGTTCGGCAAAAGGAGACCAAGGCAGGCGACAACGGCCATCATCACCACTTTCTTTGTGTTCATGGGGCGGGTCCTCCCGGGCGCGACGGTGCGCCCGGCCATGATACCCGAAGGGCGCCTCCGGCGTCCATCGGGATGTCGGACACCCGGAGCTATCGGGCTTTGCCGCTGAGGGCCGCGATGCGCACCCGAAGGATCAGGGTTCGGGCGAGCACGCTTTCCGAAAAATCCCCGGCGTCGCTGCCGTACTGGCGCATGATGCAGGCGAGCGCGGCTTTCCGGGCCTCGGCGTCCTCCACGATTTCGGCTTTGCCCGACCCGACGACGCTCTCGTATCTCGAGCCCCAGTCGCACGCGCGCTCCCCCGGAACGATCCCGTGGAGGATGTCGAACTCGAACCCGACCCGGTCGTTGCGCCGGAGGATGTCGATCTTCTTTCCTTCAAGCGCCGCGTGGAAATAGAGGCGGCGGCCGTCGTAGCCGAAATGGAGGGGGATGACGTAAGGCTGTCCATCGTCGCAAAGGGCCAGGCGGCAGACGCGGCAGCGGGCGATGATGCCGTCGATCGTCTTCCTGTCCGTGATTTCGCGCTCGTCTCTTCTCATTGGGCCCCCTCGCGCGCCGCGGCGTCAGATCCTGCGCAAAACGCGCGCGGGAAGCGTGATGACGGCACGGACCAGCTCGAGCACGCCGCCGACGGCGACGCCCAGGACCCGGAAGGGGAGCAGGAGCAGCCAGACGACGGGATAGAGGACCAAGGCCAGGAGCGCCAGCGGCCAGCAGAGCACCAGGAGGATGCACCAGAGAAGGAATTTCGTCATCGGTCATTTTCCCCGGATCGCGATGTGTCACCCTGTTGTAGCACGGCTCGGCCCGAGGTGCAACGGAGCTCCCGCGCCATCTCCACCAGTTTCCAGTAAGGGGGCTCGTACCCCTGCCGCCGGCGGAAGTGTTCCGCGGCCTCGAGCAGGGCGGCCTTGATCCTCTCATGCCGGCGGGTGTACCAGCGGTAGCGGAGCGCCGCGGTCGCGCTCATTCCTTCGGGTATCGGCCCCACGCGGCCGACGGCGTTGAGCCCCCGGCTGTAGAGTTTGACCAGGCGGGCGGGCGGCAGCAGGAGGGCGTCATGGTCCAGGGGGTCCCCGGATTCGGCGCCCTCGAGCATGACCTCGGTCACCGCGTTGTCGAGGTGGTCCGCCCGCAGCGCTTCCAGGTCGCGCCACTCCGCGACGACGGCGAGCTGCGGATCGTACTCCAGGTCCGAGGGCTCCTGGGTGGTGAAATGGCGCACCCCGAAACCGGCGAGCCAGCGCCTCAGCCCGGGCGAGGAGATGTGGGACACCCCCATCCAGAGCCGGACACCGAACCGGCCATAGGCGGCCGAAGCGACCTCGGAGCAGAACCACCGGCCGGAATCGCCGAAATCCATGGCGAAGTCATAGGGGATATGGGACTGCCGCGCCTGCCCGAGCGCGTACTCGGCCGCCCGGTGCGGCAGCATCGGGTCGGCGGCCACCGCCGCGAGGTCCGCCCGCAACCTCAGCACCATGACCCGCAGCTTGACGTCGCGCACGTAATCCTCGAGGGACGACACCGCCACCCCCCGCTCGATGTGCGCTTCGACGATGCTGGCGAGGTGGGTTTTGGGGTCCACGTGGACCAGCGCGACATGCGAAAAATTGCCGGGAAAATCGTTGCCGCGCGCGATCAGGGCGGAGGTGGCCGCCCCGCCGCGCGAAACCAGGATGTCGCCGCTGTGGATCCGGATGCCCAGCAGCGCCGCCCAGGGCGTGGCCGAAGGCTCCTCCTTCCCGGGGATCAGCGCCGGTGGTGCGTGCCCGGGCGGCACCTGCAGCACGATCTCCTCGATCGCCCCCCGGCTCCCGTAGAGCAGGCGATAGAGCGTGCGGCGGACGTCGGGGTCGCCCATGTCCCAGTGGAGCGATTGCCGCTTCAGTTCCATCCGCAGGCGCGCGACCCGGTCGCTGAAACCGGCGAGCCGGTCGGGGCAGGCGGGGATCCAGGGGGCGGTCTGGAAAACCAGCGATTCCAGTTCACCGAAAACCGCTTCCTCCGGCCGGGCGCTCCGGTGCGCGAGATCCTCCAGGCTCCGGTCCATTTCCCGCAGATTGCGCTCAATGCCGGGGTCGACCCCGGCGCACCCCCGGCTTCGGGAGTCCGTCATCTCGGCCTCGAGGGCGCTCCAGACCTCGTCCTGGTTCCACCGGAACGGTTCCCCCGCGACCGGCTGGGACACCGCCCTTTCGATGGGAATTTCCGATTCCGGGATCGACAACAGCAGGTAACCCGACACCAGCACCGCTGCCAGCACCAGCCACCCTCCCTTTCTTCCCAACATCATCGCCCCGAACCGCACCTTCCCCCGATCCGCCGGAAAGCTGCTGCCAGGGTTTCCGGCACTGTTCTATCTTCCTATTTTACATGGATATAGCCTGGTCCGTCCCCGAAAATCTGCAGGCTTGACAACCAGGACGCGCTGCGGACCCCCCTCTACCTGGCCCTCGAGGATTTCCTCGCGCGGCACCCGGATGTCGACACCGACCGGATCTACGTCGGCGGCTTTTTCGGCCGCCGCCCCAAAGCGCAACCTGCCTGCCTTCAGAATTCGATCTGCGAGATCTGACCGTAAGGCACCGAGCGCTTGAAGAAATCCTCCGGCGGGAGTCGTTCCGCCAG
>JAFGSS010000127.1 GCA_016934555.1 Acidobacteriota bacterium | reverse complement strand
TCCGTCACCTACCTTGAGCGTTTGAGGCCGATCCGGGGACAGTAGCGGGCGACCGGGCACCGGCTGCACCAGGGGGAGGCGGGGACGCACAGGTTCTGGCCGAAGGTAACGAGGATGTCGTTGAAGGTGATCCAGTGTCGGCGCGGAAGCTTGCGGCGCAGGGCGAACTCGGTCTCGTCCGGGGTCCTCGTCGCGACGTAGCCCCACAGGTTGCAGATGCGGTGGACATGGGTGTCCACGCAGATGCCGTGGTCCCCGAATCCCACGGTGAGCACCAGGTTGGCCGTTTTCCGGCCGACCCCCGGCAGCGCCAGCAGCTCTTCCATCGACCGGGGAACGCGCCCGGAATGCTCCCGCTCGAGCCGCCGCCCGATCTCGACGAGGTTCGCCGCCTTGGTGCGATAGAAGCCGACGGGGTAGATCAGCGGCTCGATTGCCCCGGAATCCAGGGCGGCAAGCGCCCGCGGGGTCGGCGCCCGCCCGAGCAGGCGCCGGGAGGCTGCTTCGGTCACCTTGTCCTTGGTGCGCAGGGAAAGGACGGTGCTGACCAGGGTTACGAACGGGCGGTCGACGGCCCCGTCGGCAATCACCCCCACCGCCGGGACCTTCCATCCGGGGAGTTCCCGCCGGAGGAGCTCGAGCACTCTCCCCAGCGTCCGTGTGTCCATTGGTTTCACGGGAGGGTCGGGGGCAGGAAGGTCGGGTCGAGGTCCGACCGTTTCGGCGAAAATGCGCGCATGGAAGGCTCGGGGAGGAGTTCCAGGGGCTTGACACCCGACGGGGGGAGCGTGGGCCCGTTCCAGGTCATCATGCCGCCAGCGTTGTACACGCGTTCGTAGCCTTTCGATACCAGATAATTGGCCGCCATCGCGGCGCGCGCCCCTGTGTGGCAATAGACCACGACGGCCCGGTCCCGGGGGATCCTGGCGGATTGCTCCATGAAGGGCTCCGGCCAGGCGAGGTGGTAGGGGCGGCAGGCGTCGTTGCCGATGACGGCGTCGATCTCTCCGGGCGTCCTCAGATCGATGAGAACGAAGTCGAAAGCCGCCCCGCCGGCGAGGAAGCCCGCCAGCTGGCTCTGCGCCATCGGGTTGACGGCCGCATGGAGCGCCGCGACGGTAAGAAAAATCAAGAGCAGGATCTTCTTCATGAGACTTCCTCCAAAAAGCACATTATTGACCTGAATCAAGGACCGATGACTCCTCCTTCTTCTATTATTGCAGGTGTGGGGCGCAAATCAAACCGGCGGGTTCGAGGTTCGCGATAACATGAAAAGGGGGAAATCGGAGATGAAACGCAACATAATCCGGATCGACCAGGAAAAATGCACCGGGTGCGGCCTGTGCGTGTCGGGGTGTCCCGAAGGAGCGCTGCAGCTCATCGACGGCAAGGCCAGGCTGGTCGGGGACCTGCTCTGCGACGGCCTCGGCGCCTGCATCGGCCAGTGTCCCGAGGGGGCGCTGACGGTGGAGGTGCGGGAAGCGGAGCCGTACGACGAAATCCAGGCGCTGGGCAACATCATCCCCCAGGGGCCGAACGTTCTCGCCGCCCACCTCAAGCACCTGAAGGACCACCGGCAGGAGGAGTATCTCCGGCAGGCCGTCACGTACCTGAGGGAAAACCGGATCCCGTTCGACCCGCCCGCCGACAACGCCGTCGCCGCGCCCGGGGGCGGGTGCCCCGGGTCGCGCAGCATGACCTTTTCGTCCCCTCAGGCTGACGGGGTCGGAGGGCCCTCGCGCCCCTCCCGGTTGACCCACTGGCCGATCCAGCTCCACCTGATCTCCCCGGCGGCTCCGCAGTACAGGGACGCCGACCTGCTGATCGCGGCCGACTGCGTCGCCTTCTCCCACGGAGACTTCCACCGGGACTTTCTCGAGGGGCGCGCCCTGGTCATCGCCTGCCCCAAGCTGGACGCTCGCCAAGAGGCCTACGCCGAAAAACTGACGGCCCTGATCGAGCAGGCCCGGTCGGTGCGGATAGCCATCATGCAGGTCCCCTGCTGCGGCGGCCTTCTCAACCAGGTACTCGAGGCCGCCGCGAGGGCCGGGCGCAAGCCTCCCATGAGGTGCATCGTCGTAGGGCTGGAGGGCGAAATCCTCCGCGACACCTCAGTGCAGGCGGGCGCGCGGATTTGATCCCCGCCGAACGGCTTAATCCTCGAGGATGAAGGTGACCTTCATCTGAACCCGGAATTCGGTCACCTTGCCGGCGGCATCGACGACCACTTCCTGGTTTTCGATCCAGGCGGACTTCACGTTCTTGAGGGTCTTGGAGGCGCGGGCGACCCCTTCCCTGATAGCGTCTTCAAAGCTCTTGGCGGACGACGACTTGATTTCGGTAACGCGTGCTATGGCCATGAGGGCCTCCTTTCAAGAGAGGATTGAGGAAAAACGTATGAACCTCATTGTACCACAAGGGACGCGGGTGCGTTAGGAGTTTTGTTTTATGGCCGGGGCGTCCCTGAGCCCGGCGCTCCCGTCCCCCCGCCGTTCGAGTAACCGAAAGCGGCCAGCGCGTGCGGGATCGAGAGGTATTGATAGGTCTCGCCGTATTTTTTCCCCCACCCGGCGTGGTCGACCAGGTCCCGCACCGGCCCCTTCATCCCGGCGAACGCAAAGCGGATTCCCTGGTGGGCGTAGGCCTCCATGAGTTCCTCCAGTTCGTCGATCGACACGGCGTCGATGTCGTTGACGCCTGAAAGATCGAGCAGGATCAGTTTCACCCCCGGACGCCCGGAGAGGTCCCCGGCCAGGCGGTCCTCCAAAAACTTCATGTTGGCGAAAAAGAGGGAGGCGTCCGGCCGCAGGATCAGGACTGCGGGATTGCGCGTCACTTCCGGGTAGCGGCTCACGTTTCGGAACACCCCCTCGTTCTCGAGGTACCCGAGTTCGGCCGTGTGCGGGTGCGAGCTGCGCCAGATGAAGAGCCCCAGGGAGAAGACCATCCCGATCAGGAGCCCGCGGTCGAGCCCCACGCCCAGGGTGCAGACGAAGGTGATCAGGAGGATCGCCCCGTCCGATTTCTTGACCCGGAAAAGATGGAGGGCGTCGCGGGCGTCGATGAGGCCGACGACGGCCACGATGATGATGGCGCCCAGAACCGCGTTGGGCAGGTGATAAAACAGCGGGGTCAGAAGGAGGAGGGTGAGCAGGATGAGGCCGGCCGTGACCAGCGACGCCATCTGGGTGCGCGCGCCCGCCTGGTGATTGACCGCCGTCCGGGAGAACCCCCCGGTCACCGGGTAGCCGGAGAAAAACGCGCCCGCGATGTTGGCCGCGCCCAGGCCGATCAGTTCCCGGTTGGGGTCCACCTTGTAGCCCGACTTCGCCGCCATGTATTTGGCCACCGAGATCGATTCCATGAAACTCACGAAGACGATGGCCAGGGCGTCCAGGAAGAGTTCCTGGATCGCCAGCGGGTTGAAGGAGGGGAGCGACAGGGGGGGGAGGCCGCGCGGCACCTCCCCCACGGTCCGGATGCCGAGCCCCCCCCAGGCCCAGGCCAGCAGGGAGCCCGCGATGACAAAGAGGATGGCCGAGGGGAGCCGTGGATAGATCTTCCGGAGCCCTACCATCCCGGCGATCGAGGCGATCCCGAGAACCAGGGTCGGCAGGTGGATGTCCCCCGCCCCGCCGGCGATCTCCTTGACGAGTTCCAGCACCGAATGCCCGCCGCCCCCGTCGACTCCCATCAGATGCCGGACCTGGCTCAGGGCGATCACCAGGGCGGCGGCGGCCGTGAAGCCCCCGATGACGGCGTGGGAAAAGAAATTGATCAGGAAACCGAACCGGAGCAGGCCGGCCGCCAGCTGGATGAGGCCCACCATCAGGGCCAGAAGCAGCACCAGGCGCACGTATTCGGGGGAACCCGGGGGCGCGAGGCGCGCGCAGGCGGCCAGGGTGAGGAGCGAGACCATCGCCACCGGGCCGACGGCGAGATGGCGCGAACTCCCCAAAAACGCGTAGACGGCGAGCGGGATCACCGAGGCGTAGAGTCCGATGACCGGGGGCAGGCCCGCCAGCATGGCGTAGGCCATCCCCTGCGGCACCAGCATCACGGCGATTGTCAGCCCGGCGGCGGCGTCGGAGGAGAGATCCCCCCGGCCGTAACCCCGCAGCCATCCCCAGCGCCGGCCGGTGGGACGCGCCATGGTCACACTCCAGATCTCTCCAGGAAGTAGAGAAGCGCGAAAATCGCGACAGACACGACCGCCACCACCACCCAGGCGTTGAGCCTCAGTATTTCGGGAATCGTCCGGGCGCCGAAATCCCCCCGCTCCAGGACCGGTTTTCGCAGCGCGGGATAGGCTGCGGCGAATATCCCGGCCCCGATCAGGATGCCGAGAATGCCGCCGAACAGGGCGTCGAGCGACCCCTGCCCCACCGCCCCCGCCGCCGTCCCCGGACAGTAACCCAGGATGCCGAAGCCGAGCCCGAAGATCAGCCCGCCCGGGACGATGGATCCCATGGACCCCGGCTTGGGGTGGAGCCGCGCCAGGCCCAGGCTTCGGAGGGCATGGACCCCGACCATTCCGGCCAGCACAGCGCTCAGCATGATCTTGACCACCGTAAAGTCCTCAAAGAGCAGCTGCCCGATGATGACGTCGAACCGGGTCGCCCCCCCCCTTTGGAGCAGGAAGCCGAAACCGATGCCCAGGAGGAAACCCAAAGTCAGCTGCAGCCCTTTCCTGCCATGTATCGCCTCGAGCATACGACCCCCTTTCAGAGCCACACCCGGTAGATCAGCATCGCGGTGGCGATGCCTCCGGCGAAAAAGCAGACGACGGCGAGCCAACTGCTCGTCGCCAGTTGCAGCGTCCCGCTGATCCCGTGCCCGCTCGTGCACCCCCCGGCCCAGCGGGCGCCGATCCCCATCAGGACCCCGCCCGCCAGGGCGACGCCCCAGCGGAGGACGCCGCTGTCCCCCGCCGCCTCCCGCCACAGGGGCGGGACCCAGGAAAGCCCGAATCCCCCCGAAAGAAGGGAGGAGAGCAGGGCGCCCACGACGATTCCCAGGACGAGCATCCATTCCCAGTCGATCACGGGGGCGAACTGCCGGTAATAGGGCTTCTCGTCGACCCCTGCCCCCCTGAAAGCCTTTTCGATCATCCCGCTGGTGCGCGCAAACGCGGTCGAACAGCCGATGGGCTTGTCCGAGAGCAGGAAAGCGAGCCAGCTCAGCACGCCGATGCCGATCCCGACGGCGTAGGGCGACCAGCGTTCCATCGTCAGCCAATTCAGCCAATCCATGGCAACCTCCCGAACCCGAAAAAGGTTATTGTCTCCCCCCTCCCCGCGGCGATGTTCCTACGAGGCCTTCGGGACATGCGGCGCCACGCACATGGGACATTCGGGGCTAAACCCCGCGGCGCTGTAGCCCGTCATGCCGCCGGCGACGTTGCACACGTTGGCAAAACCCGCCTGCTTGAGCAGGGAGGCCGAGAGGCTGGAGCGGTGCCCGGTGCTGCAGATCACGGCCACCGGCCGGCTCTTCTTCAGGGAACCGTGCCGGGTGCGCAGGTCGGGAGCGGGGATATTGACGGCGCCCTCGATATGAACGGCGTCGTACTCGCCGGCGGCCCGCACATCGACCAGCGTGAGTTCCGACCGCCCTTTCATGAGCTGGTTCAATTCCCGGACCGAAACCTGCGGCACGTGCTCGGTCGGTAGACCTTCGCGCGACCACTCGAACATGCCGCCGTCAAGATACCCCACGACCCGGTCCAGGCCGACGCGCCGGAGCAGGACGCCGGCCTCGTAGGCCTCTTCGCCCGACCCGGCCACGAGCAGGATGTCCTGGTCGGGGGGGAGGACCCAGCCGGCGAAGGTGGAGAAATTCCCGCTGATATCGATGTTGTAGGCGCCGGGGACATGCTGCCCGCCGAAGGCGTCGTAGCTCCGGATGTCGAGCACGATCGTGTTCTTCTTCCCGGCCGCCTTGCTGAACCGGTCGGGGTCCATCAGGAGAATGCCGGGGAGGGTGTGGACCCTGGCGGGCCCCTTGCCGTTGATGGCGCTGCAGCGGCTGAAATGGTCCGGGGCCGCGGGCATGTTGGTGGTCAGCGAGCGGATGAAGTCCTCGCGGTCCGGGATCTGCAGCGCCGGGTTGTAGCGGCGCTCGTAGCCGATCGTCGTCCAGCGTTTCGCCCCCATGGCGCGCCCGCAAAGGCTGCCGGCGCCGTGGGCGGGATAGACGTCGCAGAAATCGGGCAGCGCCATGAGCTTGCCGTGGAGGCTGTCGTAGAGCTTGTGGGCCAGATCGCGCGCCTTCCCCGGGAAAAGGTCGGGCCGGCCGACGTCGCCGACGAACAGGGTGTCCCCGCAGAAAACGGCCGACGGCTCCTTGCCGCGGCTGCGGTCGGTAACGACATAGCTGATATGCTCCGGGGTATGGCCCGGGGTCTCCAGCACCCGGATGCTCAGGTTCTCGATCCGGAAACCGTCCCCTTCCACAACCGCGCGGTGCTTGAAGCGGCACTTGGCCGATTTGGGGGCGTAGATCACCGCCCCGGTGGCGTCGGCCAGGTCCAGGTGCCCGGAAATGAAATCGGCATGCAGATGGGTTTCCAGGATATGGGTGATCTTCATCCCCATCTCCTCCGCGGCGTGCAGGTACACGTCGATATCACGCTGCGGGTCCACGATGGCACAGGTATTGGTCCCGCCGAGGAGGTAGGAACTGTGCGCAAGGCCTTTCACGAAAAACTGTTCTACGTACATATCTCATCTCCTGTCTGAGGTGCATGGGAAAGAGGCCGATCGATCATGGTGCATTTCTACCCCAAATCCGAGCCCCTTGTCATCGCAAATCGGCGCCTGCGGCTCCGCCGCGGGGGGTTGACACACCCCGCGGGCCGATGGACAATGCCATCGGCCCCCGTTTCCGGGAGCCCGCACAGGACAAGGAGAAAGTCCGCCATGACCCGAATCGCCCTGCCCCTGTTGGCCCTGTTTCTTATGGTGGCGCCCGCCCCGGCACAGACGGAAGCACAGGACCGCGGCCTCGTCGTGCTCCGGGTGGCGGGCGAACCGGTTACGGAAGGCCGGCTGCTGGACGTCATCAACGATCTGGCGCGGCAGCAGGAGATGACGCTCGAGCAGCTCAGGCAGCGCAACTCGATCCTGTTCGACGACGCGATCGACAGCATCGTCACCGTCACCCTTCTGAAGGAACGGGCCGGCAGGGATAACGTGACGGTGGAACCATCGAAGGTGGACGCGGCCATGCTGGAACTGGAAAAACGCTACGCTTCCCCCGAGGCTTTCGCCGCCGCCCTCGAGCAGCAGGGGATCACGGATGCGGAGCTGAGGTCAAACATCGAACAGAGCCTGGCCGTGCAGCAGGTGCTCGAAGGCATCATCCGCGGCGCGCCCGAGGCGACCGGGGCCGAAGTGGAAAAATTCTACGCCGACAATCCCGACAAGTTCTCCCTGCCGGAACGGGTGCACGCGGCCCATATCCTGATGCGGGCGGGGGCCGGGGATACGCCGGAGCGGAAGCTCGCGACCCGGAAGAAGCTCGAAGCGCTCCGTGCGGAGATCGAATCGGGCGCCGTCACGTTCGCCGATGCGGCGGCGAAACATTCCGAGGACACGGTCACGGCCTCCCGGGGAGGGGACCTGGGCGTCTTCGTCCGGGGCCAGATGCCGAAGCAGTTCGAAGACGCCGCCTTCGCCACCAAGCCCGGGACCCTCTCACCGGTCGTGGAGACCCAGATCGGCTACCACCTCATCCGGACGATCGAGCTGAGGCCCGCGGGACAGGCGTCGCTGGAAGAAGCCCGGCCGGCCATCAAAAAGCACCTGGACCAGCTCTCGCAACAGGCGGCCACCCGGGCGTTCCTCGACGGGTTGAAAGCCGGGGCCAGAATCGAGTCCTTCATGACCCGCGAGGAATTCGCCCGGAGGCACCCCGTGGAGTAGGGGCCACCCGACCGGGAATCAGTCCCCGTCCTCTCCCGGAAGGACGCGCACCGCCCCCTGGTCGGCGGAGGCCGCAAACAGGGCGTAAGCCCGCAGCGCCTCGGACACCTTCCGGTCGCGCCTCGGCTTGAAGGCCGCCTTACCCCTGGCCAGTTCCTCCCCCCTGCGCGCCTCGAGCTCCCTGTCGCCGACCCCGATTTCGATGGTCCTGGCGGGGATGTCGATGGCGATCGTGTCCCCGTTCCTCACCAGGGCTATCGCCCCGCCGGAGGCGGCTTCAGGCGATACGTGCCCGATGCTGAGTCCGGAGGTCCCCCCGGAAAACCGGCCGTCGGTGATGAGGGCGCACTCCGTCCCCAGGTGCCGTGACTTGATATAGGAGGTGGGGTAGAGCATTTCCTGCATGCCGGGGCCGCCGCGGGGCCCCTCGTAGCGGATGACCACCACGTTGCCCGCCTGCACCTCCCCGCCCAGGATCCCCTCGCACGCCGCTTCCTGCGAATCGTACACGCAGGCGGTGCCCGTGAACCGGTAGATGGACGGGTCCACCCCCGCGGTCTTGACGATGCACCCGCTGGGGGCCAGGTTGCCCGTAAGCACCGCGAGGCCGCCGTCCCTGGAGTAGCAATGCTCAACGTCCCGGATGCATCCGCCCGTCCGGTCCAGGTCGAGCTCCGGGTAGGCGTTGTCCTGCGAGGCCAGTACCAGGTTGCGCCCCCGGGCGCCCGGCGCACTCAGGTAGAGAGTGCGGGCCTCGTCGCCCGCCGTGGGCCGGGCGATGTCGTACCGGTCGAGGATGTCCCCGAGGCTCGGGGCGTCCACCCGACCGACGGCCGGATCGATGAGGCCCGCCCGGTCGAGTTCGCCCAGGATGGCCAGGATCCCTCCCGCGCGGTTGACGTCCTCGAGGTGATAGGAGGAGCTGGGCGCCACCTTGCACAGGACCGGGATCCGGCGCGAAAGCGCGTCGATGTCGGCCATCGAGAAATCGACCTCCGCGGCCCGGGCGACGGCCAGGAGGTGGAGCACGGTGTTGGTCGACCCGCCCATGGCTATGTCCACGGCCATCGCGTTCAAAAACGCCCGCCTCGTCGCGATCGAACGCGGGAGGACCGATGCGTCCCCCCGCCCGTAGTAGGCCTCGGCCATCTCGACGATGCGCCGGGCCCCCTGTTCGAACAGCCCCATCCGGTTCCGGTGGGTGGCCACCAGGGTGCCGTTGCCCGGAAGCGCCAGGCCCAGCGCCTCGGTGAGGCAGTTCATGGAATTGGCCGTGAACATGCCCGAACAGGATCCGCAGGTGGGACAGGCGACGGTTTCCAGTTCGGCCACCTCCCGGTCGGAAACGGCCGGGTCGGCCGCCATCACCATGGCGTCGATCAGGTCGTAGCGCCGGTCCCCCAGCACTCCCGCCTCCATGGGGCCGCCGGAGACGAAGATCGCGGGAATGTTGAGCCGCATCGCCGCCATCAGCATGCCGGGGGTGATCTTGTCGCAATTGGTGATGCAGATCATGGCGTCGGCCATGTGGGCGTTCACCATGTATTCGACGCTGTCGGCGATCAGCTCCCTCGACGGCAGGGAGTAGAGCATGCCCCCGTGCCCCATGGCGATCCCGTCGTCTATGGCGATGGTGTTGAACTCGGCGGCAAAGCACCCCCGGGCCTCGATGATGCCCTTGACCCGCTGCCCGATTTCGTGGAGGTGGACATGGCCGGGGACAAACTGGGTGAAGGAGTTGACGATGGCGATGATGGGCCTGCCGATCTGCTCCTCGCGCATACCGTTGGCGCGCCAGAGGCTGCGGGCTCCCGCCATTCGTCTCCCCTCCGTGGATGTTGCGCTTCTGAGTCTGATTGCCATGATGTTCCTTTCTCCCCGGCGGCCAGCCGGGCTGTTACGGTTCCCCGTCGCCGGCGTGCGCCAGGGTCTTGACGATGAAGAGGGCGAAGACCGCCAGCAGCATCCCCAGGAGGAACCGGTCGTCCCCGGTCCTCACGGGCAAGAACGCGTACAGGGCGATCCCGATCAGCACGGCGTAGCACGCCAGGGCTGCGATCACCCTGCGGCGCCCCCCCCTCATCCGCCGCACCGGCCGGTCACTTTCGGACATCGTCCAGGCTTTCCGCCGTCAGCGACGCGATATCGATGACGCGCATGCTCTCGTCGACATTGAGCAGCTTCAGCGAATCCCCGAGCATGTGCATGCAGTAGGCGCAGCCGGTCACGATCGTATCCGCACCCGCTTCATGCGCCTGCCGGACGCGCAGGTTGTTGATCCGCTCCCCCCGCTTCAGGTCCATGAAATAATGCCCTCCCCCAGCGCCGCAGCAGAGGCTCTTTTCGCGCCTGCTTCTCATTTCGACAAGCTCCGCGCCCGGGATCGCCCGAAGCACCGAGCGGGGGGCGTCGTAGATCCCCTGGTAGCGGCCGAGGTAACAGGGATCATGGTACACCATCCGCCCCCTGCCGCTCCCCGGCCGGATCCTGCCGGACGCAACCAGCCCCTCGATATACTCGGTGTGGTGAACGACGTTGTACGAGGCCCCGAACTGGGGGTATTCGTTCTTGAACACGTTATAGCAGTGGGGGCACCCGGTCAGGAGCGTGTGGAACCTGCGCCGGCCAAGCAGCTCGATCTGTTCCCGGGCCGCCTGCTGAAATACCATCTCCTGCCCCAGGATACGGGCGGGGTCGCCGCAGCACCTCTCGTCCGCGCCGAGAACGCCGTAATCCACGCCGCAGCGCTCGAGCAGCCGGCAGAGGTCCTCGGCGATCCTGTGCTTCTGGGGATCGAACGTCACGCAGCAGCCGATCCAGTACAGGACGTCCACCGATTCCCCCGGCTTGACCACGCGCAGCCCGGACTGTTCGATCCAGTCGGTCCGTTCCGACTGCGCGCCGAAGGGGTTCCCTCCGGTCTCGAACAGGCGCATGGCACGGCCCGCCTCCTCCGGGATGCGGCCCTGGATCAGCACCTCGTTGCGCCGCAGCTCCATCAGGGTATCCACGTGCTCGATCATGGCGGGGCAGACCTCCACGCAGGCGCCGCAGGTCCGGCAGTGCCAGATGAACTCCTCGTCGAACGCCCTGCCCACGATGTCGGCTTTCTCTCCCTCCTCCACACCCGCAGCCTCGTCGAGCTGGGCCTTCATGCGCGCAATCAGCTGCCGCGGAGAGAAATAGTCCCGGTCCGCCATGTAGGCGGGGCAGACCTCGTCGCAGCGTCCGCACAGGATGCAGGCGTCCAGGTCCAGGCGCTGCTTCCAGCTGAACTCCTCCGGTTTCTGGATCCCGATCTGGATCTCCTCGCTTTCGGCGCTCTCCATCAGCTTCTCGATGTCCTGGCGCCGGAGTTCCCCCCGCGGCCCGAGCTTGGAAAGGAAGGCGTTGGTCGGCAGCGCCAGCATATGAAAGAACTTGGTGTAGGGAATGAGGGCGATCCAGCCCATGACCAGGACGGTGTGGAGCCACCACAGCACCGCATGCGCCCCCCGGGCGGTTTCCTCGGCCATCCCCGCAAAAATCGGGCTGAGGCCCCACCCCACGAACGAAAGCTCCTTCCAGGGATCCCCGTTGGCCCCGATCCTCGCCCCCTCGACCAGGTAGCCGGTTACGACCAGGGCGGCGACCAGGAGGAGCACCAAACCGTCCTCACGGGTGACGGGGAGCGTCTCAGGTTTGGCGACATAGCGGCGCCAGGCGGCCATGCCCAGGCCGGCCAGGATCAGCAACCCGGCCAGTTCGCTTGCCACGGAAAAGAAGACGTAAACTCCCCCCTTGAAGATCTCGAGATCCAGGCCGAACAGGAGGTTGCCGTCATACTGGACCATGACGATCAGGGTGGTGATGAAAAGAACGAGGAAGGAGTAAAAGAGCAGGCTGTGCAGGAGCCCCGGGTAGAAATTCCGGCGCACCCGGTTCTGGAGCAGCATCTCTCCCATGAGGATCCTCAGGCGCTTCCCCCAGTCGGAAAATCTCTCACCGTCTTCCTTCCCCCGGCGCCAGGACCGCACGCGCCGGTAGATGCCCCAGGCAAAGACGGCGACGGCCGCGGCAAACAGCACATACATCACCCAGGCCTGGGAGACATTCCACATCAGGGGGCGGGTGGCTTCGGAAAGGGGGGGCATACTTCAAACCTCTCTTTCTTTTCTGTTCTTTGTCCCGAGGGTCATGGCACCGTGAGCATGGGTCGAACGCACTTCAGTCCCGTTACAAAATGATCCATTTTACCCTAATCCGCGGCCCTCATGAAGACCGCTTCCCGTAAATCAGGGGAGTATACCCATCCGGCGCCCGCCGGAAAAGGCCGAATCGGCGGTGGAATCCCCCGGCCATTTCTGGTTAACTCAGTCCGGGGCCGTCGCCCCGCGGATATTGTCACCCGAGAGGAGCCCATACCATGAAGGTAGTCGCGGTCAACGGCAGCGGGAAGAAGGACGGAAACACCTTTCTCCTGCTGAACATCATCATGCAGGAACTTCGGGCCGAGGGGATCGAAACGGAACTGATCCAGCTCGCCGAAGGCGCCCCCATTCAGGGGTGCACCGCCTGCATGAAATGCCTGGAGAGGAAGAACCTGAAGTGCGCGGTCGACTCCGACCCGTTCAACGAGTACTTCGAAAAGATCCGCAAGGCGGACGGGCTGCTGCTCGGGTCGCCCGTCTATTTCGCCGACATCACCGCCGGGATGAAGGCCCTCATCGAGCGCTGCGGCTTCGTGGCGCGCGCCAACGGCAACGTCCTGAGGCGCAAGGTGGGAGCGGGGATCCTGGCCGTACGCCGTGCGGGGTCGAACCACTCCCTGGCCAGCCTGAACCATCTCTTTCTCATCAACGAGATGATCATTCCCGGCTCGAACTACTGGAACGCGGGGATCGGAAGGATGCCGGGCGAAGTCCTGGCCGACGCCGAAGGGGTGGCCACGATGAAGAC
>JAFGSS010000126.1 GCA_016934555.1 Acidobacteriota bacterium | reverse complement strand
CGGCTGAAACCAACAGGGGAGTCAGAAGAAGAATGGGAACAAGCAGACCAATGACTTTACGGTTTGTCATTTTCATCGACTTGTCCTCCTGGTTTTCGTGATTATATCACGATCGGCGCCCGGCCGCTCTTTCCCCGGAGGCCTCGGCGAGCGATGGAAACTCCCGGCCTCCGCGTGGAGCGGGCAGTTCTCCGGGCGGCGGCGGAGAGGGGGGGAGGATTCAAAATCATGTTCGGTCGATCAGGCCGTAACCCGGTGACGCATCTTCGGACAGGTGGTTGAAAAATCGATATGGTTCGCGGCGGTCTTCGGCTAGAATGCCGCCATAGTCAGCAAATGGGATCCGGTACCGTTGCGGTTGTCGACGCAGGCGGGAATCTGCCCCTTGAATCACATGTTCATGCAAGGAGAATAAGAAATGAGAAAGATCGTGTTTCTGGGTATTCTGGCCCTTCTGGTGCTCGTGGCCGGCTGTTCCCCGGCGCCTCAGGCTACGCCGCCGGAACTGACCACGCTGGTGGAGCGCGCGGCCATCGAGGACATGTTCATCGATTATTACGCGCAGTTCCGGCCCGACAGCGGGCACGATTTCGCTTCCTTCTTTACGGACGACGGCAGGCTCGAGGTCAACGGCATGGTGGCCAGCGGCATCGAGGAGATCAAGGCGATGTACGCCCGGATCGAGGGTGGCGGCGGGGAAAAGCCGAAAGCGGCCGATGCCGTACCGGAGGGGGTGTCGGAGATGATGCTGACGAACATGAAGATCGATGTCGACGGGGACAAGGCCGTCGCCACCTTCCTCTGGCACAGCATCAAGGCGGAACTGGTGACCACGGAAGGGAAGATCACGGAATACGGGCGTGAAAGGTCCGAACTGGTCAAGCAGGACGGGAAGTGGCTCATCAAGAACCGTGTCGTCCTCACCGAGGGGGGCATGCCGGCGTCCCTGCTCGAATACTACCCGAAAAAGTAAAACGGAAAGGGCCCGGCCCCGGCATCGGACAGTTGCTTCGGCGCATGTCCGATGCCGGGAGCCGCCGGCTCCTGTATTATTTTTCAATGAATACTGCTGCCGGATTTGTCTTGCAGTGAAAATGAAATAGCCGCCAATTTTTCTTTGTCTGCCGGAATGGTATTCTGAATAGATATTCATGGAGAAGCCATATGTCTGATAAGAGCAGCAGGATTCTGGCGGAGGCTCTTGATTTACCTCCGATGGAGCGCGCCCTCCTTGTCGAGGAAATCCTGGCGAGTTTTGATTTTCCTGATCGGCGGGAGGTCGATGCGGCATGGGCTGGCGAAACAGAAGACCGTATTGACGCTTACGAAAGAGGAGAGCTCGCAGCCTCATCGGTGCAAGAGGTTTTTGACCGTCTGAATCGTGAGCCGCAGAAATGAAGGTTCAAATCCTCTCAACGGCGGAGAACGAATTCCGTCAGGCAGTTGACTTTTATAACGATCAGTGTGAAGGGCTCGGGTATGAATTTGCTTCTGAAGTGAAGCAGACGATAGGTAGAATCGTTCATTTCCCTGAAGCCTGGACACCCCTATCCACCCGTACCCGCCGATGTCGCATAAGGCGATACCCGTACGGAGTTGTTTATCAGATTCGCGATGGCTATATTCTGGTTGTTGCCATAATGCATCTCCGGCGTCATCCCGATGCCTGGAAGCCAAGGCTGGCGCAAAAAGATCGGTGAGCATGGATAGCGGGATCCTGGACTGCTGAAGTTTCTCCTCGAGGTGATGAGGGCCCGGGTAGTCGATGCGATCAGGTTTGGCTGTCGTAATAGGAGCTGCCCATGATGACTAGACGGAAGGTGATGAAAGCGATCGCTTCCGGAAGCGCCGTGGCGGCCGCTTCCGGGGCGCTGGCCGCCCCGGGTACCGGTCCCGGGGTGCTCCTCGGGAGCGTGTCGCGGGAGACGTCCGACGGGAAGACGCGCTACGGGAAATGCCTGGTCCCCCTCCCGATCCGGAAGATGGGGGAGATGTCGATGTTCGCCGCCGGGGCCGACCTCCTCAACGGCTTCCCCTGCAACATCATCTACGCCTTCGGGCTCGAGGCGGGCCCGCTGGGGCTGTCGCGGGAGCCGCACGTCCACGACCACGACGAGGTCGTCTACTTCATCGGGTCCGACCCGCGCGACATCGGGGACCTGGGCGCGGAGGTCAGCTTCAAGATCGGGGAGAAGGGGAGGGAGGAGGACCACATCTTTTCGGTGCCCACCGCCGTCGTCATCCCCCGTGGGGTGTGGCACTGCCCGATGGAGACCCTGAAATTCCGCAAGCCGTTTTTGTGCATGGCGGTCTCCCTCACCGGCAAGTACGAATACCATTATTCGGAAGCGAAATCGTCGTAGGGGTTATGCTTTCCCCGCCGCGAAGAAGGTCTCGATGAAGCGCGCCCCCTTCATCAGGCCGAGGGCGCCCGATTGGACGCTCTCCTCGTCGAAGCGGGTGACGGCGTCGGGCTCGAGGCGCGGCGCGCGGATGGCGACCGGGACCGGTTCACGGGTGTGGTTGCCGGTGGCGATGGGGGTCGGGTGGTCGGGCAGAACCGCCACGGTGCTCTCCCACCCCCGCCGCTCGAGCCCTTCCAGGACGGGCCCGATCAGGCGCCGGTCCAGGTCCTCGATGCAGCGGATCTTGAGCTCGAGGTCGCGCTCGTGCCCCGCCTCGTCGGCGGCCTCGACGTGGATGTAGACGAAGTCGAAGTCCTCGAGCGCCCCGAGGGCGGCCTCCGCTTTCCCCTCGTAATTGGTGTCGTAGAGGCCGGTGGCCCCCTCCACCGCTACCGGCGTCATCCCCGCGTAGATGGCGAGCCCCTTGATGAGGTCGACGGCCGTGATCGCGGCGCCGCGGACGCCGAAGCGCTCCTCGATGGTCCGCATGACCGGTTTTTTGCCGGGGGCCCAGGGCCAAAGGGCGTTGGCCGGCTGTTTCCCCTCGGCCCGGCGCTTCCGGTTGACCGGGTGGTCGGCCAGGAATTTCCGGGACTGCTCGACCAGGCGGTTGAGGAGCGCGGCCGTTTCCTCCCCCCCGGGCGTCATCGGCCGGATCGCCAGCTCCCGGCAGGGGACCCCCACGTGGTCGTGGGGGGGGAAGCACTCCAGCCGGAACTCGCCGCCCGGGACCACCAGGAGGTGGCGGTAGCTGAGGCCGGGATAGAGACGCAGGGGCCAGTCGGCAAGGTGGGCGTCCAGGTCGCGGATCAGGCGGTGGGAGTCTTCACTGGAGATGTGGCCGGCGGAGTGGCTGCGGATCTTTTCGTCCTCGATGCAGATCAGGTTCACCCGCAGCGCCAAGTCGTCGGCCGCCAGCTCGACGCCGAGGCTGGCGGCTTCGAGCACCCCCCGCCCCTCGGTCCCCTGGAAGAGGGCGCGGGCGTCGTAGCCGAGCACGGCGAGGTTGGCGATGGCCGACCCGGTCAGCATCCCGGGGGCGATGGTCTCCAGGAGCCCCGTCTGTCCCTCCCGCGCGATCCGGTTCATCGCCGGCTTGCGGGCGGCCATGAGCGGGGTTTTCCCCCCAAGTTCCGGGACGGCGTAGTCGGCCATGCCGTCGCCGAGAAAGATGACGTATTTCATGGGTGGTATGTGTCCAGGATCAGCCGGTGAAACGCGCCGTAATCGGCGGGCATGGTGATGAAGCGTTCGTCCTTCTGCTCCAGTTCGGCCAGGCTCGGGGGCGCCTCGGGCGTGAAGCCGAGCAGCCGCTCGATCTCCTCCGGGAACTTGGCCGGGTGCGCCGTCTCGACGCTCACGGCGACGGCGGACGAGGGGTGCGCGGCGAGGTAGCGCTCCAGCCCGAGCCAGCCGACGGCGCCGTGCGGCTCGAGCAGCAGGCGGCGCTCCTGCCAGGCGTGCCGGATCGTCCCCCGCGTCTCTTCGTCACTGACGCTCGAGGCCCACAGCAGTTTTCTCATTCCCTCCATGTCCGGCATCCGGCGGATGGCCCCCGTCTCGTCCAGCCACCCCCCGAAGAGGGAGAAGACGCGGGCGAAGTTGCTCGGGTGCCCCACGTTCATGGCGTTGGAGATGCAGTGGCGCGAGGGGACGATCTTCTCGTACCGCCCCGTTTCCAGGAAGCGCGGCACCTCGTCGTTATCATTGGTGGCGACGACGATCCGTTCGACCGGCACCCCCATGCGCGCGGCCAGAAGCGCCCCCATCATGTTGCCGAAGTTGCCCGAGGGGACGGAGAAGAGGATCGGGCCTTCGGGGGCGAGCCGGACCGCGGCGTAGACGTAATAGACGATCTGAGGGAGCAGCCGCCCGACATTGATCGAATTGGCCGAGGTCAGCTGCACCCCGGCCAGGGTCGGGTCGGTGAACGCCTGCTTGACCAGCGCCTGGCAGTCATCGAACTTCCCCTGCACCCCCACGGCGGTGATGTTTTCCCCGAGGGTCGTCATCTGCTTCCGCTGGCGCGGGCTGACCTCGGCGGGGGGGAAGAGCACCATGACTTCGATCTTCGGGATCCGGTAGAAGGCGTGGGCGACCGCGCTCCCGGTGTCCCCGCTCGTGGCGGTCAGGATCACCAGCCGCCCCGGGGCGTCCCGGCGCAGCCGGCCGAACATCTGCCCCATCATCCGCCCGGCGAAGTCCTTGAAGGAGGCGGTCGGGCCGCGGTCGAGGCGCATGACGAAGCGGCGCTCGTCCACCTGCTCGATCGGGACCTCGAAGTCGTAGGCTTGGCGGCACATGACCTCGAGCGTTTCCGGGGGGAAGGTGCGGGACGCGAATTTGGCCAGGACGGCGGCGGCGATTTCGGGGTAGGAGCGGTCCCGGAGCGATCGGAGTTCTCCGGGGGCGAAGCGCGGGATGGCGACCGGGAGGTAGAGGCCCTTGTCGGGCGCCTGCCCCTGCATCAGGGCCTGGGCCAGGCCGACCTTCGGCGTCTGCCCGTTGGTGCTTGCATACAGCATTGGATCCATTCCGGTCTCCCACACGATCGCCAGAGTTGACCCGGCCATTATACCCTAGTCGAATCCGGGCCGAAACAGGCAGAGAGCGCTCAAAATCGGCGGGGAAGGGGTTTTGGCTGGGGGAGGCCGAAAAAGGAGCGGATCAGCGGGAGGTATTCCTCGATATCGCCCGCCGCGGGGGATCTCTCCCCGGGGTCCCGGGCAAGGTCGTAGATGGCGACCTCCCGCCCGAGCACGTCGAAGAGGAACTTCTCCGGGTAGCGCACGACCGAAATGTAGCCCCCGCCGTAGGGCTGGATCGAGAGCTTGGCCTTCGCCGGCTTCGTCCGGGCCCCGGACGGTTCCGCCAGCAGCCAGGGGGCGAACGATTCCCCGAGCAGGCCCGCGTGCTCCATTCCCAGCAGGTCGAGCATGGTCGGGAGGATGTCCATCTGGCTGAAGCGCTCCGGGACCTCGGCGCCGGCGCCGAAGCGGCCGTCGCCCGCCGGGGGGACGAAGAGGAGCGAGATCAGGAAGTTTTCCTCCCAGGCCCCGCGCTCGTTGTAGATGTTGTGTTTGTGGATCGGGATCGGCCAGGAGTGGTCGCTGACGGCCAGAAGCGACCCGCGGGCGCCGAAGCGCTCGCGGAAGAGGTCGTAGCAGAGCCCGAAATAGGCGTCCTGGGCGAAGGTGGTGTTCGACAGCCTTTCCTCGAATTTCTCCGGTTCCGGAAAGGGGATCGTGCCGAGGAGCGCCTCGTCGAGCACTTCGAACGGGGTGTGGTTGGTGGCCCCGGTGTCGAGGAAGACGAAGATCTTCTCTCCCGCGTAATGCGCGTCGAGGTGCTCGAAGACGCGGCGGTAGAAGATGTCCTCGCGGTAACCCCAGTCGAACTTGATGTCCCCCGGCCGCATGATCTCGTCGGACAGGACCTCCTCGAAGCCGGTCGAACGGGCGAAGCGGACGATGCGGGGGTTGCGGCTCCCGCCGAAGAAGTAGAGGGTGCGGTAGCCGAGCGAGCGGAACACCTCCGGCAGGCAGGTCAGTTTGCCGAGTTCTTCCGGCGTGTATTCGTCCACCAGCGCCCCGGCCGCGCTCGGCGGGACCCCGCAGAGGACGCATTCGTAGCCGCGCAGGCTCTGGACCGCGTTGCCGTACATCCGGGGGAAGAGGACGCCGTCGCGCGCCGCCCGCATCAGCTCGGGCGTGACCCTGGGACCGGTCAGAAGGCCGTTGAGGCTCTCCTGCTTGACGACGAAGACCGCGTCCCCCAGCGCCCCCGGGGAGAAGCGGCCGCCGGGTCGGGGCGTCTCGGACCGGAGGCGCTCGATATGGCTGCCGTAGAGCGCGGCGTATTCGTCGCGCAGGCTCCGGTCGCTGAGGAAACTGGAATAGACGAACCCGGAGGCGGACCCCCGGACGGAATCGATCGTCATCGCCTGGCTGAGGGCGGAGAGGGCGATGACGCCCCCGAGCCCCAGGGCTACGGCGCGCGGGGTGCGCTCGAGCCGGCGTACCAGCGGCGCGTAGGCCTGTTTCTGGAAGAGGGCGAAGAGGGCGATGAGGAGGAGGACCACCGGGAACCAGGGGGCGAAGAGCTTCCAGAGCGCCGGGAGCGTGTCGGCGAGGTTGTACCACATGAAGTAAAAATCGAAATCGACCTTCCGCACCGACTTGTAGACGGCCAGGAAGAGGATGAAGTGAAAGTAGACGGCCCCGAACGTGCGCACGGCGACGCGGACCGCGCGGAGGCGCCAGAGCCACGGGATGGAGGCGAAGAGGAGATAGACGGCGACGGGCGCCAGGACGATGCAGAGGATGTTGATGAAGAGGACCAGGGTGCTCGCCTGGAAGAACGGCAGGTCGGTGACGAAGGTGTCCAGTTCCAGGCCGCAGTAGCTCCCGAAGAGGGCGAGGTAGAGGGCGAAGAGCCCCCATTTGGTTTTGCTATTCATAGCGCAACGCTTCCACCGGGTTCATGCGCGAGGCCCGCAGCGCGGGGAGCATGCCGAAGGTCAACCCCACCAGCAGGGTGACGCCGAAACCGAAAACGACGGCCAGGGCGGGGATCTCGATCCGGATGTCGGGGGCGAAAAAGCGGACCGAGAAGGGGGCCGCCACCCCGAGGAGGATCCCCACCAGGCCCCCGCCGCTACTGAGAATCAGCGCCTCGACCAAAAATTCGGTCAGCAGCACCTTGCGGTGGGCGCCGATCGCCTTCTTGATGCCGATCTCGCGCGTGCGCTCGGTCACGGTGATGAGCATGATGTTCATGATGCTGATGCCGCTCGCGACGAGCGAGATGGCCGCGATCACCAGGAGCACCAGGGTCAGGCCGAGGCTGATCTTCCCCGCGGCCTCCAGGATGCTGGCGAGGTTGATGACGCTGTAGAAATCCTGGTCGCGGTGCCGGGCGACGAGGAGCCGCTCGATCTCCTTCGTGACCCCGGGCACCGCCCCCATGTTTTCGGCCGAGACGTAGATGTTGTCGATCGTGTCGTCCGGCTTGAAATAGCGGACCACGGGGAGCGGCATGACGGCGCTGTATTCGCTCACCTCCGTCTGCCCGAAGGTGTTGGCCCTTTCGCCGAAGATGCCGATGACGGCGAACCGGATGCCGTGGAGCGTGATCGAGCCGTCGTAGAAGGGGTCGCGCGCCAGGCGCCGGTGGAACGGCTCGGTGATCACGCACACCTTGCTCCGCAGCCGCATGTCGTTGTCGTCGATGAAGGTCCCCTCCAGGATGCGCAGGTTGCGCACCTCGCGGTATTCGGGCGTCGTCCCGATCAGGGTGACGCGGCGCGACACCCCGTCGAGTGTCAGGGTGGGGAAACTGGTGATGAGGGGGGCCACGCTCCCGACCCCGGGGACCTCCCTGCGGATCGCCTCGACGTCGCCCGGGTTGAGGCGGTCGGCGGTGGGGGCCGACTCGTTGTTGATGGAGATCAGGTTCGTCCCCACCCCCTGGATCTGCTCCAGGGTGTAGGCCCGGCCGCTGATCCCGGCGATGACGACCAGCACCAGCGAGGCGGTGCCCACGACCATGCTCAGCGACGTCAGCACCGCGCGCCCCCAGTTGCGCAACAGGGCCTGGGCGGCGGTGCGGAGGATCTCGAAGACGGGCAGCGAGGACTTCATCAGGATGCCGGCCGGCCGGAGTTCACGTCGAGCGGATTGATCGCCACGAGCTCCCCTTCCCGGACCCCCTTTAGGATTTCAATCTCCTCGGCGGTAACCAGGCCCGGCACGACCGTGCGCATGACGGCCTTCGGCCCTTCCATGACCAGGACCGCCCGCTTCCCGTCCAGGCTGAAGACGGCGCTGCGGGGGACAGTGAGCGCGCCCGGCTTCTGTTCGGTGGTGATCTCGACCTTCACGTTGAGGTTGGGGATCAATTCCTTCGGCTCCCCCTCGATGGAACAGAGGACGTAGCCGACCGTGCGATTGCCGAGCTCCACCACCTGTTCGGCCGGTTTTTCGACCGTCCCGTTCCAGTGCCGGCCCGCCAGCCCGTCCCACTCGATCCGCGCCGGCTGCCCCTCGGCGATCCTGCCGAGATCGGGCTCGTCCACGTACGCCCGGAGCCGCACCCGGCCCGGCTGGTTGATCCGGGCCAGCAGCTGCCCCTTCGCGACATGGGCGCCCGGCTTTACCTCGAGGGCGAAAAGCACCCCTTCCCTCGGCGCCCGCACCGCCTCCATCCCGATCTGCCGCTCCAGGAATTCGACCTGCCGGGCCAGTTCCCGCACCTTCGCCCGCTCCCACTCCTTCTCCTGGGCCGAATAGCGCTCCGCCAGGTCCCGCCTCTGCCGTTCCAGCCCCTCGATCTGCAGCTTGAGCCGGTCCCTCTCCCTGGCGACTGCCTCCACCGAAGCCCGTGTCACGGCCCCTTTCTCGAGCAGTCCCTCCTCCACGGCGAGATCCTTTTGGGTGCGCTCGAGTGCGAGGGCGGCCTCGGCGATCGAGGCCTCGACGACCGTGATCTCCTCCTGCGGCGGCCCGGTTTCGACCCGCTGCGCCTGCCCCCTCGCCTCCAGCAGCGCGGTCCGGGCTTCGGCGAGCGCCGTGCGGGTTTCGGCCGATTCCAGCTCGACGAGCATCTGCCCGCGGGCGATCCGGGCCCCTTCCCTCACGGGGATCCGGGCCACCACCCCGTCGACGGGGGCGTAGACCTCGCTGCGGTCCACCGGCTCGATGATGCCGTTGGTGTGGACCGCCACCCGGAGATCCTGGCGCGCCGCGCGGGCGGTCTGGTACTGCGGGGCGTCCGAGTTCCGGTCGAGGAGCAGCATCGCGACGACGGCGCCGACGAGGACCACGACGGCGGCCGGGATGAGGATTTTACGCATCGGCATTCCGCTCCAGGGCAAAAATCAAAGGTTACCGCATTCCGCGGCGTTTGTGAAACCGCGAGCTAGGGCTTCTGCCTGATCTTCAGCCGGAGTTTTTGGACCTCCTCCCGCTCCTCCATCTTCGGGTCGATCTCGAGCGCGCGCCCGAGGGCGACCTCGGCCGCGAGCGTGTCACCGGTTTCGGCGCTGACGATGGCGAAGTGCAGGTGGAGTTCGGCGTTACGCGACTGTCCCCGGACCGCCTCCTCGAGCAGCTCGACCGCCCGGTCGTTTTGCCCCATGAGGTGGTGGATCCACCCGAGGGTGTCGGCCACGCTAGGGTTCTGCTTCGACAGGGCGTAGGCCTTCTCCGCCATCGGGAGCGCCTCTTCGAGGTTGTTTTTCCGCACCGCCAGGGCAAAGGCCAGGTTGTTCAGGACCAGGGCGTTGTCCGGGGCGAGTTCGAGCAGCCGGCGGTAGAGGGCGATGGCCTTGTCGTGTTCCCCCGCCGCCTCGTACAGGCCCGCCAGCAGGAGGCGGGGCGCCGCCAGTCGCTCGTCCCTCCCGACGGCCTCCTCGAGCGCCTGGATGGCCCCGGCCCGGTCCTGGCGCTGCATGCGCGCGTCGGCCAGGATCGTCAGCCGGGTGGTTTCCGGGTGGATCCCCTGACTCGAGTAGGCGCGGGCGGAGAGGGTCTTCAGCCGCCGGGGGCCGAAGTCGGCCGGCAGTTCGGTCTGCGGGTCGAGCCCGCGGTCGATCTCCGCGGCGGCCAGGGTGCGGGTGCGGAAGGGGGCCGAGAGCGGGTCCCCCACGATGACGGTCTGCCAGCCCAGGTAAGGGGTGGCCAGGTAGTACGATTCCACCAGGTTGAAGCCGGAGACATAAGCCGGAAAGAGGATGTCGGGCCGGACCGTCCCTTCGAGGAAGGGTTCGGCGACGTGGGCGCCGACGCCGGTGACGCCGCCGCGGATGAAATCGGCCGCCAGGGTGGGGGGCGGTTCCGCCTCCGCCAGGCTCCACGGCCGGTCCGATTCGGCGAAGGTGCGGCCGTCGGCCCCCGCGAAGGTGCCCGCCAGGGCGCCCGGGGCGAAGTCGAAATCGAGCCGGCGCCGGCGCACCGCGGGGTCGTTGGAGCCCCAGGAGTAATACCCCAGCGTCTTACCGGTGAAGGTCAGCGCCTCGGCGGTTTCCTCGAGCACCACCCGGTCCCCCATTCCCAGCGCGGCCAGGCGCTCGGCCGCCGCCTTGAGCCAGGCGTCCCCCTTCTGCTCCGGGGTCCCTTTGGCGTCGAGCAGGATCTTCCCCTCCCGGGAGGGGGTCGCCCCGCGGTCGATCAATCCCTTGATCTCCTCCAGGTTGTAGCCGTCGAGCCGGCTGACCAGGTAGATGTCGTGCTCGGCGTGCCGGAACTGTTTCGCCTCCTCCAGGGGGGCGTCGCCGAGAAAGTAGGGGTTCGGCACCGGCCCCTCCGCCCGGACCTGCTCCCCCGTCAGGCGGCGGTAGAGGAGGGCCAGTTCGGAGTCGACCCCCGCCGCGGTCCCCGTCCGCCCCTCGCTCCCCTCGATGCGCAGGGGGATCCCCCGGGTCAGCACGATGTAGAGGATCCGGTCCTGGGCCCCCTGCCGCGTCAGGTAGGTGGCGATGGGGGTGGCGACCTGGCGGTCGAAGTCCTCGCGCGAAACGGTCTCCCCTTCGGTGGTGCGGATGGCGATGATGTTGGATTTGGAGATGCCGCGCTTTTCGGCGTAATGGAGCCCTGCCTGGAGCGAATCGCGGCTGGCCTGGTTCATGACCACGAGCACGTTGTCGGCGGTCTGGGCGCACAGCGGGGGGACGCACAAACCGAGCAGAATCAGGATTCGAACTATCATGAGGGCGATGATAGCACACTCCGCTTTTTCAAAATATTGATTCCGCGCACCAGTGCCGATAGAGTTATCGTATGTACGAGAAATTCTACGGCCTCAGGGAACCGGCCTTCAACCTGACCCCCGACCCCTCCTTCCTCTTCCTGAACCAGCGGAGCAAGGAGGCGATCGAGCAGATCCTTTACAGCATCGAACGCCGGGAGGGGTTTGCGGTGGTGGTCGGCGACATCGGTACCGGCAAGACCACCCTCTGCTGGGCCCTCCTCGAGAGGCTCGCGCGCAAAGACATCCGCACCGCCCTGATCCAGAACCCGATGCTGTCCGAAATCGAGATCCTGAAGTCGATCCTGCAGGACCTGGGGGTGCGCCCGGAAGAGGCCGGGGAGCAGCCCGGCGACCCCCTGGAGCGGATCTTCGACACCGAGTGGATGCGGGGGATGACCAAGAAGCAGCTGCTGGACCGGCTCAATATGTTCCTGGCCCGGCGGGCGGAGGAGGACATCTTCACCGTCCTCATCCTCGACGAGGCGCAGAACATGTCGCTCGGGCTGCTCGAGCAGATGCGGCTCCTGTCGAACCTCGAAACGGCGAAGAAGAAACTGCTGCAGATCATCTTCGTGGGGCAGCTGGAGCTGGACCGGAAACTCAAATCCCCCACCCTGCGGCAGCTCAACCAGCGGATCTCGGTCCGGTTCGAGACCAAGCCGCTCTCGAGGGAGGATACGGAGCGCTACGTCCGGCGCCGGATCGCGGTGGCCGGCGGCGCCCCCCGCCTCCGCTTCGGCTCCGGAACCTTCCGCGCCCTCTGGCGCCACTCCAAGGGCTACCCGCGCCTGATCAACCTCATCACCGACCGGGCGCTGCTGGGGGGCTACCATGAGCGGGCGGGCACGATCACGCCGCGCCTGGTGCGCCGCGCGGCCCGGAGCCTGCGGGGGGAGGAGAATTCGAGCAGGTTCCAATCAGGGTGGTTCCGCCGCCTGGTTCCCTATGCCGTCCCGGCCCTCGTGCTGATGGCCGTCGTCTTCTTCATGGTTTACCGGGGCCTGGCGCAGTAGCGGTTATTTTCCCGATCCCCCGGCGACCAGGTCCGCGATCCGCTCCCCCGCCTTCCCGTCCCAGAGCGGCGGCACCGACCCCGATTTGGCCTTTCCTTCGAGGATCTTCCGCGCCTCCGCCTCGAGCCGCGCCATGTCGCGCCCCACCAGGATATTGCTCCCCACGGTCACGGTGACGGGCCGCTCGGTGTTCTCGCGCACCGTCAGGCAGGGGACTCCGAGGTAGGTGCTCTCCTCCTGGATTCCCCCCGAATCGGTGATGATGAAGGACGCGTGCCGCTGCAGCCCCAGGAATTCCAGGTAGCCGGCCGGGTCGGCCAGGTGCAGCCGGCCCGAAAGCTCGAGTCCCCCGATCTGCCCCAGCATCTGGCGCGTGCGGGGGTGGACGGGGAAGAGGATGTCGATGTCGGCCGCGATCCGGTTGAGCGCCCCGATGATGGCGCCGAGCCCCTCCGGGTCGTCCACGTTCGACGGGCGGTGGAGCGTCGCCAGGGCGTAGCTCCTGTCGGCATGGGGGGGCGGGACCGCCTGCGGCAGGAGGCGCACCAGGGTGTCGATCATTACGTTGCCGACCAGGTGGATCCGTTCCGGGGCCACCCCTTCGCGCACCAGGTTTTCGTTGCCGTCCGACGACGGGGTGAAGAGGAGATCGGCCACCCGGTCGGTCAGGACGCGGTTGACCTCCTCCGGCATCGTCCGGTCGAACGAGCGCAGGCCCGCCTCGACGTGTCCCACGGGGACTAGGAGCTTGGCGCAGACGAGGGCGGCGGCCACGGTGGAGTTGACGTCCCCGTAGACGAGCACCAGGTCGGGGCGGACGTCGAGGATCACCCGCTCGATCCGCACCATGATTTCGGCCGTCTGCCTGGCGTGGCTCCCCGAGCCGACCTCGAGGTTGAAATCGGGGGCCGGGATCCCGAGCTGCCGGAAGAAGACGTCGCTCATGGCGGCGTCGTAGTGCTGCCCCGTGTGGACGATGGTCTGCTGCACGCCTCCGTGGAGTGCCAGGGCCGCCTCCACCGGCGCCACCTTCATGAAATTGGGGCGGGCGCCCACCACGTGAAGTATCTTCATCCCTTCTCCTTTGGCTTTCGACACGCTTTTCGGATCGGAAGGCAGTTTACTTGAACGATCTTTCGAATCCAAGACCGCCCGTAATAGATTCCAATTTCCATTGCGGGGTTGATACAATAACCCACCGGCCGTAAAGCCGGCACGCGGGGCAAAAAATGCAT
>JAFGSS010000125.1 GCA_016934555.1 Acidobacteriota bacterium | reverse complement strand
TCCCCCGCCCCGGCGGCAAGGGAGCTGAGCTGGCGCCAGATGCTCGCGACCCCCCAGTTCTACGTCGCCTTTGCCGCGCTCACGATCGGGGCCACCTCCGGGCTCATGATCCTGGGGCACGCCTCCCCGATGATCCAGTCGGCCATGGGGATCCCGGCGCAGCAGGCGGCCTTCATCGTCAGCATCCTGGCCGCTTCCAACACCATCGGGAGGCTGTTTCTGGGCGGCGTTTCGGACCGGATCGGCCGCTACCCCCTGATGATGATGCTCTTCGCCTGCTCGACCCTGTCGTTCGTGGCGCTGGCGGCTTCGGGCTGGGTCCCGCTCTTTCTCGCCGGCGTGCTCCTCGTCGAACTCTGTTACGGGGGCTACATCGCCCTGATCGCGCCCGTCACCGCCGACCTGTTCGGAACCCGCCACCTGAGCATCAACTACGGGCTCATGTTCATCTCCTTCGCCATCGGCGGCGTGATCGGGCCCCGGATCGCCGCCGTCATCAAGGAGATGTACGACGGCAGTTACCAGATGGCCTTCGTCATCGCCGCCGGCCTCTGCCTCGTGGGCCTCGGGCTCGCCCTGGCCGCAGGAAGGATGCAGCGCCGGCAGGGGGCAACTGCGGAGGATTCGGAACCGATCGCGGCCTGAGGCTCACGCTTCGGGCGCTCGGGCGCACCGTTCGAGCCGGCGCCGGAATTGTCCCGAACTGACGACCCGGGCCCCGAGCACCCTCGCCTGGCGCGCGAGCGCCCGGTCGGAGGTCACCACGCACACCTCCGGATCGTTGCCGTGGTGGTACAGGCGCTCGAGGATGAGTTCGTCCGCGCTCGAGCCGCGGCGCGCGTAAAGAACACCGAAAAGCGGCACGCTTCCGTCTCGAGGGGCGCCCGCCTCACCCGGCAAGCCGCCGGGAGGGGGGGCGTCGAAGACCAGGAGGTGCGGCTCATTTTCCCGCCGGGCCAGGCGCTCGACTTCGGCCATCAGGCGCCGCTGCGCCCCCGGCTTGTCGCGGTGCCACCCCACCCGCTGACCCATCACGTTGTTGCCATCGACGATGACCATGCTTTCATTATAGCGGGGAATGCCTCCGGCGTCCCCGCCTTGACCCGGGACCGCCCTTTCCGTTAGGGTATTCCGATACAACCATCAGGATCGGGGAGCCCTGCCATGCCGAAAGGATCGGGAATCTTCGCCTTTATCGCACTTTGCCTGACACTGGCGGGCACCGCCTGCCAAAATCCCCTGCCGGAGGCTCCGGCCTCGGAAACTCCGGCGGCGGGGAGCGCGTGCGACCGCGCCTGCCTCGAAGGTTATGTCGACCGCTACCTGGACGCGATGCTGGCCGACGAGCCGGACCCGGGGCTGTTCGCCCCCGGCTGCCGCTTCACCGAAAACGGCGTCCGGCTCGAGCTGGGAGAGGGTCTCTGGGCCAGCATGACGGGGAAAGGGAGCTACCGGCTCTATGTCCCCGACGTGGAGAGCGGGCAGGTGGGATTTCTCGGGACCGCCCGGGAGGAGAGCGAGCGGCCGGGGGAGGGGGACCCGGTCGCCGTCGCGCTGCGCCTGCGCATCCGCTCCGGCCGCATCGACGAGGCCGAGCAGCTGGTGCTCCGGGAGGACAGCGCGGCGGGGGAGGACTTCCCCCCGGCCGGGATCAGCGTGGAGCGGCTCGGGGCCCCTCACCCGGTCTTCGCGGAGGAAATCCCCGGGCCCGGGCGGATGACGCGCAAGGAGCTGGTCCGGACGGCCAACATGTATTTTTCGGGGATGCAGCAGAATGACGGCAGGGGGGTCTACCCCTTCACCGAGGACTGCGACCGTCTGGAAAACGGGGTGCGCACGACCAACGTGCCGACCGCACCGGGGGAGCCGAAGCCCGACCCTAAAACGGCGACCTCCTACTCCTCGTCGTGGAGCTGCCGGGAGCAGTTCGAGTCGGGCCTGCTCCACTTCGTGTCGCGCATCCGCGACCGCCGGTTCGCGGCGGTGGACCGGGAGCGGGGGCTCGTCTTCGCCTTCGCCTTCTTCGACCACGGCGCCGGGAAGACGCGGCACTTCACGACCCCCTCGGGCCGCGAGGTGACCCTGGGCCCGGTGACCCCGTGGACCTGGCAGATCGCGGAAGTGTTCCGGATCGAGAACGGCCGGATCCGCCGCATCGAGGCGCTGTCGCACAAGTGCCCCTACGGGATGAACTCGGGCTGGAGCAGCTGGGAGGAAGGACGCTCCGACGAGGCCCGGATCCTCGAATGAGGGGGACAGTCACCCGATTCCGTGTGTGCTTCCATCATAGCGATGCCGCGCGGGAAAAAAGAGATTCCTATGTCTCCGTGCCGTAGGAGATTTCGAGGCGGCCGATGGCGCGGCGCGCGACCCCGAGCGCCAGCGCCGTGAGGAGGAGGAGGCCGAGAATGGAGCCCGCACGGGAAGCCGGCTCCGCGGGGGCCAGGAGCAGTTGCAGGAGGGCGGGCAGGTCCCGGCCCGGCGGCGCGGGGACCGGGCAGAGCGACTGCAGGTAATGAAGCACGCTCAGTTTCTGGAGAACCCGGGGGAGGAACGGGTGGATCGATTCCCAGCCGAGCAGAACGGCCGCGGGAAGGATCGGGTTGCGCACGAGCAGCCCCGCCGCCAGAAAGACGCTGCCGTACCCCACGCACCCCAGCGCCGCCGCCAGGGCGTACCAGAAGGCGTGGGCCATCCCGCTCCCCCGCCAGTAGGCCTCGACCTCCGCCGGGTCGTGGGTCCAGAGGAGCACCAGCAGGCAGAGGAGGGCGCCTCCGGCGAAGATCACCGTCGATGCGATCAGCCCGGCGCCGTATTTCCCCGCCAGGAGCACCCCGCGCCGCGCGGGGGCGAGCAGCCAGCAGTGCAGCGTCCGGTCGAGCATCTCCCCCCGGAAGAGGTTCATGAAGATGCCCAGGCAGCCGAAGAAAACAGCCAGGCGCAGGTAGAAGAACTGGAACACCCCCGCGAAGATCCTGCGGTCCCCCTCGAAATCGCGCAGCGGGCGGATGTCCGTGGAGGCGAGCGCTCCGTCGGCGAACTCCAGCCGGGCCTCGCGCCGCCCGTCGAAGTATGTCAGCGCGCGGTGCGTCGTGATCTCGTCGACGAGGCGCGCGCCGGTGCCCTCGACCACGGTCGTGAACAGCCGGTTATCCGCGCTGGTCTGGACGCTGAAGAGGCGGGTGTTGAGTTCCTCCGGTTCCCCCCCCGCGCCGGCGTGCCGGATCACCACGTGCCGGACCTCGAGCGCTGCGCCGAGGTCGACCTGCAGATAAAGGCGTCCCCCCCGGGAGCACCAGCGATCGGTCGGACCTCCCGCAACACTCCCGTTGAAAGCCTTTTCCGGCCCTTCCCCGGCGCTGCAGGGGGGGCTGGAGGTCGCCGGGCGGCCCAGGGCCAGGTTTTCCGGGCCCTCGCCGTAAACCTCGAATTCGTAGATCCGCGCCGTCGGGTCGTTGCCGTAGGTCGGCCGCAGGACGTTGAGCCGGACGTAGCGGGCCTCGACGGGGGGCTGGATCGGATGCTGGGTGACCCCGTTGCGCTCCGAGCCGTCGCGCACGCGCCGGGAGGCCACCCATTGGCGGTCGAAACCCGGCTTCCCGAGCCGCGTGAGCACCTCCGCCGGCGTCTGGCCCGTCCGGAGCCCGTCGATGAGGGGGGCGGGGGTCAGGCCGTTGGCCGAAAGCCTCGCCGCGCGGAAGCGGGCCTGGAGGCTGCCGCCGAGAAAGATGAGGGAGGGAAGCAGGGCCAGGCCGTAGACCCAGAAGGCGCGCCGGGAGAGAAAGGCGCGCCGCAGCTCGATCCTGGTGATGGTCCATACCTGCCGGGCCCGGTCCAGATTGTTCATCCTACCTCCCCGCACCGATCAGGTATTCGTAAAGGGCGTCCGTGTTCTCGTCCGCGGGGATGACGCTCTCGATCCGCTGCCCTTCGAGAACGATGCGGCCAAGGGCGCGCGCGAACCGCTCGCGGTCGCGCGTCAGCACCCGCAGCCCCGTCCGGTCCTCGAGGAGCCGGACCTCGACGACGTGGCTC
>JAFGSS010000124.1 GCA_016934555.1 Acidobacteriota bacterium | reverse complement strand
TCGTCGCCGTGGTCGGCGCCGAAATCGATGCCGACGCAGCCGGCCGCGCGCATCACCCGGGCCAGCTCGCGCGAAAAGGGGGCGGGGGCGCAGTAGGCGTACCAGCGCAATTTCCCCCCCAGCCCCCGGCGCGCGATCTCCCGGCAGACCTCCAGGGCGTGGGTTTCGGAGAGGTTGAACTCCCCGTCGCAGGTGTGCAGGACGTCGATCCCCTGCTCGAGCAGGTGTTCGATTTCGTCAGCCACCGCTTCGGGAGGCCGGCGGCGTACGCGCCTCCCCTTGGCGACCGGGTCGGCGCAGTAGATGCAGCGGCCGGAACACCCCCGCTGGGTCTCGAATCCCGCCTGCCCCCCCAGCCGGAAGTAGCGGCCGTTGTCGAGCCAGCGCCGCCGCATCCGGGGGAGTCGGTCGAGGGGGCCGAAGCGGGGGGGATTGCGCCTCCAGACCCCTTTTTGCTCCAGGAGCAGGCCGGGGAGATCCTCCACCGGCAGATGCCGCTCGAGCCGACGGGCCAATTCCGGCAGGACGAATTCCCCTTCCCCCCAGATGCCGTAATCGGCCCCGGTCAGTTCGAGGATTTTCTCGGGCATCACCGAAAACCCGACGCCCCCCAGAACGATCGGGGCGTCGCTGTGCCCGCGCACCGCTGCCACCATCCGCGCGAACCCGGGGAGGTAACTCCCGCGGTTCGGATAGGCGCAGTCGTCGGTGTTGCGCAGGGTCATGCCCACGAGGCCGCACTCTTGTTCATCCAGGAATCGCCCGATGGCGGCTTCCGGATCCTCCTCCCAGCAGAGATCGAGCAGGGATACCGGGTGCCCGGCCGCGTCGAGCGCCTCGGCGAGATAGTCCAGGGCGATGGGCGCCACCGGGGGCCGAAGACGGTTGGTGTTGATGAGGCCCATGCGCATCTGCCGATTCTCCGTTGCGGACCGGGAGTGGTTCCGCTGGAGGATCATAGAGGAATTTTGTTTCTCTGTAAAACCGGATCTGTTATGGTTGCGGCATCCGTCTCGACCGCCCCATGACGGGAGCGGCGGCGGATCGAGCGGCAGGTCCACCATGTCTTTTCCGGACGGGCATCATCGCAGGCAGGGGAGGAACCCGCACGGGCGGCCGCACGGCACGGGGCCTGACCGCGCGCCCCATCACCCCCGGCGACATCATCAGCCCCACCCCGCGCCGCATCCCAATGAACTGCCGGAGGGCCTGCCTGCGGATCCCGGGGAGATCGAGGAGCTCATCCACCCCGGCAGCACGGGGGAGGAGGCGGCCTACCTGCAGGGGCTGATCGACTCGCACGCCAGCGTCACGGTGGTGCTCACGGACGGGGAAAAACTCCGCGGTCACATCCGCTACTACGACAGGGACTGCTTCAGCATCGGGCTGTCGGCCCAGGGCCCCCGCTTCCTGCTGCGCAAGGAACACGTCGCCTACATCGCCGAAGATTAGATCAATCAAGTAAAACCAATTCTATCAATAATATACCAAAAGATCCTTCCGTACGGGAAACGGTTTCGGGCGGCGGAATTTCCGTCCCGGCCGGGTCATTTTGCCATAATGCCGGACGCCAGGATGCCGATATCAATGGGGAACCGCGCACGCAGACGACGGCAGTGGAAAAGCGAGGGTACCTTGCGGGCAGATGTTTTTAAGAAATGGGCTAAATCCTTTAAATTCGTGCTTGTAGGATGCGGTCGGATGGGCCACTGCTACGCCACGGTGATCCACAACCACCCGCACATGAGTCTCGAGGCCGTCATCGACCCCAATCCCGAGGCGGCGAAGGCGTTCCGGCACTCCTTCCGGTGCAAGTCCTACGGTTCGGTGCAGGACTACCTGGCCGCCGGCCACCAGGCCGAAGGGGCCGTGATCTGCACCCCGCCGGTCAGCCACGCGGGGATCGCCACGCAACTGCTCGAGAACCGGACCCACACCCTGTGCGAACCGCCGCTGGCCCTCGACCCGGAATCGGCCGAAAAGATGAAGGAGACGGCGCGCCGTTGCGCCGCCACCCTCATGATGGGGTCCAAATTCCGCTTCGTCGCCGACGTCATCCAGGCCAAGGGGCTGATCCAGGCCGGCATCCTCGGCCACGTGCTCGAATTCGAAGGGGATTTCCGCGAAACCGTCGACATGACCTCCCGCTGGAACGTCCAACCCGAAATCAGCGGCGGGGGGGTCCTCATGGACAGCGGCCCCCTGGCCGTGGACGTCGTGCGCTACCTTTTCGGGCCGATCCAGGCGATCCGGGCCGAGGAGGGGCGCCGCGTCCAGTCCAAGGAGGTGGAGGACACCGTCCGGCTGGAACTGAGCACCGAACCGGGCATTCTCGGGACCCTGCACCTGAGCTGGGCGCTCAAGAACAACGGCGAGGACTATTTCCGCATCTACGGCACCCAGGGGAACATGTGCATCGGCTGGCGCACATCGTTTTACCGCCCCACGGGGGCGGCCGACTGGATCCACTTCGGGGAGGGGTACAGCACCCAGAAGGCCCTCGGCCTTCAGCTGAGCCATTTCATGGATGTTGTTTCAGGCGAAGAGGTCCCGGAAATCACCGCCGAGGAGGAGCTCGCCTCCGTGCGCGTCATCGAAACCGCCTACCGGTCGCTGGCGACCGGCAGGCATATGCACATCGGCAAGGCGGACCCGGACGCGGCCCGGGCGCGCAAGCTCTCGTTGATCTCCTCGTCTTCCAAATCTTTCCCCACCTGGATTTTCAACCGCTGAGTCCCGGCCGGGCGGGCGGCCCAGGCTGCCCGCCCGGCGGCGATCCCCTTGTGTAAAAGCTCTGTAAAAGCATCCCCGGGGCGTTGCACATCCCTTTTCAAGACCCTAAAATTATCGGGTATAACCTTGAATAGGATGTAGCAGATGACCCGAAGGCTTTTCAGATCGACCGAAGACACGGGCAGGACCCTCCGTGTCGTCCTCATCAAGCCGTCGAAGTACGACGACGAGGGCTACGTCATCCGTCATTTCCGGGGGGTGCTGCCGAGCAACACCCTGGCCTGCCTGGCCAGCCTCACCCGTGACGTCGCCGAGCGGCGCCTGCTCGGGGAGATGAACGTGGAGGTGGAGCTGTTCGACGACACCGTCGAGAAGATCCCCGTGCGCCGCATCATCCGGTCGCACCGCCCGCCCCGTACCCGCACCGTGATTGCCCTGGCCGGCGTGCAGTCCAACCAGTTTCCGCGGGCGGCCGACCTGGCCCGGAAATTCCGCGCCGGGGGCCTCGATGTCCTCATCGGCGGCTTCCATGTCAGCGGCATGCTGGCGATGCTCGAGGGGATCTCCCCCGAAATACAGGAGCTGATCGACCTCGGCGTGACCGTGGTGAAGGGGGAAGTGGAGGAAACCTGGGGCGACCTGCTCCGGGACGCGGCCGAAGACCGGCTGCGGCCGCTGTACGACTTCATGGACCGCAAGCCCGATCTGCACGACCGACCCATCCCGATGATCCACGGGGACTACCTCAGGAAGTTCATCGTCTCCAATTTCGGGACCATCGACTGCAGCCGGGGCTGCCCCTTCAACTGCAGTTTCTGCTCCATCATCAGCGTCCAGGGGAGAAAGATGCGCGAGCGCTCCCCGGATGCGCTGATCCGGACCCTGCGCGAGAACTACCGCAAGAGCCGGGTCAACTTCTACTTTTTCACCGACGACAATTTCGCCCGCAACGGCTACTGGCGCGAAATCTTCCTCGAGCTCATCCGGCTGCGGGAGGAGGAGCGCATCCCGATCCAGTTCATGATCCAGGTGGACACGCAGTCCTACCGCATCCCCGATTTCATCCCTCTGGCGGCCCGGGCGGGGTGCACCCAGGTCTTCATCGGGATGGAGAGCATCAATCCCCGGAACCTCGAGGCCGTCGGAAAGACCCAGAACCACGTAGAGGACTACGCGCAGCTGATCGCCGCCTGGCACAAGGCCAAGGTGGCGACCCACGTCGCCTACATCTTCGGCTTCCCCTTCGACACCCCGGAATCGCTCCGCTCCGACGTGGCCCGGCTGCAGGACGAGCTGCAGGTGGAGCAGGCGTCGTTTTTCATGCTGACCCCGATCCCGGGCTCCCAGGACCACGCCCGCATGGTACGGAGCGGGGAACCGATGCACCCCGACCTGAACGATTACGATTCGTTCCACGAAACGATCCGGCACCCGAACTTCCGCCCCGGGGAGCTCGCGGCCTCCTACCGGGAAGCCTGGAAAAATTTCTATTCCTTCGAACACATGCGCGGGGTGCTCCGCCGCGCCAACCCGGAGAATTACCGGAACATCTTCTTCGATTTCATCTGGTACCGGAACTCGGCCCTGATCGAGGGGGGGCACCCGATGCTGCACGGCTTTTTCCGGCTCAAGGACCGCGTCGACCGCCGGCCCGGGTGCGTCGTGGAGTCCCGCCGGCGCCATCTCCTCCGGCGCAGCCGCGAAATCCGCTCCACGCTCCGGAGCTGGATGTCCCTGACGCTCGAAATGGAGGAACTCTGGCTGCAGACGCGCAAGCGCAGCGAGGCCGAACTGCGGCTGGTGGCCGAAATCGAGAGCCTGCGCGGCCAGCTCAACCGCAACCTGCGGGCCGCCGAATTGCAGATCGCGCACATCCGCGCCCGGATGCAGTTTCCGGAACTGCGGGTGCCCTCGCGCCTGGCGCTGGCGTTGCGCAACCTGAACTTCGGGATGGCCAAGCGTCTCACCTATTCCCGCTCCGATCTCCGGCAGTTCTGGCAGCGGGCCACCGCCAGGCCGCTCCGGCTGCTGGCCCGCCCGCACAGGGTGGTCCTCAATTTCCTGAAGGACGCGCAGCTCTTCTTCCTGTTTCTGAGGGACCTCGCCCGGACCTGAAGCCCGGTCAGGGAGGCGCCCACGAAAAAAGGGCGGCCGTCACCGGCCGCCCTTCTCTTTTTCGTTTTGCCCCGCGCTGACGGATCCCGATCCTACCTGGGCCGCTCCGCGGAGATGACCTTGTCCTTGGGGATGCTCAAATACCCCCCTACCTTGTTCTTCTGAACCCAGTTGATCACCACTTCGTAGCGGACGCGGTTCTTGCCCACCAGGAACTGGATCGGCTCGTTGATGAGGCGGTCCTTCTTCTCCAGCTGGTTGTCATCCACGAAGATCTTCAGGTTGAACTTCCCCTTCTTGTGGTCGGTACGCGTCAGCTGAATGCGGATATCCTCCACCTTGACCATGTTCTTCTTGTCGGGAAGGGTAAACTCGAAGAAATCGCGCTCCCCCTTCAACCGGAGCTGGGCCAGTTCGCTCGAATTCTTCGCCACGGCCGCGCTCAGGCTGTCCTTCACATCCACCAGCTGGCGCCGGGTCCCCTCCAGGTCCCTGCGGGTGGTTTCCAGGTCGGTGCGGACACTCCCCACCTCGGTCCTGACGCCTCCGACCTCGGTGCTGACCAGGCCGATCCTGCTCTCGGCCTCGCTCTTGACCGCCTGCACCTGGGCCTCCACGTGCGAGGTTTCGGCCTTGGTGGCGAGAGCCTGGGAGAGTTCCTGTTTCGTTTTCTTTCCCTCGGCCTGGATCTGGGCCGCGGTTTTCTTGAAGGCTTCCTCGGCGCTCCCCACGGCCTCTTCCAGGTTGGACTTCAGATCGGACACCTGGCTGGAAAGGGCCGCTTCCGCCACCTTGTTGCGGGTCTCCAGTTCCGCTATGCGGGCTCCGAGCCCGTCGAGCTCGGCCTGCTGTGCCCTCCGGTACTGGGAATGGGAGTAGAAGAGGTAAATCACCAGCAAAAGCAGAATCAGGATAAGCGCAAGCTTTACGGCTTCCGGCACCAGCCCCTTTTCCTGGGGCGCCGGTTTTTGCAGATCTGGGTTCAGGGTACTCATCACACCTCCTGGTGCATGAAGAGGCGGCACACGCGGCCGCCCCACAACCGCCCCAATGATACGGCCGGCCGGTCCAAAGTGCAATAAGGCATAGGGGCGCGCGGGCGGAGGTTACGGCGCGGCCTCCTCCGGCGCCTCGGGCTCCCCCTCAAGGGGCCGCCGGGCGCGGGTCACGAAGTAGCCGATGAGGGCGGCCAGGATGCTCGAACCGACCCAGAGGTTCAGCGTCGGGGAACGCCTGAAGCCGAAATAGAGCATCACCCCGGAGAAGGCGAGATAAATGAGGGCGGCCGCCAGGGCGGCGGTCTGCGGCCGGGAAAACTCCCTGCGCCGGAACCGGACCCAGAAGAGCGAAAAGACCGTCAGCGCCGAAAACAGGGTGAGGATGGCGCCCACGTTGCTGAGCACTTCGCCGAGCTGGTAGGCCAGGACCAGGAAAAGGGCTATGCCCCCCTGCAGCATCACGGCCCCCACCGGGGGGCGCCCCTCCTTCCCCTTGAGGGCCGCGGGCAGAAACCCGTCCCGGGCCATCGCGGCATAAACGCGGGGTCCGAGGAACGTCATCGCGCTGACGGCCGAAATGAAGGCGATGATGGCCAGCACCGACATGCAGGCGGCGCCGAAGTCGCCCACCAGGTCGCGCATGATCAGGTGGCCGAGGGTTATCCGGGCGGTTTCGTAATCGTTCACCACCCGGCACTGCTCGGGGGTGAGGTTGGCCACGAACACCCAGTTCACGAACAGGTAGAGGACGCCGACGATGGAGCACCCCAGGATCAGGGCCCGGGGGACGTCGCGCCGGGGGTTCCGGAATTCCGAAGCGGCGTAGACCGCCGCGTTCCAGCCGCTGAAGGCGAAGGCGATGAAGAAGAGGTTCTGCATGAAGGCCCCCAGGGGGAACCCTTCAGAGGGGTTCGTGGGCTGCCAGTCGGGCCAGGCGTTGCTCCCGCCCGAGAGGCCGACGGCGATGAAACCGACCACGAGGACGATCTTGAGCGCCACCAGGGTGTTCTGCGCCGTGACCGAAAAGCGCAGGCCGACGGCGTGCACCGCCGTCATCAGCACGATCAGCCCGACGGCGAACAACGTGGGGTTCACCCAGCCACCGAGTGTGTGGGCGAAGGCGCCCGCCGCTATGGCGTCGATGGCGATCGGCGCGGAAAATCCCAGCAGGAGGGAGGCCCACCCGGCAAGGTACCCGAGCGCGGGATGCACCAGGGTGGACAGAAACCGGTACTCCCCTCCCGACCGGGGAACGATCCGGGCGATCCCGGCGTAGGCCCGCGCGCCGCACAGGGCCAGCAGCGCGCCGATCACCCAGGCCAGCAGGATCTGCCCGGGGGTGAGGTCCTGGGCCATATAGCCCGTGCTCAAAAACACCCCTGCGCCGATCATGTTGGCGATGACCATCCCGATTCCGGAATACAGCCCCAAGCGATGATCCTTCATTCATCCCCACCCTTCGTCGCTGTTTGTCTTCGTCGCCCTCTGTCAATGCTGTGCAATACGCCCGCGCCGGAATCATGTTTCAGGCTCCGCCGGGCGGGACCCATCATGCCCCGCGCAGCGGCCCGTCACAAGTGATTTCCCCCGCGCGTCGGCCCGGAGTTTCTCTTGATGCCGGGCGGCACACACGTTACCTTGAGGATATGATGAAACTCATGGCCATAACGGCTCACCCGGATGACGAAGCCGGCGCTTTCGGGGGGGCGCTCCTCTGTTACCACGCGCGCGGGGTGGAAACCTCCGTGATCTGTCTCACCCCGGGACAGGCGGCCACCCACCGGGGACCGGCCCGTTCCGACGCCGAACTCGCGCGGTTGCGGCGCGCCGAATTCGCCGCCTCCTGCCGCATCCTCCATGTCAGCCACGGAGAGGTTCTTGATTACGCGGACGCGGGGCTGGTCCGCGCGGACATGCACGCCGTGGTCGGGGACCTGACCGAACGGATCCGCAGGATCCGGCCCCACGTCCTCCTGACCATGGGGCCGGAAGGAGCGGTCACGGGACATCTCGACCACTCCATGGCCTCCCTGTTCGCGACCCTGGCCTTTCACTGGGCGGGACGGAGCGACCTTTTCCCGGAGCAGATGGCGGCGGGGCTGGAGCCCCACCGGACACGGAAACTCTACTACAGCACGGCCGCGTTCACCCTCCCCGACCGGCCGCCGGTCTCGCCCCCTCCCTGCTCGGCCACGCTGGCGATCGGCCCCTGGGTCGAGGAGAAGATCGCGGCCTTCCAGGCCCACACCACCCAGGCCCCGCTCGGGGAACCGTTCGCCCGGGCGATGCGCCGATTCGGGGACAAGGAGCTGTACCACCTGGCGGCGGTCTCGGAGCCTTCGGTCGCCGAAGCCGAATCGGACCTCTTCGAGGGGATCCCGGAATAGGACGCGCGGCCCGGACGCCGCAACTGCAAGGTTCCGATTGACATATCCGGATTCAGCTCATTAGTATAGGGGGCATCCGGATCGGGTGGCGGCCGCCAGACGGTGTGGCGGCTTTTTTATTTGCGGTCATGATCGGTCAGGAAAAAATGCCTAACGACAGGAGCGGGTTCCCATGGAAAAAGAGACTGGGAAAGTGAAGTGGTTCAATAACGCAAAAGGCTACGGCTTCATCGAGAGAAACAGCGGCGGAGACGTCTTCGTGCACCACACCGCCATCCAGATGGACGGATTCCGGACCCTTTCGGAAGGGGAGGCCGTGAGTTTCTCGGTGACCGAGGGCCCGAAGGGGCTGCAGGCGGAAAACGTCACCAAACCCGAAGAATAGCCAGGAGCCTGACCGCCGCCGCGTGATTTTTCCCGGCCCTGCCGGCGCCGTGGGGAACGGGGCTACAGGTTCGCGCGGATATAGCCGCACATCGCCAGGCCGAGCACTATGTTGAAGGGGAAGACGCCCGAGGTATAGTGCCCGCAGCGCAACCCGAAGGTGGAGTGGTCGAGCCCCAGCCGGCGGTATTCCCCGAGGACGATCTCGGACAGCTCCGGAAGGAACGTGCAGTCGTAGAGCGCGTGCACGAGCAGGGAGCGCTTCCCGGTCCCCCGGAGTTTCGGGAAATAGGCCATGGGGCTGATGGGCATCCAGATCTCTCTCAGCTCCTCCAGGCTGACGTGTCCCCGGAGCCCCTCCAGGACATGGCGGGTGGAGATCCCTTTCCATACGACATCGGCGAACCAGGGGGAAACGTGGTTCTGGACCGCCACCCCGATCCTGGGATCGTGCGCGGCCGTTATCAGGGCTGTGCAGGACCCCAGGCTGGTCCCCAGGATGGCGAACCGGCTGTACCCCTGCCGCTCGAGCCAGTCGATGGCGGCGCGGCAGTCCATGACCGCCTGCCTCGTGGCTTCGAGCGTCCGCCCCAGGTTCGGCGAAAGGGCGTAATCGGCCCGCTCCAGCCCTCCGGGCATCCTCAGGTCGTGGTAAGGCTGGCTGAGGCGCAGGGCCGACAGCCCGAAGGCGTTGAGCAGCCGGCAGAGCGACAGGTGCCCGCCGGCATCGGCGTTCCACTGAGGGAGCACCAGCACCGCCCGCCCGCGCGAGCCGGCCGGGAAGAACCTCCCGTGCACCGTGTTGTTTCTTTCATAGCGGGTCGCGAGCGGGCTCGGGTAGGTCAGGTGACGCCCCTCCAGGCGGTAGTCGCGCACCGGGGCATAGGCATGGTAGCGGTCGCTCTCCCCGACCGCCCGCCGCGCGTACTCCAGCAGGAAGGCTTTGGGATCGCCGGCCGCGGGCGCGCCTGGAAGGAATTCCAGTCCCCATTCGAACTCCCGCACCTTCCGGTTGGTGTCGCGCCGGGAGAGCTTCAGTTCCCACGCATGAAAAATCCTGGACAGCACCACCTTATCCTCCGATTGAGGCCCAAAAGGATGTACTTTAGCAAACCGGCGGATTGTCGGACAACCGGGGAATGACCCTTACTCGGGTTCGCGGAAGGCGCCGGAGGAGAGGCGGGGGTTCTGCGGCATGCGGGGAAGATGATAGTAGCCCTTCCGGTAGACCACCCGGGCCGCGGGCCTGAGGCACTCGACGGCGATCCGGTGGTAGGAGTCGGGCTCCAGCGCCTGGTTGGAAACGTAGGTCAGGAAGTAGCGGCTTTTCATCTCACGGGCGACATCGGCGTAGATGCCCCGGATCTGGTCGTAGTCGGTCGGAAAGAAGCTGCGCCCCCCGGTCTCCTCGGCCAGCTCGGTCATCGCCCCTTCCCTTTTCCGGAAAAACTCCTCGATGTAGTCCTCGTCCTCCCCGAACAGCCTCCGGTAGATGTCGTTGAGGATCACCACCCGCCGTTCGCGCCGGGCGTCGTTCGCGACGATGGCCGTCTTCGAGACCACGTAGAGGGAGGCCTGGGATTTGGCGATGGCGCGCTCGGCCTCCTCCAGCCCCACCCGGCTCTGGTTGTCCAGGCAGTCGGTGAAGAGGACGATGGCCTTGCGCCCCTCGACGTTCTTGAGCTGTTCGGCCGCGGCCAGGTACATGGCGTCGTAGAGCGCCGTGCGCACTCCCGCGCGCAGCTTCCCCAACGCCTTGTCCAGTTTTTTCCGGCTGTCGGTCCAGTCCAGGATCCGGGTCACCTCGTCGTCGAACGAGATCACCGAGAACCGGTCCCCGGCGTCGAGCCCCCGGACGAACTCGGTCGCCGCCGCCCGGATCCTTTTCAGTTCGTTCCGGCTGCTCGGGCTGGTGTCGACGAGGAGCACCACCGATACCGGGTAGGTGTCCAGGCCGAAGCTCCGGATCTCCTGCGGCGCACGGTCCTCCCACAGGCGGAAGTCCTCCGCCCGGAGGCCCTCCATCATGCGCCCGTCGACGGCGAAGACGCTGATCGGGACCTTCACCAGGTTGACGGAGGCCGAAAAGGTCGGGGGCGGATCCTGGGCCGGCCCCGTCCGGGGGGCGAGGGCGGCGGAAAACAGCAGAAGGACAAGCGCTCGGAATACCATCACCTGAATTGTAGCAGGGTTCAGGGCGGAAGGCACCGGGGTTGGAACGGGACCGGGCGCGCCGTCAGATCGGCTTGGTGAGGAGCATCTCGAAAGCGTCCCAGGCGCGGCGCTCCTCCTCGCGCGGGGCGTCCTCCATCCGGCATTCGCGGTCGAGCACCATCGTCGCGCGGGAGGGGGCATATGGCTCCCACGCGCCCAGCGAATCGCAGGAGGGGTCCCCGGTGCGGGCGAACGAGGTCCAGGCGTCCTGGATCTTCCGGGAGAGCGCGTCGGCGCCGGGGCCGGAGCCGCAGAAGGAGGGGTCGCAGTTGCCGAACACGAACCCGATTTCCAGGGCGTGGCAGCTGCCGAGCGCCCCTTTGAGCGCCGGGGACTCCCAGCTGAAGAGATAGTTGTAGGCGGGCAGCCCGTTGCGGCCCTGCGCCTCCACCAGCCCGAGGACGGGGATGCGGAACATGAAGTCGGACTGGATCGCCGTGAGGATGTCGCCGGGACCGGCGGCTTCCCCCCGCCCCTGCCGCCCTCTCCGGTAAGCCTCGACCATGCCGTCGACGTGGCCCGCAGGGATCAGGTCCCGGAGCCTCCGGAGCATGAGGTCCTCGTCCATGCGGCGAAAGGCCGGGTCCATGAAGTTGAAGAGCTTGAATTCGTCCCGGTTGGTGCCGGCCAGCGTCCGGATCCCCGAGGCGGAACCTTTTTTGATCGCCTCGAGCGGGATGTCGGGCAGCACATCCCCGTCCACCACGGGCTGGAAGGGGGTCAGGCGGTTATCCCGCCGGCGCATGAGGAGGGCGAGTTGCTGCTGGGCATCCAGGATCCGTTCAGTCGCCAGCCCCAGCAGGGCGTCCGGGTCAGGCCGCGTCATCCCCAGGATGCCGAGAAACTCCGTCGCCGCGGCGACGCCGTCCTCGAGGGTCCCGACGGTGTTGGCCCCGCCGCTTTCGAGGATGGCCTTCCCGAACCTCCCGCGGGCCGCCGGCATCCCCATCAGGTCGCCGATGCTCATGGCGCCGGCCGATTCACCGAACACCGTGACGTTGACGGGGTCCCCGCCGAAGGAGGCGATGTTGTCCCGCACCCAGTCCAGGGCGGCGACCTGATCCAGCAGCCCCTCGCAGCCGGTGCCCGGGATCCGCCCCCCCGTGATCTCCCGGAGGTTCATGAAGCCGAAGGCTCCCAGGCGGTAGTTGAGCGTCACCAGCACCACGTCGCCGCGGGTGACCAGGGTGTTGTCCCGGTACATCTTTTCGGAGCCCGAGCCGATGATGAAGGCCCCGCCGTGGATCCATACCATGACCGGGCGCGCCGCGTCGTCCAGCCCGGGCGTCCAGACGTTGAGATAGAGGCAGTCCTCGTCCTGCGGCTCCGCGGCCGAGAGGGCGGCCATCACGTCCGACCCGGGGAGCGGGTTCTGGGGGGAAACCGGGCCGAACGCCTTCGCGCTCCGGACCCCTGTCCACGGCTTTGCCGGACGGGGCGCCCGCCACCGCAGACGGCCGGTCGGGGGAGCGGCGTATGGAATCCCGCGGAAGACGAACTGTCCCTTCTCGAAACTCCCCTCCAGTTGTCCCTGCCGGGTGTGGGCGATGACGGGATTTCCGGCCTGGCTCATGGCGCTCCTCCTCGGCCCGGGTGCGGGCCGGCTACATCAGGGACTTGAAAAAGTCGTTCCCCTTGTCGTCCACCAGGATGAAGGCGGGGAAATCCACCACCTCGATCCTCCAGACCGCCTCCATCCCCAGCTCGGGGTAGTCGATGCATTCGACCTTCCGGATGTTCTCCTCCGCCAGCAGGGCCGCCGGCCCGCCGATGGAGCCGAGATAGAAGCCGCCGTATTTTTTGCAGGCGTCGGTCACCTGCTGCGACCGGTTCCCCTTGGCGATCATGACGAGCGACCCGCCGTTCTGTTGCAGCAGCTCCACGTAGGAGTCCATCCGTCCCGCGGTGGTGGGGCCGAAGGAGCCGGAGGGCTTCCCCGGGGGGGTCTTGGCCGGGCCGGCGTAATAGATCGGGTGGTTCTTCAGGTACTCGGGCAGCGGCTTGCCTGCGTCGAGCAGTTCCTTGAATTTAGCGTGGGCGATGTCGCGCCCGACGATGATGGTCCCGTCGAGCGCCAGCTGCGTAGCCACCGGGTGCTTCGACAGCTCCGCGCGGATCGTCTCCATCGGCTGGTCGAGGTCGATCCTGACGACCCCGTGGGTGTGGCGGCCTCGGTAGCGGTCGGGGATCAGCCGGCCCGGGTTGCGGTCGAGCTCTTCCAGCCAGACCCCGTCCCGGTCGATCCTGGCCTTGATGTTGCGGTCGGCCGAGCAGGAGACCCCCATGCCGACGGGGCAGGAGGCACCGTGGCGCGGCAGGCGGATGACCCTCACGTCGTGGGCGAAGTATTTCCCCCCGAACTGGGCCCCGATGCCGCATCGCGCGGCCGCACGCTCGAGCTTCGCTTCCATCTCCAGGTCGCGGAAGGCCCGCCCCCCCTCGCTGCCCGTGGCGGGGAGGGTGTCCAGGTAGCCGGCCGAGGCCAGTTTGACCGTCTTGAGGGTGCTCTCGGCGCTGGTGCCGCCGACGACAAAGGCCAGGTGGTAGGGAGGACAGGCGGCGGTGCCCAGGGTCTTCATCTTCGCCGTCAGGAACTTTTCGAGGCTGTCCGGGTTGAGCAGCGCCTTGGTCTCCTGGAACAGGCAGGTCTTGTTGGCGCTCCCCCCCCCCTTGGTGATGAAGAGAAAGCGGTACTCCATCCCTTCATCGGCGTAGAGGTCGATCTGGGCCGGCAGGTTGTTGCCGCTGTTGACCTCCCGGTACATGTCCAGGGGGACGGTCTGGCTGTAGCGGAGGTTCTCCTCCGTGTAGGTCTTGTAGACCCCGCGGGAGAGGCATTCCTCGTCGTTGCAGCCGGTCCACACCCTCTGCCCCTTCTTCCCGATGATGATGGCCGTGCCCGTGTCCTGGCAGAAGGGGAGTTCGAAACGGGCCGACACCTCGGCGTTGCGCAGCATGGCGACGGCGACCCCGCGGTCGTTGGGGGAAGCTTCGGGGTCGGCGAGGATTTTGGCCACCTGCTCGTTGTGCGCCGCCCGCAGCAGGAAGGAGACGTCGCGGACCGCCTCGGCCGCCAGCAGGGTGAGGGCCTCCGGTTCCACCTTGAGCATCTCCTCCCCCTCGAAACGGGTGACGCTGACATGGTCCTTCGTGAGCAGCCGGTAGCGCGTATCGTCCGGCCCGAGAGGAAATGGTTCCTGGTATGTGAACTCGGCCATCTCTGCTTCCCCCATGAAAAAAGACTTTCGGGCCCCCCCACCCGGCGGGGCCGCCGGCAGACATTATAGTGAACCGTGCGCCTTCTGCCAACGGCGGGAACGGCCGGCCGGCGGCGGCGGCTATTTTCGCGCCAGGAGGCAGTAGAAGCCGTCCTCGTCGATGAAGGCGTCCACCCGGAGCCCGGCGGCCGCCACCATCCCCTTCATGGCCTCCGGCCCGGGGAGATGGTCGTGGCTCACGGCGGGGAAAGACTCGTGGTGCCGGTTGATCTCCTCGGCGGAATTGAAGTGGGAGATTACCAGGGTCCCGCCGGGGCGGAGGGCGCGCGCCAGCGCGCCGATCACCTCCGGCTTGCGGTCGAAATGGGGAAAGCAGGAAAAACAGAAGACCGTGTCGAACGACTCCGGTTCCAGGGGGGCCCGGGCGACGTCGGCGACCAGGAACCGGATGTTGGGCTCCCGGTGCAGCCGGCGGTTCTCTTCGATCATCCGCTCGGCAAAATCGAGTTCGCACAGGATCCCTTCCGGCCCGATCCTCTCGAGGATCATGGGGACGAGCACCCCGGAACCGCAGCCGGCGTCGAGCACCCGCTCCCCGGGCCGGAGGGGGACCAGCGAGAAGAGACGGTCGAAGGCCGCCGCGTGCAGGTCGAACCGGCCCGATTGCGGGTCGCGGTAGCACAGCTCGAGCCACTCCCCCGCCCTGTCGTTGAAAAATTGCTTCCGGTCCCGGTATAGGGCTTCCGCCGTTTTTTCCATGGCACCCGTTCTATGAGCTTTTCGCCGCCCGGCGCTTCGGCGAAAAAATGTAGGAAAGCGCGAAGATCAGGGTGGCCATCATGACCACCGACGCGCCGGAAGGAAGGTCCAGTATATACGACAGGGCCAGCCCGAGCACGCAGGCGCTCACCCCCGCCAGCGCCGAAATCAGGAAGAAGAGCTTCAGGTCGTACGCCAGCTGCAGCGCCGTGGCGCCGGGCTGGATGAGGAGGGCGAAGATCAGCAGCCCCCCGACGGTCGACAGGTTGGAGGAGACCACCGCGCCGACGAGGAAGAGGAGGGCGTAATAGATGAACTTTTCGGGGACGCCGCTCGAAGCCGCCAGGGTCCGGCTGAAAAGGACCGCCCGGATCTCCTTGAAGAAGAGGAAAAGGAAGAGGATGAGCACGAGCGTCGTCCACCCGAGCAGCGCCACGTCGCGCCCCGAAAGGGAGAGGAGGTTACCCCACATCAGGTCGAGCACCCCCGCCCGCGTTTTCGACAGCATCCCGATCCCCAGAAAAGCCAGGCCCATCATGAAGGAGAAAAAGATGCTGAGGGTGTTCTCCGGCGGCAACCGGGTGCGGTCCGACACCGGCCCGAGCACCCCGGCGACGAGGAGGCAGAGGACGAACCCGCTGGCCGTCGGGTGGAGGCCGAGAAGCATCCCGATGACGGCGCCGGCGAAGGCGGAATGGGACATGGCCACGCCGACCAGGGGCATCCGCATCAGCACGACGAATACGGAGAGGAGCGAGCAGCCCAGGCCGCACAGGAGACAGGCCAGCAGCGCGCGCTGCATCGGGAGATGGGCCAGGGAATCGAGCAGCTGTTCAACCAAGGGAAATGAACCTCCTGCCGCCGCGCTGGAAGGTCTCCAGGGGGTAGCGAAACAGCCGGCTCAGGTTCTCCCCGGTCAGGGCCTCGGAAGAGGGGCCGTCGTAGACGATCCGTCCGCCATCCAGGAAAACAGCGCGCCGCATCGCGCCGGGTAGCATGTTGAAGTCGTGGGTGACGAAAAGCACCGCCGGCGCCTCCCTTTCGTGGATCTCTTCGACGAGGTTCAGGACCTCCTTCTGGACGGCGATGTCGAGGTTGGCCGTCGGTTCGTCGAGCAGGAGGACCTCCGGGCGCTGGATGATGGCGCGCGCAATCGACACCTTCTGCCGCTCCCCTCCCGAAAGGTGCCCGAACGGGCGCCGCGCGAGATGGGCCACCCTCATGATTTCGAGCAGTTCCATCGCCCGCTCCCCATCCTTTTTCGAGGGGGAGCGGCAGAGGCCCAACCGTCCCGAGAGGCCGATCATCACCGCCTCGACCGCCAGGATCGGGAAGGCGGGGTCGATCTCGACCGACTGCGGCACGTACCCGACGCGCACCCGCGTCCCCCGGTTCCCCCGCTGCGGCCGGCCGAAAAGCCGGACCTCCCCGGCGCATTTCTCGAACCCGGCGATCACCCGCAGGAGCGAAGTCTTGCCGGCCCCGTTCGGGCCGATGATGCCCACGAATTCCCGCCGGGACACGCAAAGATCGACATGGTCGAGCAGGAGATGGCGCCCCTTGCGGAGCGATGCGGCGCGCATTTCGATGACGGGCGCGCTCATCGCCCGGCGCCCAGGGCCGCCACGACCGCGCGCACGTTCGCGCGCAGGGTGGCGAGATACCCCTCCTCGGAGGGAAAATTGGAGAGCACGACATGGGGCGCCCCCGCCCCTTCGGCAATGAGCCTGCCGGCGTCGGGACCGGACTGGAGGTTGTCGACCACCATGCGGATCCGCCGCTCGGCGGCGATGCGGGAAAGGCGGACGATGTCGCGGGCCGAGATCGATTCGGGGCGGCCGTATTCGGCCGCCACCTCGAACCCCATCCAGCGCAGAATCGGGGCCTGCATGGAGGAGGCGATCACGGGGACTCCGGCCGTCCCGGCCCGGTCCAGTTCCTCTCTGAGAACGCTCGACTGGGCCGCCACCTCCCCCTCGTACGCCAGCCTGCGCCGCTCGATCCGCGCGCGCTCCCCGGGGAAGCGGCGCGCGAGCTCCTCGCCGAGGAGTCCGAGCCCCCGGATATGCTCCTCCGGCACCATCCAGTTCCGCCCCCCGTCGTCCATGACCAGGAGCTTGCCCCGCTCCGCCTCCACCTTCTCCATGAAGGGGAGGCCGCGCATGGAGATGACGAGGGCGGCTGCCCGGACCCGCCCGATGTCCGACAGCTTGACGTCGTAGTGCCCCGGACACTGGGCCGGGGGGAGGATGGAGCTGACGTGCGCCTCCTCCGGGGAAAGCAGCGCGGCCGTCATCGCGCCAAGAAGCGTGTCCGAGGTAAGGATGTCGTTCCGGGAGGGGTTCGGGGCCTCCCGCCGGCAACCGGCAGCCGCCGCCAGCGCGTACAGAACCATCAGAAAAACCGGGATGAACCTGGGCATGAAATCCCCCGTCTCCGGGTCAGAAGCCGACCTTGAACCCGCCGCTGGCGTGCACTCCCGGCATCGGGTAGCCCGCCAGTTCCTCGTACTCCCGGTCCAGGGCGTTATCCACCGCGGCGAAGAAGCTCCAGTGCTCCCCGGCGGGAACGACGCATTTGAGCCCGGCCACGCTGTAGCCGCCGAGGCTGGCCGTCCTGGCCGTATTGGCCCACGTCCGCCCCACCGTGCTGCCGCTGAGCGTGATGAAAGCATATTTCGCATCGATATCCAAAGCATAGTTCCATTTGTGCTCCGGCACGTAGGGAGCCAGGTTCGTGGAACTGAGCCAGGCGTAGCCCGAGGAGAGCTGCACCCGCCGCACGAGGCGGTAACGGCCCTGGATTTCCAGGCCGCGGTTGAGCGTGCGCCCGCTGTTTTCGAGCCTCAGGTTGGGATAGCGGCCGGTGGTGACGATCATGTTGTCAGCGTCGGTATAGTATCCCGTGACCCGGGCGCTCAATCGCTCCACCGGGCGCAGCTGCAGCGTCGCCTGGTAGTTCCAGAGATGTTCGGGCAGAAGCGTCGGGGTGGGGGCCGGGAAGAGGTAGAGTTCCCGGATGGTGGGGTTCCGGAACCCCCTCCCGGCGGCGAAGGCAACCGCGTAACGGTCCGTCAGGCGGTAACTCGCGCCGAACTCCGCCGCCGTCACCCCGCCGAAGATGGAGTTGCGGTCGTGGCGGACCCCGGCGTTCAGGCGCAGCCGCCCGGTCGCGCTCCAGCGGGCGCGCGTGAACACTCCCCCCTCGCTGACATGGAATTCGCCGTAGTTGAACTCCGAGAGGATGTTCCGGGCCCTCCCCCCGTATCGGGCGGCGTCCCCCCCCAGGTCGAGTTCCAGCCCTTCGACCGGAACGAGGGTCTCCATGACCCTGAAGCCGGTATTGCTGTCGACGGAGCGGAAACCGTCGTAGAGCATGTGGTGCCCGTGGCTCGAGAAGAAACGGACCGTGCCCCAGGCCCGCTCGGTGCGGTTGTGCAGGGCGGCGCCGTACCCCCCCCTCCCGACCCGCGACCAGTTCCCCGGGGTCGGGGCGGCGACGGGACCGGGATCCTCGGTGTTGAAGTGGCCATAGCGACCCTCGAGCGACGCCTGCCACGCCGGGCCGAGGTCGTAGGACAGGTTGAGCGCGCCGTCCTGGTTGCGGAACGAGGCGTTGTCCCGGTGTCCGTTGGTATGGTCGATCCCCCCGGCCAGGCTGTAGCGGAAACGCCCCAGCTCCCCGCTGTGGCGGAGCCGGTCCTGCCCCGTGTAGTAGGAACCGAGCCCGACGCTCAGCTCGGTGTGGAACCCGGGGACGGGGGGCGCGGGCTTGATCTCGATCGCCCCCCCCATGGCGCGGTTGCCGTAGAGGACCGACGCCGGCCCCGCGGTGACGCTGACGCTCCCCACCTCGGTCAGGGAGTAGAAATCGGGGATCGGATGCCCCATCAGCCCCATGACTTCGGGACGCCCGTCGATGACCACCAGCAGCTGCGTCGTGGGCGACCCGCCGAGCCCCCGCAGGGCGATGGAGTTGGAGATGCCGAGCCCGTGCCCCAGCACGCCGCGGCCGGGGACGTGGGCGCTCGGAATCAGGCGGTCGATCGCGTCGTAGACCGTCCGGGCGCCGCTGCGGTCGATCTCCAGGGAGCTGCTCGACATCGTCCCCTCGAGTTCCGCCTCCTCCCTGACCGTCACCTCCACCGTGGTGCTGAGGATCGCCGGGACCAGCCGCACGGCGATCTCCGTCCCGGAGTCGGTGCCCACCCTGCGCGTGAGGGGCTCGAACCCCGCCGCCCGGACCCGAACTGCGGCCGGGGGCTCCAAAGACAACCTCACCCTCCCCTCCGCGTCGGTCGTCAGGGTGGAAAAGGCGCCGTCGCGCGCGCCGTCTTGCGCGCCGTTTGCGCCGCCCACGATTTCCACGGTCGCGCGCGGCACCGCCGCGCCCCCACCATCGAGGACCCGCAACTCGTATTCCGCCCCGAACCCGCACCCGATGCAGAGCCAGAAAGCCGCAACCGACAGAATCCCGCTACCGCGCATGGTCACCCTCTTATCCGAAAATGTATTACGTTTATCTGATTCGTAACACTAGCAGACTCCCTCCCGGGCCACAAGCACGAACTCTGTTTCCCCCTGGTTTTATCGCACCGGTTGTTACGCATCCCCCGTTCGTGCCACGCTCCGTCCCGCGGAGACCCCCCGGAGGAGGACGCGCCCCCGCTCCGCGCGGTTTTGAGGTAAAATGCGGGGGTCTACATCCATGAAGGGGGAACCGCGGCCTATGTCCTCGCTGATACGCACAGGGATCTCGCTGGAAAAGGAGCTGCTCGAAAGGTTCGATCGGCTGATCGAACAGAAGGGGTACCAGAACCGGTCGGAGGCGATCCGGGACCTGGTGCGCGACCACTTCGTGCAGGAAGAGGTGGCCTCCAACCGGGAGGTGGTGGGGACCCTCACGCTGGTGTACGACCACCACCAGCCGAAGCTGTCCGAGCAGCTGATCGAGGCGCAGCATGACTACACGGGACAGGTGCTGGCGACCACCCACGTGCACCTCGACCACCACAACTGCCTGGAGGTCATCATCCTCAAGGGGCGGGGGACCGACGTGAAGACATTCTCCGACCGGCTGCTGAGCCTCCGGGGGGTCCAGCACGGCAAGCTGGTGCTGACGAGCACGGCCAAATAGCCCGCCTTAAGCCTCCCGCAGCCGGGCATAGGCGGCCAGGGCCCGCTCCGCCGCCTCGGCGTGGGAGACCACCGGGTCCGGATACTCCCCCGCGCCGAGTTCGGGGATCCAGCGCGCCGCATACTCCCCGTCGGGATCGAATTTCGCCGCCTGCAGCGCGGGGTTGAAGATGCGGAAGTAGGGGGCGGCGTCGGCGCCGCAGCCGGCCACCCACTGCCACCCCAGGGTGTTGTCGGCCAGGTCGGCGTCCACCAGCGTGTCCCAGAACCAGCGGGCCCCCTCCATCCAGGGGGAGAGCAGGTCCTTCACCAGCACCGAGCCGGCGATCATCCGCGCCCGGTTGTGGATCCAGCCGGTGGCCCACAGCTCCCTCATCCCCGCGTCCACGATCGGGAAGCCCGTCCGCCCCTGCCGCCAGGCACGGAACGCTCCCGCGTCGTGGCGCCAGGGAAAGTGCGCGAATTGGGGCCGCAGCGGCTCCGACGCGGTGTGCGGAAAGTGGTAGAGCAGGTGGTGGGCGAATTCGCGCCACCCGAGCTGGCGCAGGAAGGCGCGCGCGGCCGGGGTGCGCCCGCCCGAACAGGCGGCCCACACCTGACGCGGGGAGATCTCGCCGAAGTGCAGATGGGGGGAGAGGCGCGACGTCCCCTCCAGCGCGGGCCGGTCGCGCCCGGTCTCGTACTCCTCCATACGGCCGGCGACAAAACGCTGGAGCCTGTGGGCCGCGCCCGCCTCCCCCGGCCGCCAGGCCGCGCGGAGCCCCCCGGCCCAGTCCAAGGCGGGCTCGAGCTTCAGCTCCCCGAGCTCGAGCGAGGGGACCTCGCGCGCCCCGGGCGCCGCCCGCAGGCGCGGCACCGGCAGGGGGGCGAAATCGGGCATCGCCGAGAGGCAGGAACGCCAGAAGGGGGTGAAGACCTGGTACGGCTTGCCGCTCTGGTTCGCAACCCGTCCCGGATCGAGCAGGGTCGAACCGTTCGAGGTCTCCACCCGGACCCCCGCCTTGCGGAGCGCGCCCCGGACGGCCTCGTCCCGCTCCCTGAGCGCCGGTTCCACACGCCCGTTCCAGAAGACGGCGTCCGCCCCGCATTCGCGGAGGAGGTCGCGCAGCGCCCGGAGCGAAGGCCCGCGCCGGAGGATGAGGGCCAGTCCCCGGCTTTTGAGGGCAGCTTCGAGGGACCGGAGCGACTGGTGCAGCCACCAGCGGCTGGCGGCGCCGGGGGGCCACTCCCCCTCCTCCCCGGGAGCCCAGATGAAGACGGGGACGACATCCCCCCGCTCCGCCGCGGCGGCGAGCGCGGGGTTGTCGTGGAGGCGCAGATCGAGTCGGAACCAGACCAGGGTCGCAGGCATGGCGCGATCATAGCACGACTCCTCCTTCCCCGCATCGGTTTGGGACCGGGCGCCATTTTTTGGACACGGTCGCTGCGGTGCGGCTATAATCGGAATCCCATGATGCGATCGAGTCTGCCGCTACAGACAAAAAGAGGCCCGGGGCCCGCGACGGAGGGGGACGGCCCATGGGCTGGATAAGCCTCATGGCGCTGGCCACGGCGCTCGCGATGGACGCCTTCGCCGTGGCCGTCGCGAGCGGGCTCGCCCTGAACCCGATGCGGCGGCGCCAGGTCTTCCGCCTCGCCTTTCACTTCGGCCTCTTCCAGGCCCTGATGCCGGTCCTCGGGTGGGCGGCCGGGAGCGCCCTCTACCGCTTCATCGCAGCCTTCGACCACTGGGTGGCCTTCGGCCTCCTGGCCTTCGTCGGGGGGCGGATGTTCCTGGGCGCGCTCGACCGTTCCGGGACAAAAATCGCGCGGCGCGACCCCACCCGGGGGTGGGACCTGGTCGTCCTGTCGGTGGCTACCAGCATCGACGCGCTCGCCGTGGGGCTCTCCCTGGCCATGATCGGCAGCGCCATCCTGGTGCCCGCCCTCATCATCGGCCTGGTGGCCGCGGCCTTCACCGCGGCGGGGATGCTGCTGGGCCGGCGGATCGGCACCCTGTGGGGGAAACGGGTCGAGGCGGCCGGCGGGCTGATCCTGATCGCCATCGGCCTCCGGATCCTCATCGAGCACCTGTCTGGCTAACCTGGTCCGGTCCCCGTTTTTATTTTGGCAAGAAGGGCGGAGGAGGAACCGGCGGCGGCCTCGTAAAAGCGCACGAAGCGCCGGGGTTCTTCCGCCTCGAAATCCTTCAGGTTGACGGCCCAGCGGTACCCGATCGGCTGGTAGAGGAGTTCCGCCTCGAAGGTATACGGCCCTGTCGCTCCTCCTAGATCCAGCGAGTAGCGCACGCGGTCACCCGACCCGGTGAAATCGGAGTCCTCCAGGGCGAGCCCCGCCACGGCGATCGTCTTCCCCGCCTTCTGCTTGTCAAAACCCCGGGGAAGGATCCGGTTGTCCTTGAGGTAGCGCACGGCCCGCAGCAGCCCCGTCGTCACGGCTCCCCCGCTGTCCCCCAGGATCGGCTCGTAGATCTGCACCTCCCCCGCCTTGCGGATTTCGGTGTAGTGCGGCTCGTAGCGTGAGGCGTCCGCGTCGTTGTCGTTGTCCGGGATCCGGCCCGAGGCGTCCACGGCGCCCGATTCGAAGATCTTGCGGTTGCCGCCGTCGCGGACGGTGACGTGGAGCCAGACGCGGCGCGACGGGTAGGCCGTCGGGAGCTTGTGCCCGGCGAGGTTTTCCACCGCCACCTCCGCCTCCAGGCGCCCCGAGCGCACCTCGAGGCTGCCGACGGCGATCCGGGCCGACTCCGACTGGAGCTGCGAGAGCGTCTTCTGCGCCGAGGCGGCGAACTCGTCCGGGGACGCTTTCACGGCGAGTTCGTGCCGGTTCCGGTTCAGGATCCCGTTCATGAAAAAGTTGCCCCCGGGAAAGGTGTGCCGGGACACCCGGGCGCGCGGCAAACCCAGGACGCTGCTGACGGCGGTCTCCTCCTTCACCACCGGCATGTGGCACGCCTGGCAGCTCAGGACCTTACGGTAGGCGCTGTGAGCCCATTCCTCGTAGGGGACCTGTTCGGGAAACTCCCCGAGGCTCTCCCCCGCCGGCCCCAGGGAGTGGGTGTAGAGGGTGTGGCAACTGGCACAGGCTTCACTCTCCCCGAGGTGGGGGGACTCCACCGGGCGGAAGCCCCCGGTGGAACTGGCCATGACCCTTGCGTGTCCCGCCTCCGGGGCGTAGGGGCCGAAGATCTCGCGCTCCCCGGCGGCACTGGGTCCGCCGAGGATGAAACGGCCGACGAAGGTCTCCCGTGTCCCCAGCTTGTCCCTGGAAATCTGGTGGCAGAGCGCACACGACACCCCGTCTCCCGCCAGCTCGTCCTGCGG
>JAFGSS010000123.1 GCA_016934555.1 Acidobacteriota bacterium | reverse complement strand
TCCCCGCGGGCGTAGTCAGGCACCCGCAGGGGAACACAAATCCGCCCGCGGAGTGTTGCATCTATCGATTCGAACCTGTAACCCACCGCGGAGGGACCTTCGATGCGCAAAGCCCTGGCCATAATCCTCGTGATCCTCTTCGTCACCCCCCTTGTCATGGGAACCCTTTCGGTCTTCTCGGTGAGCACGTGGCTGCTGGATCGCGGCTTCTACCTGGAGCTGGTTTCGGACGAGCGGATCTACGAAGCCCTGCTGCGGGAAGCCCAAGGTCGGGAAACGCACGTGGGCGAGCTGTCCGGGGTTCCGGGTCTCGAACAGGTGCCGGCGGACGCGCTGCTCGCGGCGCTGCGCGAGGTCGTGACTCCGTCTTACCTCCGCTCTCAGGCCCTCAAGCTGGTGAACGACGCCTTCGACGCCCTCGAGGGGCGCTCCGAGTACCTTGACCTGGATATCGACCTGGCCCCTCTCAAGGAGCAGCTCCTCGGCGAGGACGGCCGCCGCTTTGCCCTCGAGCTGGCCTCCTCGCTTCCCGTGTGCGCCGCCGGTCTGGACCCGGTGGCCCCCGGAGCGTTGCTGTACCGCTGCCGCCCCGCGGACCTGTCCGTGGAGACCGCGGCCGAGAAACTCCACACCCGCCTGCCTGAGTTTCTGGCCTCCGTGCCGGACCTCTATCCCCTCGAGCCGGAACAGGTCCCCCTGTACTACGGGCCCGAGGAGGCGTTCTGGTTCGGCCTGGTGGGAACGGGGCGCCTGGTGTGGTTCTCGATCATCCTGGCCATCGTGGCCGGCGGGTTCTGGATCGGAGCGGCCTTCGTCGGGGGGAGCAATCGCCGCGAGGTGGTGCAGTGGCTGGGCTGGCCCCTCGTTGCCCCGGCAATCCTGATGCTGATCTCGGGCCTGAGCATCCGGGCGGTCAACCTGTGGCGCTGGCTGCCGCGGGAGCTCCAGGGTGTTCTGGGGGCGGAACACTGGTATACCCGGGAGGTGAGCGAGGTGCTCTTGACCATCGTCCCAAAGGCCCTCAACACCGTGTCCCGGGGATTTCTGATTTCCGGCGGGGTCACGATCGGGATCGCCGTGGGCCTGCTCGTGTGGGCCTCGTCGATTCCCGCCGACCAGGAGGTCGGCTGAACGAACGCATCGCAGGAGGTCAAGGCTCAATGGCTCCGGCTCGCTTTCCCGAGAGTTTCCTGTGGGGAGCCGCCACGGCGGCGTACCAGATCGAAGGAGCGGTTTCCGAGGACGGCCGCGGCGAAAGCATCTGGGATCGCTTCTCCCACACCCCCGGCAAAACCTTCCAGGGGCAGACCGGTGATGTGGCCTGCGACCACTATCACCGCTACCGCGAGGACGTCGCCCTGATGCGGGACCTGGGCCTGCGCTCGTACCGATTCTCCGTCGCCTGGCCGCGGGTCATGCCTCAGGGCAGCGGCAGGGTCAACAGCCCGGGGCTGGATTTCTACGAGCGGCTGGTCGACGAGCTGCTGGATGCACGGATCGTCCCGGTGGCCACACTGTACCACTGGGATCTACCCCAACCGCTCCAGGACGGCGGGGGCTGGCAGAATCGCGACACCGCGCGCTATTTCGCGGATTACGCGGAAACGGTGTTCCGCCGGCTTGCCGACCGCGTCGCGCTGTGGATCACGCACAACGAGCCCTGGGTAGCCTCCTTCGTCGGCCATGCCACCGGCGAGCACGCCCCCGGGCTCAGGGACGACCGGGCGGCCGTGCAGGTATCGCACCACCTCCTGCTCTCCCACGCCGAAGCGGTTCGGGTCTTCGCCGACTACAGGGGCAGCGGCGGGGCGATCGGCATCACCCTGATCCAGTACCCCTGCCACTCGTATACCGACCGCGCCGAGGACCGGGAGGCCGCCCGGCTGGCCGACGGGCACTTCAACCGGTGGTTTCTCGACCCCGTGCTCACCGGCAGCTACCCGCAGGACATGATCGAGCAGTACGACCGCCTGGGCTGGGGGCCGGAGATCCGGGCCGAAGACGCCGAAAGCATCCGGCGAGCCTCGATCGATTTCCTTGGGGTCAACTACTACTTCCGGCGCCTGATCCGAGCGCCCGGCTCGACCGCCCGGCTGTTCGAGACCGTCGAACCGCAAGCGGACGCCCCCGGCCTCACGGCCATGGGCTGGGAGATACACCCCGAGGGCCTCTACGAGGCCCTGATCAGGATCCACCGTGAGTACCCCCGGGTTCCCCTCTACGTCACCGAAAACGGAGCGGCCTTCGAGGACCGCCCGGACAGCGACGGCAGGATCCGAGACCAGGAGCGCGTGGAGTACCTGCGCGGGCACTTCCTGCAGGCGCACCGTGCCATGGCCGAGGGAGTGGATCTGCGAGGGTACCAGGTGTGGTCGCTCTACGACAATTTCGAGTGGGCCTACGGCTACGCCAAGCGCTTCGGCATCGTCCACGTAGACTTCCATACCCAAGACCGTTCGTGGAAGCAGAGCGCGGAATGGTACCGAGAGGTGATCGCCGGCAACGGCTTCTAGCCCGACCGGGGCCTCAGTCTTCCCAGCCCCCGAACTCCAGGGCCACCGGCGGGAAACCGAAGCGCGCTCGGAACAAAACGCCGATGCGCGCCGCCGCGGACGCCGCCGCCGGGATCAGGCGCGGAACGGCGAAGTAGAGCACAACCCC
>JAFGSS010000019.1 GCA_016934555.1 Acidobacteriota bacterium | reverse complement strand
GCTGCGCGTGCTCGCGCACACCGGCAGCGACCGCGACCCGGGGCGCTTCGACGGCTGCGACGCGGTCTTCACCACCTACGGGACGCTGCGGCGCGACGCCCCGCTGCTGCGCGACCGGGAGTTCGACTACGTCATCCTCGACGAGGCCCAGGCGATCAAGAACGCCTCGACCGCGTCGGCCAAGGCCGTGCGCCTCCTGCGCGCGCGCCGTCGCCTGGCCCTGAGCGGGACCCCGATCGAGAACCACCTGGGGGAGCTCTGGAGCCTGTTCGAGTTCCTGAACCCGGGGATGCTCGGATCGGCTTCGGTCCTGCGCCTGGGGCGGGGGGCCGAGCGGCTCGACGAGGAGACCCGGGCGCTGGTCGCGCGGGCGCTGCGCCCCCTCATCCTGCGCCGCACCAAGGCGCAGGTGGCCCGCGACCTGCCGGAAAAGGTGGAACACACCCTCTTCTGCGAACTGGAGCCGGCGCAGCGCGCCCTGTACGACGAACTGCGGGAGCACTACCGCCGCTCGCTGCTCGGCCGGATCGAGAGCGAGGGGATGGCCCGGTCGCAGATGCACATCCTGGAGGCGCTCCTGCGGTTGCGCCAGGCGGCGATCCACCCGGGCCTGGTCGACAGCGCGCGCGCCGCCGAGTCGAGCGCGAAGCTCGACATGCTGATGCCGCAGCTGGAGGAGGTGATCGACGAGGGGCACAAGGCCCTGGTCTTTTCCCAGTTCACCTCGATGCTCGCCATCGTGCGCCGGCGCCTGGACGCGGCCGGGATCGTCTACGAGTACCTCGACGGGCAGACGCGCGACCGCGCCCGCGCCGTGGAGCGCTTCCAGAACGATCCCGGGTGCCCCCTCTTCCTCGTCAGCCTGAAGGCCGGGGGCCTCGGCCTGAACCTGACCGCGGCCGAGTACGTCTACCTCCTCGACCCCTGGTGGAACCCCGCCGTCGAGGCCCAGGCGGTCGACCGCACCCACCGGATCGGCCAGACCCGCTCGGTCTTCGCCTACCGCATCATCGCCCGCGACACGGTCGAGGAGAAGGTCCTGGCGCTGCAGGAGAGCAAGCGCGAGATCGCCGACGCCATCATCCGGGAGGACAACAGCCTGCTCGCCTCCCTGGCCCCCGAGGACCTGGCCCTGCTGCTGGATTGAACATTCGAATTTTGTCTTGCCTCCCGTACCCCGTTTGATTTACATTCGGCCTCAACCAAGGAGGCAGCATGATCCGATACGGCATCATCCCCCCGTACCTCTTGAGGTCGATCGCGGTCCACGGCAGCCGGCGCCAGCAGGCGCTGGCATGGGCCACCCTGACCGATTCGGAGCAGATCCGGGGCGAGCGGCGCGCCCTCCCCCCGCTCACCCGGCTCGCCGTGGTCCCCGGGCGGCTGCGGCGTTCGGTCTTCGACGCGCGCCACCGCTACGACCTGCCCGGCAGGCTCGTGCGCTCCGAGGGGGGCGCCGCGAGCCGCGACGCGCGCGTCAACGAGGCCTACAGCGGCGCCGGGGCCACCTACGAGATGTGGCGCAAGGTGTTCGACCGCAACTCCGTCGACGACCGCGGGATGCGGCTCGACGCCACCGTCCACTACGGGAAGGACTACGACAACGCCTTCTGGAACGGGCGGCAGATGGTCTACGGCGACGGCGACGGGGTGATCTTCGGCCCCTTCACCCGGGCGCTCGACGTCATCGGGCACGAACTGGCGCACGGCGTGGTGCAGTACGAGGCCGACCTGGTCTACCGGGGCCAGCCGGGGGCGCTGAACGAATCGTTCGCCGACGTGTTCGGGATCCTGGTCAAGCAGTACCGGCGCCGCCAGACGGCCGAAGAATCGGACTGGCTCATCGGGGTGGGCCTGTTCCGCCCCGGGGTCGGAGCCCGCGCCCTGCGCTCGATGAAGGAGCCGGGGACGGCCTACGACGACCCGGTGCTGGGCAAGGACCCCCAGCCGGGGCACATGAAGGACTACATCGACACGAACGAGGACAACGGCGGGGTGCACCTGAACTCGGGGATCCCCAACCGCGCCTTCTGCGAACTGGCCCTGCGCCTCGGGGGGTACCCGTGGGAAAGGGCGGGGCAGATCTGGTACCGGACCCTGCGGGACAAGCTCCGCCCCAATTCCACCTTCCGGGACGCCTGTTCCCGCTCCGTCACCGCGGCGGGGGAACTCTACGGGCGCAACAGCCCCGAGCAGAAGGCGACGCGGGAGTCATGGGCGGCTGTCGGCCTGTAATCAGGCCCGCAGCGGTTCGATGAGGTTGCCGAGCCCGGCCGTGTCGAAGCCGGGGGCCACCAGGCGCGCCCCGGGCAGTTCGGGCGGCTCGGCCGGGAGAGGGCCGATCACCACCACGCTCCCCCCGTCCTTCGGCTTCAGGTCCCAGAGGTGCTTGCGGAGCAGGTCGATCGCGAAGGAGTCCTCGAGCTCCCCGGCGGCCGCGAACTCGATCATCACGTCGGGGCTCGTGCGGGTGCATTCGTAGATGTCGGCGAAGACGGGGATGCTGCCGGGCGATTCCATGAGCGACAGGAGCATCACCCGGCTGTCGAGGGTATAGGAGGTGTCCCCCGTCTTCTTCCTGGGGCGCACCGCGGGCTTGTAGCGCACGCCGTAGCCGTCCACCTCGCGCGCCAGGGGCACCTTCACCGCGACCAGGCGCCCGGAGCCCCGCAGGCGCAGGACGAACTCCGGCAGCCGCATCGTCGGGTGGTGCGCCTGCCGGCCGAAGGCGATCTCGGTGAGCGGCCCGAGGAAGGGTTTCGAATCCTCGTCGAGCTCCACGCCGAAGCCCTCCTCCGGGTCGAGCATCCTGATGATGGAGAGCGCGGCCCAGCGCTCGTAGCCGAGGCGGTACAGTTCCACGGCCGCCATGCGGAGGTCGTCCCCCGCCCGGGTCTCGAACTCTTCCCCCGTCATCTTCCCCTGGAGCAGGTCGAACATCCGGTTGTAGAGGACGCGCGCGAGCCCCTCGGCGGGATTTTCCAGGAAGGAGGCCAAATCCACCGGCGCATCGATCCGCTCGAGGCCCAAAAGGCCGGTCACTTCCCTTTCCACCTCGGCCATCCGCCGCGCCAGCGCCGCCGCGTCCACGGGAAGCGCGTCGAGGTGGGAGGCGACGACGGCGCGGCGCGCCTCGTCGAAACGGCGGTAGAACTCCCCGCGCACCTCCTGCGGGATCGAGACCTCGCTTGGTTCCAGGATGATTTCGGGGTGCGCGGCGATGAAGTCCGCGAGGGGGGCGAAGGCCCCTTTGAGCGTTTCCGTCAATTCCATGCTTCCGACTCCTTTTCCTCGGGCCGTGGCGGTCCGACCCGTGATCTTACCCCAAACCCTCCCCCCGGGGGAAACATAGTGACGAAATTCCCGGCCTCCCCCGCCGGGGGGGCGCCTCCTCGAGGTTGCCAGGAAGGGCCCGACAGGTTACGATACTTGCGAAACCCGGCGGCGGTTACGGTTCCGCCCGATTCCGGACGATTCCGCCTGATTCTGGAGGACGCATGCACGCACGTTTATTTCTGGTAACCCTTATGTTTCTTTTTGGATGGGGGGGCGCGGCGCCCGGCGTTGCGGGTCCGGAGCTCGACGAGGGTGCCGTTACGCGGCCCGACGATGCCGAAATCCTCGAGTGGATGCGGTTCCAGGGGTCGTTGACGGCCGAAGAGAGAGAGGCGGCCCTCAAGGGGATCCTCACCCGGATGACGGCCGGGGGCGGGGAAACACCGCGGACCGATTTCATGACCTGCGCGGCGCTCGCCCACCGGGGGGACAGCCGGGCGCAGTACTGCGTCGGGCACTCCTATGAGAACGGGACGGGCGTCGTCGAGGATCTCTCCGACGCCTACGTGTGGTACGCGCTCGCGGCCCGCGCCGGATACGGCGCCGCGACCGAGGCGAGGGAACGGGTGAAGACGCTGCTCGTGTCGGTCTACCCTGCGCCCACAGACGACGAGCTCGAAACCCTCGAGGCGGCCGCCCGGGACGCCGTCGCCCGCCTCGGGGCTGAAGCGCTGAAATAGGAAAACCGAAGGAGGAGACATGCGCTACCGCAAACTGGGGAAGACCGATCTGGATGTTTCGATTCTGGGGTTCGGGGGGATGCGCCTGCCGATGGTGGGCAACCCCGGAGGGCTCGCCGGGTTCGACCCGAAGATCCCGATCGACGAGGAGCACGCGGACAGGATGGTGGGCCACGCCCTCGACCAGGGGGTGAACTACTTCGATACGGCCTACGGGTATCACGGCGGCCAGAGCGAGCGGTACCTGGGGAGGGTCCTCCGCCCGGTCCGCACCAAGGTGATGATCGCGACCAAGCTCCCGGTCTGGAACATCGAGAGGCGCGAGGACTTCGAGAAGGTGTTCCGGGAGCAGCTCGGCAAACTCCAGACCGATTACGTGGACGTCTACCTGATCCACAGCCTCAACCGCCCCTTCTGGGACAAGATGAGGGACCTGGGGGTGCTCGAGTTCCTGGACGGGCTGAAGGCGGAGGGCCGCATCCGGGCGGCGGGCTTCTCCTTCCACGACGAAATCAAGGTCTTCCGTTCGATCATCGACGCCTACGACTGGGACGTGTGCCAGATCCAGTACAATTTCTACGACCGCGCCTACCAGGCGGGGGAGGAGGGGCTGGCCTACGCCGCCGCCCGGAATATCGGGGTGGTGGTGATGGAACCGCTGCGCGGCGGGCAGCTGGTCCACAGGATCCCGGCCCGCGTCCAGGCGCTCTGGGACGAAGCCCCCGTCCGCCGCACCCCGGCGGAGTGGGCAATGCGCTGGGTGTGGAACCACCCCGGCGTCTCGACCGTGCTGACCGGGTCCAGCACCCTCGAGCAGCTCCAGGAGCACACGCGCACGGTCCGGGACGCCGCGCCCGGCTCCCTCACCGAGGAGGAACTCGCCCGTTTCGACCGGGCGCGCGCCCTCTACCGCGAGATGGTCAAGGTGGACTGCACCGGCTGCGCCTACTGCATGCCCTGCCCGAACGGCGTCGACATCCCGCATAACTTCCAGCTCTACAACGACTATTTCATGTTCCCGGGGCGGGAGTTCTGCAGCTTTTTCTACGGCAACCTGATGCCGGACCAGGAGCGCGCCTCCGGCTGCGTCGAATGCGGCGACTGCATGGACAAGTGCCCCCAGCACATCGACATCATCCGGGAGCTCAAGGAGGTCCACGGCCTCTTCGGGGCGCCGCCCAAACAGGACTGATCCGCCGGGCCGCACGCGCCCGTGGGCCGGAAAGGAATGCCATGACCGAGAGAGAAAAGCTGGAAATCGCCGCCGCGGCGCTCAGGCACAACGGTTTCGACCCCGTCATCTGCGTCGAGAAGGCGCAGAGCGCCGTCAGCGTCATCCTCGACTGGATCGAGCCGGACGCCTCCCTGGAAATGGCGGGGTCGGTGTCGGTGGGCCAGCTGGGACTCCTGGACCTGCTGCGCGCCAGGGGGAACCCGGGGCTCGATTTCCCCGCGCCGGGGGAGGATGCGGGGGGGCGCGAGCGCCGGGACGTGCTGCTCGTGAGCGCCAACGCCCTCACCCTGGACGGGAAGATCGTCAACATCGACGGGATGGGGAACCGGGTGGCGGCCATGGCCCACGGGATGCGGCGCGTCATCCTCCTCATCGGTGCCAACAAGATCGTCGCCGACGTCGACGAGGCGCTCGACCGCGTGCAGCACGTCATCGCCCCCTACCACGCGAAGTGCCTGGGGGTCGACACCCCCTGCGCCCGGACCGGGACCTGCAGCGACTGCAGCTCGCGAGAGCGCATCTGCAACGTCACCACCATCATCTCCCGCCGTCCCCCCGGGGCACAGTTCTCCATCGTCCTGGCGGCCGAGGACCTGGGGCTGGGGTGGGACCCGGCCTGGCCCGCCGAGCGGATCGAGAGGATCCAGGCCGCCTACCGGGTCGAGATCGACAAGTTCCGAGCCGCGCTCGCGCAGGCGCGCAAGGGCGCGCCCGACTGATCTTGCGTCAGCGCTTTTCGGGGGGGCCGGGGCGCCCGTTCTCCAGCCGCGCCCGGACCAGTTCCGCCTCGGGCGCGTCCGGCGCGTGCCGGAGGTAAAGGCGCATCGCCTCGTCGGCCGCCCCCGTGTCCCGCCGCAGGGAGAACAGGTTCGCCCGGATCAGGTGGACCTTGGGGAACTGGTAGGTGCTGTCCCTGAGGACCGTCTGCTCCGCCCTCTTTCCCGCCTGGTCGTAATCCCCCAGGTTGTAATGAGCCAGCGCGCTCACGTAATAGGCTTCCGGGAAGCTCACCGGATCGAGGTCCAGCGCCTTTTCGATGATGTCGGCCGCCTCCGCCCACTTCCGCTCCAGGGCGTTGAGCCACCCCAGCGCCACGTAGGGTGGGACGTACAGGGGGTCTCCCGCGAGGGCGCGTTCGTAGGCCTCGCGCGCCTCCGCGTAGCGAGCGCCGCCCTGTTCGAGCCTCCCCAGTTCCAGCCATGCTTCCCCGAAGGCCCCGTACCCGGCGATCGCCTCCCGGAGCAGCGATTCGGCCTCCTCGTCTTTCCCCTTCTCCAGGGCCTTGCGCGCCCGCTTCAGCCGCTCCTTCGCCTTCTTGGGCGCCAGCAGGCTGGCGGCGCTGACCACGGTGCCGCGCACCCGCTCGAGCGGGTACACGATGATGGTCCCCAGGGAATTGACCCGGGTGAGGTTGGTGGGGTTGAGGGTGAGCGAACTCGAGCGGTAGCCCGCGACCTGCGCCTTGAGGTCGCACCCCGAAAGCCGGATGTACAAAGGGGTGGTGGTCTCGACCCGGGAGTCGGCGCTGGACCTCAGCGGGTTCCAGTAGACGGCATCCTCGTCGTTGATATGACCGTTCCCCTCGCTGGCGTCGGGGACGATCGAGTTGAACCGCTGCGCCCCCCCGTACTGAAAGGCGAAATACCCGTTCGGCCCCACCGAGGCCTCCCTCGTCCTGGAAGTGCCGCAGTCCAGTTCGATGATGGTACCGACGGGAGGGGGGCTCCCATCCTCGCGCATGACGTTCCCCGCGAGGAAGATCGGCTGGATTTCGCGCGGCGGGAGGCGAAAATCGGGGACGGTGAAGATTCCGGGCTGGGGTACGACCTTCGGCGCAGAGGGGACGGTGGGGACCGAAGGGGTCGACGGGGTCGACGGCGTCGGTTCCTTCGTCGCCGGACTCTGCTGGGCAAAGGGCGCGACGGGCAGAAGGATGAGAAGGAGGAGGGGGATCAAGCGCGAGGGCCGGAGAACAAACATAAGCACCTCCGTAAGGCGGGGTTTCTGGGGCTTTTGACCCAGACATGATTAAGATACACCATCCACGGAGCGAACACAACCGGCG